>DAIMGQ010000001.1:0-40373 GCA_036723815.1 Candidatus Planktophila sp.
CCGTTCTTTGTTTCTTTCCTACTTCGCACCATTGCATGGAAGCAGATACTTGGTGAAGAGGGCTTTGTGGTTCCGACCCTTCGAAATATAGGAATAATTGGACAAAGCACCACCCTTACATCGACATCTTTTGCAGTAGTCATGGGTATGACATACAACTTCTTGCCCTTTATGACATTGCCTTTATACGCATCCCTTGAGCGCATCGATCCGCGCACCATGGAGGCTTCTGGAGATCTTTACGCAAACGGATTTACAACTTTCCGCAAAGTCACTCTGCCTTTGTCTATGCCAGGTGTTGTCGCAGGCACATTGTTGACCTTCATTCCTGCAGCAGGTGACTATGTAAATGCAGCCATTTTGGGAAGCCCAAACACCAAGATGATCGGAAATGTGATTGAGTCTCGCTACTTCAAGATCGTTGACTACCCAACCGCTGCGGCGCTTTCCTTCACATTAATGGCTGCAATTTTAATTCTCGTCACAATCTATATTCGAAAAGCTGGAACGGAGGAATTGGTATGAACAAGCAAAAGGACGCTTCGATCCCAACGATTCCAGCAAAGGCTCGACTATCACGCTGGTTTGGTCGCAACTTGATTCGTATTTATGCGGTGTTTGGTTTTACTTATCTTTTCATTCCCGTTTTGTATACATTTGCTTTCTCCTTTAACGATGCAGGTAAGTCAAACCTGATCTGGAAGGGTTTCACACTAGATAACTGGAAGAACCCTTGTGGTGCTCCTGAGGTGTGTACGGCACTTGGCAACTCAATAAAGATTGGTTTGTTGGCAACAATCTTCTCAACGATTCTAGGAACAATGATTGCCTTTGCAATCGGGCGTTATGCATTTAAGGGTCGCTCTTCATCCAACTTATTGATTTTCTTGCCGATGGCAACACCTGAAATTGTTTTGGGTGCTTCACTTCTTTCATTGTTCTTGGTATTTCACATTAACCCTGGCTTCTGGCCAACAGTTATCGCACACGTAATGTTTTGTATTTCTTTTGTTGTGGTTACGGTTAAGGCCCGTATTGCCTCTCTAGATCCACGTCTAGAGCAAGCTGCGATGGATCTCTATGCAAATGAGCTAGAAACTTTCCGCCGCGTGACCCTGCCTTTGGTTGCACCCGGTATTGCAGGGGCGGCACTACTTGCCTTTAGTTTGTCTTTTGATGACTTTATTATTACCAATTTTAATTCAGGAACATTGAAAACCTTCCCTGAATTTGTGTATACATCTGCTGCCCGCGGTATTCCGGCTCAGGCAAATGTGATTGGTTCTGCCATGTTTATCTTGGCGCTACTGATTGTGATTGCGGGTCAATTTGTTGGTAAAAAGGTGAAGGTTTCTAAGTGACCAATCACGGCAATATGTATGGCCCTAGCTTTACCTTTTTGGGAATTCCTGCCTGTGATCTTGATGATCCAGCCAGTTATAAAGGTGCTGATGTAATTATTGTTGGTGCACCGATTGATAGCGGGACTTCCCATAGATCAGGTGCCAAGTTTGGTCCACAGGCAATTCGTGGGGGAGATTATCTGCCACATGATGGCTCCAGACCTCACCTTGCATTGCGCACAGATGGATTGAAGGACCTCAAGGTTTTTGATGCAGGGGATCTGATGATGCCCGGTGGAGATTTAGTTGCATCACTTGAGGTGTTGCGCAATGCAACAGAAAAGATCTCTCGCGCAGGAATAATCCCTGTTGTTCTTGGAGGAGATCATTCAATTGCATCGGCAGATGTTGCAGGTATTGCTAATCACTTAGGTCATGGCAAAGTTTCGATGATTCACTTTGATGCACATGCTGATACTGGTGAAGATCAGTTCGGAGCGTTGGTGGGTCACGGAACTCCTATGCGTAACCTCATCAATAATGGGTATGTTCGAGGAGATCGTTTCTTACAGATAGGTCTTCGCGGGTATTGGCCAGAAGATGCAACCCTTAATTGGATGCGCGATCAAGGTATGCGCTCATATGAAATGACTGAGATTCATCACCGTGGATTAAAAGCGGTGCTCGATGAATCTTTTGCAACTCTAGTTGATGGCTGCGATGGAGTCTTCCTTTCAGTTGATATCGATGTTGTTGATCCTGGGATGGCGCCAGGAACAGGAACACCAGAACCTGGTGGAATGACAAGCCGTGAGTTATTGGAAGCGGTTCGACGAATCTGTTTGGAATTGCCAATTGTCGGTATTGATATTGTTGAAGTTGCTCCGCCATTTGATACTGCAGATATCACAGCAATCTTGGCTAATCGCGTAGTTCTTGAAGCTTTGAGTGCGATAGCAAAGCGTCGTTCCGGCGCACCGTATTCGCCAACTCAGAACCTTCTCGATAGATAATCGAGCTTTTCTAAGATGTCAGCGGTATCGTGCATACTTCAAAGCAACTTCTCACGTTAGGCAATTAATGGAACTTCTTGGAATTCTCGCCTTTATTGTTGCGCTGCTGCTTTCTGTAATGATCCATGAGTTTGGACATTACATAACCGCTCGAAACTATGGAATGTGGGTTTCAGAGTTTTTTGTGGGCTTTGGAAAGAGAATCTGGTCTGTTCAGCGCGGAGAAACTGAGTTTGGAGTCAAAGCCATTCCAGCAGGTGGCTACTGCAAGATCGAAGGTATGTCTCCTAGTGATGAACTACCTGTTGGGCAAGAAGAGCGCGCTTTCTATAAGGCCTCATCCGGAAAGAAGCTAGTTGTTTTAGGCGCGGGATCATTTCTGCATTTTGTCTTGGGTTATCTACTGCTGTTCACACTTTTTGCCGGTATTGGAACAAATCAAGTTCTTCCAGTTATCAGCGAGGTAGTTCCTAATTCAGCTGCCGAAGCTGCTGGAATCCAGCCAGGAGATGAGATTCTTTCTATCAACGGTAAGAAAGTCACCGAGTGGTACAAAGATGTTGAAGTTATTCGTGAGTCACAAGGAAAAGAACTCACACTTGTACTTGATCGAAATGGCGAAGAGATTTCAATTGCAGCCTCTGGTCGATTGACTGATATTGATGGGACCAAGAGATATGTGCTTGGAATCGTCAATGACGTTGGCTTGAAGCGTTCTGGGCTGTTGGTTTCGTTCAAGAACTCTGCAATCGTTACTAAGAGTTTCTTAACTGAAAGCGTTAAATCACTAGCAAAGTTGCCTGAAAAGGTGCCAGCGCTATGGGGCGCAACAGTGCGCGGTGAAGAACGCGATGCCAATGGTTTAGTTGGTGTTGTTGGCGTGGCACGTGTTTCTGGTGAAGCTGTCGGCAGCGACAAGCTCACTCCGATGGAGCGTTTAGCTACCTTTGTTCTAATTGTGGCTAGCCTTAATATCTTTGTTGGAATTTTTAATCTGCTGCCAATACTTCCACTAGATGGCGGACACATGGCAGTTGCAATTGCAGATGAGATCCGCGCCCTCTTTGCTCGTTTGCGTGGTCGTCCACGACCAGCCCAAATCGATGTGACTGTGCTAACCCCAGTAACCATGGTGGTTTTTGTGGTTCTTGCATGTTTGACCTTGCTGCTGTTGGTTGCAGATGTCATTAATCCTGTGACCCTCAACCTTTAATTCGCCGCTTTTACCTTGCGTAGTGCAGAATAAAGCCATGGTTGATCTCGGAATTCCAAGTGCACCACCTCCAACGCTGCACCCTCGCCGCAAGACTCGCCAACTTAAGGTTGGTTCTGTCGGCGTAGGAAGTGATTCTCCGGTTTCAGTTCAATCGATGTGCACGACTCTTACAGCAGATGTGAATGCGACATTGCAGCAGATTGCAGAGTTAACCGCTTCTGGTTGCCAGATTGTTCGTGTCGCTGTGCCAAGTCAAGATGATGCAGATGCACTTGCGCAGATAGCTAAGAAGTCGCAGATTCCAGTGATTGCAGACATTCACTTCCAACCTAAATACATCTTCGCAGCAATCGATGCTGGCTGCGCCGCGGTGCGTGTTAATCCAGGAAACATCAAACAATTTGATGACAAGGTTAAAGAGGTTGCAAAGGCAGCAGGTGATGCTGGTATTCCAATTCGTATTGGTGTTAACGCTGGTTCTTTAGATCCACGTTTACTTGCAAAGTATGGGAAAGCAACTCCTGAGGCTTTGGCTGAATCAGCACTCTGGGAAGCATCTTTATTTGAGGAACATGGTTTTTCAGATATTAAGATCTCTGTAAAGCATCATGATCCTGTAACAATGGTTAATGCATATCGAATTCTTGCTGCAAAGTGTGATTACCCATTGCACCTTGGTGTGACAGAGGCTGGTCCACTCTTTCAAGGCACAATTAAGTCTGCAACTGCATTTGGTATTTTGTTAGCTGAAGGTATTGGAGACACCATCCGCGTTTCACTATCAGCGCCTCCCGTTGAAGAGGTAAAGGTGGGAATCTCAATTCTTGAATCTCTCAACTTGCGTCAGCGCAAACTTGAAATCGTTTCATGTCCATCATGTGGCCGTGCACAAGTTGATGTTTACACATTGGCTGAAAAGGTGCAGGCTGGTTTAGAAGGAATGACAGTTCCATTGCGTGTGGCTGTTATGGGTTGTGTTGTTAATGGTCCAGGAGAAGCACGTGAAGCAGATCTTGGTGTTGCTTCTGGAAATGGCAAGGGACAGATATTTGTTAAGGGGCAGGTCATCAAAACTGTTCCAGAAGCGCAAATTGTTGAAACTCTTATCGAAGAAGCGATGCGATTAGCAGAAGAAATGGAAGCCGCCGGAGTTGCTTCAGGGCAACCTTCAGTTGATGTTCGATAAGGTTTGTCCATGTTGAAAATGTCTACGCTATTTTTGCGTACTCTTCGCGATGATCCAGCAGATGCTGAGGTCCCAAGTCATAAGCTGCTAGTTCGGGCTGGCTACGTGCGCAGGATTGCTGCAGGTATTTATTCGTGGCTGCCACTTGGCGTGATAACACTTCGAAATGTTGAACGAGTGATTCGTGAAGAAATGGATAAGGCGGGATTCCAAGAAGTTAACTTTCCATCACTTCTTCCACGTGATGCATATGAAACTACTAATCGTTGGGAAGAGTACGGGCCAGCGTTGTTTAGATTGCAAGATCGCAAAGGCGGGGATTACCTACTAGGTCCAACCCACGAAGAGATGTTTACTTTGATGGTCAAAGGCGAGTACTCGTCCTATAAAGATTTGCCACTTAGTATTTACCAGATCGGAACAAAGTTCCGCGATGAAGCCCGACCACGTAGCGGGATTATCCGAGGCCGCGAGTTTGTCATGAAAGACTCATACTCATTTGATAGCGATGATGCTGGACTTGAAGTCTCATACCAAGAACATCGCGAAGCATATGTAAAAACATTTGATCGCCTTGGTATGAACTATAAAATTGTTAAGGCTGTTTCAGGTGCTATGGGTGGATCTAAGTCAGAAGAATTCCTTGCTCCTTGTTCAACAGGTGAAGACACATATGTCTTGTGTCCTAAGTGTGGATTTGCCGCAAATGTTGAAGCGATGGTCACGAAGGTGGATGCTGAGGATTTTTCAAAAACTCCCGCGCTAGAGGATTTTGATTCACCAAATACGCCAACTATTGATTCTTTAGTTGAGCTTCTTAATGCAAAGTTTGGTGGGGGATTTACTGGGGCCAACACACTAAAGAATGTGATGCTGATGGCAGATAACAAGGCTGTTTGCGTATTAGTACCTGGAGATCGCGAAGTTGATTTAAAGCGTTTCCAAGAAAACCTTGGTGGTGTACACGAGCTTCGTGTCTTTGAAGATGCAGACTTTGCAAAGTTCCCTGGTCTAGTTAAGGGATACATCGGACCACAGGATGCAAAGAAATCTGGAATTACTGTTTATGCAGATCCACATGTGGCACCTGGCACTTCATGGGTAACTGGTGCCAATAAAAAGGATCGTCATGCAAGAAATGTAGTTAACGGTCGCGATTTCACACCTGATGCATATGTTGAGGCTGCCGAAGTGCGAGCAGGAGATGCATGTCCAGAGTGTGCAACACCTATTGTTATTGATCGCGCAATCGAGATCGGTCATATCTTCCAACTTGGTCGCAAGTATGCAGAGGCGCTAAATCTGACAGTTCTTGATCAAAACGGTAAGTCGCAGATTGTGACTATGGGCTCCTATGGAATTGGTGTAACTCGCGCAGTTGCTGCAATTGCTGAGCAAACTCATGATGAAATCGGGCTTAATTGGCCAGCAGAGTTAGCCCCAGCCAAGGTGCATATTGTTGCTGCAGGTAAAGATGACCTGTTATTTGAAACAGCGCTAAAGCTAGGTACCGATCTTGAGGCACGGGGAATTTCAGTTATGTTGGACGATCGTCGTGATGCCAGCCCTGGCGTGAAATTCAAAGATGCAGAGTTGATTGGCAATCCAATAATTGTAGTTGTCGGTAAAGCGTTGGCTGAAGGAAATGTCGAAGTTCGAGTGCGCAAGAGTGGTGACAAAAAAGAGGTTGCACTTGTAAATGCGGTAACTTCGATCGCAGAGCTACTTAAGTAATTGTGTTTCAGGATTTAACGCTTGCAACAGCACTTTTTCTATTAGCAGCATCTTTTTTCGCTGGCTTTATTGATTCCATTGCAGGCGGTGGAGGTTTAATTCAACTTCCTGCATTGCTGATTGGCTTACCAAAGTCTGAAACTGCAGTGGTGCTTGGTACCAACAAATTATCGGCAGTATTTGGAACGACAACGGCAGCTGCACTTTATAGAAAGCAGATCAAGCCTGATCCAAAGATTTTGATCGCAATGGGATTGCCAGCATTCTTGGGCTCTGCAGGGGGAGCAGTTCTAGCTTCCAAGATCCCGACGAGCAGTATGCGGCCGATGGTTTTGGTGCTACTTATTATCGTTGCCGTTTACACCTGGTTTAAACCTGATTTAGGTAAGTTTGAAAACCTGCGTCACCTACCAAAACGCAGAGTGCAAATTGCTGCAATTGCGGGAGTACTTATTGGTTTTTATGATGGAGTTTTTGGGCCAGGAACTGGGTCCTTCTTGATGCTCATTCTTGTTGCATCTCTTGGATATGCCTTTATCACCGCTTCTGCAATTGCCAAGGTGGTCAACGTTGCAACCAATGTTGGGGCAATTATGGTTTTTGGAATAAACGGCGCGGTTCTTTGGCAGATTGGCATCATCCTTGGAATTGCAAATATAACAGGCGCAGTCATTGGAGCGCGTCTGGCTATCAAGGGTGGCTCCACTTTGGTGCGCAAAGTCTTCTTGCTAGTTACTGTTGCATTGATCGTTAAAGTAGGAATTGCAACCTTCTAATTGTTCGCGTTACAATTAGGGAACAACTTAATAGAAAGAAGAATGTGATGGCCCTTAAGGATTCAATCGCCGATGCAATTCGCCCTGCTGTAGAAAACGCGGGATTCTTTCTAGAAGATGTCTTTACAAGCAATCCTGGTAATCACCGCATTGTTACCTGCATGATCGACGGAGTTGCCCCACTTAGCCTTGATGAAGTGACAGTTGTTAGCCGTGAAATTTCAGCAATTCTTGATGAATCACCATTATTGTCTGAAGCATTTACCCTTGAAGTCACATCACCTGGTATCGAGCGTCCTCTCACTTTGCCTCGTCACTGGACGAAGAATCTAACTCGCATTGTTAAGGTAACGCTCAATGACGATACTGAGGTTTCAGGTCGTCTAACTGAGTTTGATGAAGTCCGAGCAATTTTGGTTGAGAACATCAAGGGTCGAATGAAGACTCATGAAGTTGCATTTGCAGATATCAAGCGTGCAAACGTTGAGATCGAATTCAATCGTAAGGATGAGATCTAATGCATGTAGAGATGTCGGCTTTGGCTGCCCTTACAACAGAAAAAGATATTCATCTCGAAGATCTTATTTATGCGATCGAGGTTGCAGTTCTTGGTGCATATAACCAAACAGATACAGCCAAGCGCCACGCTAGAGCTCATTTGGATCGTGAGACTGGTGAGATTTCTATCCTGGTTCCAATCTTTGGTGAAGATGGAACTCGTATTAGTGAAGAAGTTGATTCACCTGATGGGTTTTCACGTGTTGCAACATCGACTGCGCGCCAGATAATTAAGTTAAAAATGCGCGAGACCAACGATGCAGAAATTGTTGGAGAGTTCACAGCATCTGTTGGAGATGTTATTTCTGGTGTTGTGCAGCAAGGACGCGATCCCAAGATGATTAACGTCAACCTTGGTCGCGTTGAGGGACGCATCCCACCACAGGAGCAAGTACCGGGCGAGGTGTATAACCACGGAGACCGTATTAAGTGTTTTGTAGTTGAAGTGAAGCAAGGGTTAAAGGGACCTGAAATCATGTTATCCCGCTCTCACCCAGCACTGGTGAAACAGTTATTTGCTTTTGAAGTTCCAGAGATTAATGATCGCATCGTTGAAATCATGGCTGTTGCACGCGAAGCAGGACACAGAACAAAACTTGCGGTTAAAACTCATCGCGCCGGTGTTAGTCCAAAGGGTTCGTTGATTGGTCCCATGGGTTCACGAGCACGCGCCGTTATGGATGAACTGCACGGAGAAAAGATTGACATTGTTGATTGGTCTGAAGATCCGGCAGAATTTGTTGCAGCAGCACTTGCTCCTGCAAAGGTCAGTTCAGTTGAAATCACCGATCTTTCAACACGCAGCGCAAAGGTGATTGTTCCGGATTACCAGCTCTCATTGGCCATTGGAAAAGATGGACAGAACGCTCGCCTGGCTGCGCGATTGACTGGCTGGCGTATTGATATTCACCCAGACACAGTTGTTCCCGCTGCCACAGACGCAGCATTATGACCAATTACCAGATTATGACTGGAGGGCTCTAGTTGGATACCATGAGCCAGTTGGATTCAAGTTTTCCGGTACGTAGCTGCATTGGCTGCCGAAAGAAGGCGAACCCAGCAGCATTGATTCGGGTGGTTTTGATTGATGGGAAGTTAGTTCCTGATATCAAAGGCGGTGCTCCAGGTCGGGGCGCTTGGCTTCACAAGAAATGTGCAGAAGGTGCGATAAGTCGAGGCGCTTTTCGTTTTGCCCTTAAATTAAATAAGGAGCAGCAAGATGAGGCGATCGATGTATCGGAACTTCTGAAGTTTCTTGAAAGCTAGTTCGGTTAATTACTTACAACGAATGGATATGAAAGATATGAAACTCAAATGAGCTCGTTAGAACTATGAGGTCGTTCAACTAAGGCTTGCATTTGAGAAAATGCGGGCCAAGACAGGAGAAATGTGTCAAAGGTCCGCGTACATGAGTTGGCAAAACAACTCGGTATGGAGAGCAAGGTTGTTCTTGCAAAACTCCAAGAAATGGGCGAGTTTGTTCGCTCAGCATCATCAACAGTAGAGGCACCAGTTGTCCGCAAGTTGATCGAAATGTATCCCGATGCAAAACCGGTCGAGGAAAAGAAACCCGTCAAAAAGGCTGCTGCCAAGAAAGCTGCGGCAAAGCCAAAGGGTGAAGTTAGTGCTGAACAAGCCGCTGAACTTGCCGCTGAACTTGGCGTTGATATTGAAGCGCTCAAGCTTGAACAAGCAAAAGCGATTGCCAACAAAGAAGAAGCTGCAAAGCACGAGGCAGCAGATCGCGCCGCAGACCGTGCAACAGATGGCGCAGCACCTGCAGCTCCATCAGCACCTGCACCTCGTCCAGGTAACAATCCATTTTCAACAGGTGGTGTAGTTCCACGTCCACCTCGTCCAGGGAATAATCCATTTTCAACAGGTGGTGTAGTTCCACGTCCACCACAGAGACCTCAAGGCTCACAAGGCAGTGCTCCTCGTCCAGGAATGGCGGGGTCTCGTCCAGGTTCTGTTCGTCCAGGATTTGCAGCACGTCCAGGTGGAGCACGACCTGCATCAGGTGGACCTACTACTGGTTCAGGTTTTCCACCACGTACTGGTGGCGCACCATCATCATCTCCTTATAAATCAAATACACCAGGTACTGGTGGTGCACCTGCTGGTGGTCCGCAACGTCCAGGTGGCGGTCGTCCACCACAACGCGGTGGCGCAGGCGGAGCATTCGGAAAGAATGCAAGTAAGAAATCTGGTCGTAAACAAAAGTCACGTAAGGCATTACGCGATGAGTTCGACAATATGCAGGCACCACAACTTGGTGGCGCAGTTGTTCCTCACGGTGATGGCAAGACGCCTATTCGTATGCGTCGCGGAGCTTCATTGGCAGATTTCGCAGACAAGATTGGTGCAGATCCAGCAGCGTTAGTTGCAGCACTATTCCACTTAGGTGAAATGGTTACAGCAACACAATCAGTCGATGCAGATACCTTTGAAATTCTTGGTGTTCAACTCGGTTATAACATTGAAATCGTTAGCCCTGAAGATGAAGATCGTGAGTTACTACAAGACTTCGACATCGACTTAGCTGGCGAACTTGATGATTTAGATCCAGAGTCACTGGTTGCACGTCCACCAGTGGTAACTGTTATGGGTCACGTTGATCACGGTAAGACTTCTCTTCTAGATGCGATTCGTAAATCTGAAGTTATGAAGGGTGAAGCAGGCGGCATTACCCAGCACATCGGTGCCTACCAAATTCACCATGATCATGAGGGCACTAATCGCGCGATTACATTTATTGATACACCAGGTCACGAAGCGTTTACCGCTATGCGTGCTCGTGGTGCCAAGGTAACTGACATCGCTGTACTAGTTGTTGCCGCAGATGATGGAATCATGCCTCAGACAATTGAAGCTCTAAATCACGCACAAGCAGCCGATGTTCCAATTGTGGTTGCTGTTAACAAGGTTGATAAAGAGGGTGCAAACCCAGACAAGGTTCGCCAACAGCTAACCGAGTACAACTTGATCGCAGAGGAGTACGGTGGAGACACAATCTTCGTAAACGTCTCCGCAAAGGCTGGTATTGGAATTGATCAGTTGATCGATTCAATTTTACTAACAGCAGATGCTGCAATTGATCTTCGCGCAATTGCCGAAGATGATGCTCGTGGTGTTGCTATTGAAGCGCACCTTGACCGTGGTCGTGGTCCAGTTGCAACTGTTTTAGTTCAGCGCGGAACGCTAAAGATCGGTGATGCAATCGTTGCCGGTAGTGCATTTGGTCGTGTTCGTGCGATGTTGGATGAAAACGGCGATAACGTTGCAACTGCTGGTCCTTCTCGTCCAGTTCAGGTTCTTGGATTTACTTCTGTTCCAAGTGCTGGCGATACCTTCCTTGTTGCTGATGAAGACCGTACTGCGCGTCAGATTGCTGAAAAGCGACAGGCTGCAGAACGTAACGCACAACTTGCTAAGGCTCGTAAGAAGGTTTCACTGGAAGACTTCATGGAGCAGTCCAAGATTTCAACACTGAACCTCATTCTTAAGGGTGACGTTTCTGGTTCTGTTGAAGCACTAGAAGATGCATTGATGCAGTTGGATGTTGGCGCAGAAGTTGATCTTCGCGTTATTCACCGCGGTGTTGGTGCAATTACCAAGAGCGACATCACCTTGGCATCTGCCTCAACTGCAGTTGTGATTGGCTTTAACGTTAAGCCTGAGCCACAAACTGCAATTTATGCGGATCAAGAAGGCGTGGAAGTTCGTTTCTACTCAGTTATCTATAACGCAATTGAAGAGATTGAGCTTTCCCTTAAGGGCATGCTCAAGCCAGAGTACGAAGAATCAATCATCGGTAGCGCCGAAGTTCGTGAAATCTTCAAGTCTTCAAAGGCTGGAAACATCGCTGGTTCCATTGTTAAGGATGGAATCATCCGTCGTAATGCAAAGGCACGTATTTTGCGTAACGGAACAGTCTTGGTTGATAACCTCACAATTGATTCGCTCAAGCGATTCAAGGATGATGCCACTGAAGTCCGTGAAGGATTTGAGTGCGGTATTGGCCTTGGCAACATGAAGGAGATCGCACAAGGCGACATCGTTCAGTGCTTTGAGATGGTTGAGAAAAAGCGAGCATAAGCAATGGGTCAATCACATCGCACACTGAAGGTCGCCGACCGCATTAAGGTAGTAGTTGCAAACCTACTTGAGACAAAGATTAAAGATCCGCGTCTAGGTTTTGTAACTGTTACCGATGCGCGCGTTACTGGCGATCTTCAGCAAGCATCTGTTTTCTACACAGTCCTTGGTGGTTTAGATGAGCGCGCAGCAACTGCGGCGGCTCTAGAGAGTGCTAAGGGTGCCATTCGTTCTGCACTTGGCCGCGAATTAGGACTTCGCATTACACCCAGCATTGAATTCTTTGAAGATGGTTTGCCTGAAAGCGCCCTTGCTCTTGATTCTTTGCTTGCAAAGGTTCACGAGCAAGATGCACAAGTTGCAGAGCTTCGAAAGAATGCCAGTTATGCCGGGGGAGAAGATCCTTACAAAGCTCCACGTGTAATCGAAGAAGAGTAGCGACGCACATAGTGCACGAGCACGGTTTTCTGGTTGTAGATAAAGAGCCAGGCATGACAAGCCACGATGTGGTTGCTATTGCACGCAAAGCACTTGGCACACGCAAAGTTGGTCACGCAGGAACCCTTGACCCAATGGCAACCGGAATCCTGGTCTTAGGATTTAACAACGGAACTCGCCTCTTGCAATACATCACAGATGGCGACAAGTGCTATCAAGCAACCGTGGTGTTAGGTGCTGCAACAATTACCGATGATGTTGAAGGTGAAGTAATTAGCACGGCAGATACTTCTGCAATTACAGATGGTCAGATTATTGATGAGTTATCGAAAATGCGCGGCACAATCATGCAACGACCAAGTTCAGTCTCTGCCGTAAAAATTGATGGAGAACGTGCTTATGATCGAGTTCGATCAGGTGAAGAAGTTGTTTTGCCAACTCGTGAAGTCACAATTACGCAATTAGATGTTCTTGTAATTCGTAGGCTTGAAAAGGGTATTGAAATCGATATTGAAGTGACATGCTCCTCTGGAACATTTATTCGCGCCATTGCCCGCGATTGCGGTGATGCATTAGGCGTTGGGGGACATCTCAACTCATTGCGTCGTTCTCGCGTTGCAGGCTTTGGTTTAGATAGAGCAGTTACCTTGGCGCAGTTAAAGAAGGGTGAGTTTTCAACCTTGGATTTGGCAGATGTTGCACGAGCAACATTTCCTGTTCGAGAGATTGGGTTGGATGAAAAGCTCGAGCTATCCTTTGGGCGCACACTGACTGCTAATGCCGGTCAACAAATTTATGCAGGAATTTCTGCAACGAATGAATTAATCGCCCTGCTACATAACGTCGATGGTAAAGCCAAGCCAATTGCTGTATTCGCGGCAGCTAATTAATTCTGAGACAATGGGCTTATGAGCATCGTCGTTATAGGCAACTTTGATGGAGTCCACAAAGGACACCAGCAAATTCTTAACCGTGCCAAAGAAATAGCTGGCGATGAAAAGATTGTTGCGCTGACCTTTGATCCACACCCGGTATCTATTTTTGCACCTGAACGGGCTCCAACATTGCTGACCATTTTGAGCGACAAGATTGAGCTACTAAAGATTCATAACGCTGATCAGGTTGCGGTAATCAAGTTCACCAAGGAGTTTGCTGCAATGGCTCCTGAGGAGTTCGTCAATAAGGTTTTAGTCGAACAACTCAAAGCAAGCACAGTTATTGTTGGTCAGAACTTTACATATGGCTTTAAGGCTGCGGGCAACGTAACCACACTGGCTGCTCACTCTGAGTTTAAAACTATTGTTTTGGATTTACAGTCAAATGCAGAAGAAGCAATATCTTCAACTCGTATTCGCTCTGCAATAGTTAACGGCGATGTTGAAAGTGCCAGAGAGATGTTGACTCGTCCCCACCGCCTAGATGGCATTGTTGTTCATGGTGAAAAACGTGGACGTGAAATTGGATATCCAACTGCAAACCTTGGAAACATAGATGGCCAAACAATTCCAGCAGATGGTGTGTATGCAGGATGGTTAACAGTTGGAATTGATCGTTGGCCTGCAGCAATTTCAATTGGTACAAATCCAACCTTTGAAGGAGTTCGTGGGCGTCAGGTTGAGGCATATGCACTTGATCAAGTGGGTTTGGATTTGTATACAAAGCCGGCAACCATCGAATTTGGTTGGAGACTTCGAGAGACTTTGAAATTTGATGGTCTTGAGCCGTTGCTTGAACAAATGGCTAAGGATTGTGCCGAAGCCCGTAGATTGACCGAGCTCTAAGCGGGCAAATCCACCCGATTTCACCTATTCATAGGCTCGCTGGTAGCCTAGCCCTTCAGTCGAGATAGCGAATCTTTCGTGAATCAAACCGAAAGAGCCTCGTGCTCAGTAAACAAGGAGAACAAGAAATGGCATTAACACCAGAACTAACGAAAGAAATTATTGCTCAGTACGGTTCTACTCCTACTGACACAGGATCACCTGAAGCTCAGGTCGCTCTTCTTTCAAAGCGTATTGAACAAATCACAGATCACTTGAAGACTAACCCACATGATCACCACAACCGTCGTGGTCTTTTGTTGCTAGTTGGACGTCGTCGCCGCATTCTTCAGTACTTGGCAAAGACAGACATCAATCGTTACCGCGCAATTATCGAGAAGCTCGGTATTCGCCGCTAATTAAGTAAACACAATCTGCCGTAGAGCAATGGTCCTCGGTAGTGGTTTCCGCGCTAGAGATTAAAAGCGCGTGAACTTCGATCGAAGATTCATTCTCTTGGCAGATAACAAAGCACGATAATTTTGTCGCGCTTTTCAATCTACAAAGAGGAGGACCCATGGAGGGTCAAGAGGTTCAGTCAGCCGTTGCAATTATTGATAACGGAAAATTCGGAAAACGAGAAATTCGTTTTGAAACAGGACGCCTAGCGCGCCAAGCAGCAGGAGCTGCAGCAGTTTATCTAGATGATCAAACAATGATCTTCTCAGCAACAACTGCATCAAAAACTCCAAAGGATCAATTTGATTTCTTTCCTTTAACAGTTGATGTTGAAGAGAAGATGTATGCAGTTGGTCGTATTCCAGGATCATTCTTCCGTCGTGAAGGTCGTCCATCAGAAGATGCGATTCTTACTTGCCGTTTGATCGACCGTCCACTACGTCCATCATTTGTGAAGGGACTTCGTAACGAAGTTCAGATCGTTGTGACAGTAATGGCACTAGATCCAGATCATATGTATGACGTTATTGCCATCAACGCTGCATCAATTTCTACACAACTTGCAGGTCTTCCTTTCTCTGGTCCAATCGGTGGCGTTCGCGTTGCTTTGATTGATGGTCAGTGGGTTGCATTCCCTAACCATTCACAGGTTGCTAACGCAGTCTTTGACATGGTTGTTGCTGGTCGCGTTAGTGATGATGGCGATGTTGCAATCATGATGGTTGAAGCAGAAGCGACTTCTCGCACAATTGAATTAATCAAGGGTGGCGCACCAACTCCGAATGAAGAAGTTGTTGCTCAGGGCCTAGATGCTGCAAAGCCGTTCATCAAGATTCTCTGTGATGCACAAGCAAAGCTTGCAAAGGTTGCCGCAAAGCCAACTGCAGATTTCCCAGTCTTCTTGGATTACCAAGATGATGTATTTGCAGCTGTTGAAAAGGCTGGAAAAGATGATCTTGCAAAGGCGCTAACTATTGTTGGTAAGCAAGAGCGTGAGACAAAGATCGATGAGATCAGTGCAGCTGTTAAGGAATCTGTAAGCGCTAATTTTGAAGGTCGCGAAAAGGAAGTTCCTGCAGCATTCCGTTCATTGACGAAGAAGCTTGTACGTCAGCGCGTATTACGCGACAAGATTCGTATTGATGGTCGCGGACTCCGCGATATCCGTGCGTTATCTGCAGAGGTAGAAGTTATTCCTCGCGTACACGGTTCAGCAATCTTCGAGCGCGGAGAGACACAGATTCTTGGAATCACAACTCTTAACATGCTCAAGATGGAGCAACAGCTAGATACGTTGAATCCTGAAAATCACAAGCGTTATATGCACAACTACAACTTCCCACCATATTCAACTGGTGAAACAGGTCGTGTTGGTACACCAAAGCGTCGCGAAATCGGCCACGGTGCACTTGCTGAGCGTGCCTTGATTCCAGTACTTCCATCACGTGAAGAGTTCCCTTACGCAATCCGTCAGGTTTCTGAGGCACTTGGTTCAAATGGTTCAACATCTATGGGTTCAGTATGTGCATCAACACTTGCACTATTTAACGCAGGTGTTCCACTACGCGCACCAGTTGCAGGTATTGCGATGGGTCTAATTTCAGATGATGTTGATGGCAAGGTTGAATACGTTGCTTTGACAGATATCTTGGGTGCAGAAGATGCATTCGGAGATATGGACTTTAAGGTTGCGGGAACCAAGGACTTTGTTACAGCGCTACAGCTAGATACAAAGCTTGATGGAATTCCAGCATCTGTTCTTGCAGGTGCACTATTGCAGGCTAAGGAAGCGCGTCTTGCGATTCTAGATGTCATGAATGAAGCAATCGATGCACCAGATGAGATGAGCCCATATGCTCCTCGCATTATTTCTGTGAAGATTCCAGTGGATCAGATTGGTGCAGTTATCGGGCCTAAGGGCAAGATTATTAACCAGATTCAAGAAGAAACTGGCGCAGATATCTCAATTGAAGATGACGGAACCATCTATATCGGTGCAACCGATGGACCTTCAGCTGAAGCTGCTCGCGCACAGATCAATGCAATTGCAAACCCACAAATGCCAGAGGTTGGCGAGCGTTACTTAGGTACCGTTGTGAAGCTTGCTGCATTCGGTGCATTCATTTCATTGATGCCAGGTAAAGATGGCCTGCTCCACGTATCTCAGATTCGTAAGATGCATGGTGGAAAGCGCATTGAAAACCTTGAAGAGGTTATGAAGGTTGGCGACAAGATCCAAGTTGAAATCGGCGAGATTGATCCAAAGGGCAAGTTGTCTTTGGTTCCTGTGCTTGAAGATGGAACAACTGGTTCAGCTGAATAAATGAGCGTTCGTCGTTCAGTTTTACCTAGCGGTCTGCGTATCGTTACTGAAGAAGTCCCTTCGGTACGCAGCGCCGCAATTGGTATTTGGGTAAATGTTGGATCTCGTGATGAAACCCCGGCCGTTGCTGGGGCTTCTCACTTTCTAGAGCATTTACTGTTTAAAGGAACTAAACGTCGCACAGCCTTAGAAATTTCATCATCGATTGAATCTGTTGGTGGCGAGATGAACGCCTTCACCAGCAAGGAATACACCTGTTTCTATGCGCGCGTAATTGACACAGATTTGCCTATGGCAATTGATGTGGTTTCAGACTTGATTACCTCTTCAGTTGTTACAGCACTAGATGTTGATGCTGAACGCAAAGTCGTTTTAGAAGAAATTGCTATGCGAGATGATGATCCCAGCGATTTAGTGCATGACTTATATGCCGAAACATGTTACGGGGATACACCACTTGGTCGCCCAATTCTAGGAACTATTGATTCGATCAAATCGATGTCAAGAAATGCTGTCTTTAGTTACTACAAGAAGCGTTATCTGCCACAGGATTTAGTTGTTGCTGTTGCGGGAAATATTAAGCATAAAAAAGTTGTGGCAATTGTTGAAGCCGCACTTTCTAAGGATGGCTTCCTAGATGTGATGGGCGCACCAGTTATTCGCCCGAGTACTCCGGTTAAGAAAAGTGTGCAGCAATCTGTTGGCTTGATTACCCGACCAACCGAGCAAGCTCATATGTTTTATGGGATGGAAGGCGTTGCCCGTCACGATGATCGACGCTTTGCAATGGGAATTTTGGCATCAGCCCTTGGTGGCGGAATGTCTTCACGTTTGTTCCAAGAGATTCGCGAAAAGCGCGGACTTGCATACTCTGTTTATGCATACGCCCAGCAGTTTGCAGGCAGTGGTCAAATAGGATTTTATGCAGGATGTAATCCAGCAAAGGCAATTGAAGTTGTCGAAATCATTCGTGAAGTATTGGCAGATGTTGCCGATCATGGGATGTCTCATGAAGAAATCGAACGGGCTAAGGGCGCGGTTCGAGGATCACTGGTTTTGAGCCAAGAAGATTCAGGCTCACGCATGAGCCGCATCGGTAAAAACGAGATTGTGTATGGCCACATCATGGGGTTCGACGAAATCTTGAAGGCAATTTCAGCGGTCAATTCGACAGACATCAAGGAAATTGCCAGCGACTTCTTAACAAAAACGCCTACGCTTGCTCTCGTAGGCCCGTTCAAGTCTGAGTCCAAATTTGAGAAGGTGTTAAGCGCATGATAAATGTTGCAGTGCTAGGTGCTCGCGGACGTATGGGCTCTGAAGTCGTTAAGGCTGTTGAGGCAACTGATGGCTTAGCACTCGTTGCAGCACTTGATTTAGGTGACTCAATTGATCAACTCAAGGATTCTGGAGCACAAGTAGTTGTTGATTTCACGACTCCAGATAGCGTGATGATAAACCTAGAATTTTTGATCAACAATGGAATTAACGTTGTTGTTGGCACAACAGGTTTTGATGATGCAAAGCTTGCAACAGTTAAGGGTTGGCTCGCTGCAAATCCAACGGTGGGCGTATTAATCGCCCCTAACTTTGCAATAGGCGCAGTTTTAATGATGGAGTTTGCAGCAAAGGCAGCTAAGTACTTCGAATCTGCTGAAATTATTGAGCTTCACCACCCTGCAAAGGTTGATGCGCCATCAGGTACTGCAGCCCGCACCGCAGAGTTAATGACTGCGGCCCGCAAAGAGGCCGGTCTTGGGGCGATGCCAGATGCAACCACAACATCAATAGAGGGTGCACGTGGCGCATTAGTAGGAGATATTCCTGTGCACTCAGTACGTGCTCGTGGATTAGTTGCACATCAGGAGGTCTTGTTTGGTGGATTAGGGGAGACCTTAACGATTCGCCACGATTCAATTGACCGTGCAGGATTTATGCCAGGAGTTATTCTTGGAGTTAGAAAAATAATCAATCACCCAGGCCTAATCCATGGCCTAGACAAGTTCATGTAAGGGGCAACTCATGTCAAAAGATCAAATCACAATGTACGGCGCTGATTGGTGCGGAGATTGCCGACGCTCAAAGCGCTTATTTGAAGAGCTTAATGTCGAATACACATTGATTGACACAGATTCAGATTTATCTGCCGCTGACAAGGTCATCGAAATTAACGGTGGAGCTAAGTCAATTCCAGTGATTGTTTTCTCTGATGGTACTCACCTAACGGAGCCATCAGATAATGATCTAAAGGCAAAGCTTGTAGCCTTGGGGATTATCTAAAGCCAGCGATAAACAGCTGCAGATGAAATTGCAGCTGAGAGTACGACGACTGGAAATGGCGCTTTGAGAAATAGCGCGATTATTGCAACAGATAAGCCAACTAGTCGTTGGTCAATCATCAACTGTGACTTTTCAGAAAATGATTGAACGGCAACTAGTGCACTTAGCAATGCAATCGGAATAAGTGCGTTGATGCGTTGAATCTTTGGGTGTGAAAGCCAGCGTTCTGGAACAGAGTGGCCTGAGTACTTGAGTGCAAAAGCAATCACACTCGTTCCGATGGTTGCAATCCACAAGGTATTCATTGTCTGGGTGCTCATCGCTTCAATCCAACTGCTATTGCAATAAATGCAGTTGCGATGATGGGAAGACCTGCAGGCAAAATCGGCGTCATAGCGAATGCAAAGATTGCACAACCAATAGCCAAAATGCGCTCAAACTTTCCTGTTAATCGTGGCCATACCAATCCCAAGAATGCTGCGGGAACGGCTGAATCAAGACCAAAGGCGCGGATATCGCCCATTGCTTGCGCACCTAGCGCACCTGCAAGTGTGAAAAGGTTCCAGAATACGAATACGCCAATGCCTGTGTACCAGAAGCCTTTGCGCATCGCGTCGATGCCCCGGGGCTCCTGGCCCAATGCAACCGCTGTTGATTCATCAATAGTTATTTGCGCTGCAACGACTCGAGTTAATCCAGATACTTTCAGTCGGGGAGCCATGATGACTCCATAGAGTGCGTTTCTAACTCCGAGTAAAGATGCAGTTGCGATTCCACTTAATGCAGATCCACCCGCTCCTAGAACTCCAATAACTGCAAATTGAGATGCACCAGAAAATGTCAATAATGAAAGTAGGCAGCTTTGTAAAACAGTAAAGCCATTTGCCACAGCAGCGGCCCCAAATGCCACCCCATATGCACCAACGGTGAGTGAAACACTGAGCGAATCACGCAATGTGGTGGAGGCAACCTTGGACACGCGGACATTGTGCCGTATATATCCAAGGGGTGCTAGGGGCTAATAGATAGGGTGCGAACATGAGTGAAGAAATTATCTACCGCGATGATGTGACCGTTGAATTAGTGAAAGCCAGTGCTAGCGATGCTGATGTTATTTGGGCAGCTCGTGTGTCAACAGCTGGTGAGCAATCGATGGAAGAAATTGGGGAAGATCCAGCACGTTCTGCAGGATTGATTAATTACCTGGCTCGCGAACGTCACGGATCTCCATTCGAGCACACATCAATGACATTTTTTGTCTCCGCTCCAATCTTTGTTTTTCGTGAGTTCATGCGCCACCGGATTGCTTCATACAATGAAGAAAGTGGTCGCTACCGCGAGCTAAAACCTGTTTTCTATATTCCATCTGCCGAACGCAAACTTGTTCAAGTGGGTAAAACTGGCGCATACACATTTGTTGATGGAACGAAAGAGCAATTTGATGTGACGGTTGAAGCGATGAAGGATGCATACGTTATTGCATATGAAAGTTATCAAAAGATGTTGGAAGCTGGCGTTGCCCGCGAAGTCGCCCGCGTAGTTTTGCCGGTTGCAACCTACTCATCTATGTATGTGTCAATGAATGCTCGCGCATTGATGAACTTCTTGTCCTTGCGGACAGCCCGTGAAGGTTCACATTTTCCAAGCTATCCTCAACGTGAAATTGAGATGGTTGCCGAGAAAATGGAAGCGGAATTTGCGAAATTAATGCCGCTTACATACGCAGCCTTTGAAAAGTCTGGACGAGTCGCCCCTTAAAGCGGGTAGAGTTCACCGCATGACAATCGCACCTCCATTTGGACGGCTTCTGACCGCAATGGTCACGCCATTCAAAAAAGATGGCGCAATCGATTGGGCAGGTGTTGAGACTCTTGCAACTCACCTAGTTGCACATGGCCATGATGGAATCGTGGTGAATGGAACAACAGGTGAAGCCCCAACAACTAAGTCCTCTGAAAAAGAGGAGATCATTCGCGTTGTCAGAAACGCAGTGGGGTCTTCGATTAAAGTTTTATCTGGTGCTGGAGATAATGAAACTGAGTACTCAATCAATCAAGCCAAGCGCACCGAAAAAGCAGGAGCAGATGGTTTGCTTGTAGTAACTCCTTATTACAACAAACCACCACAAGCTGGTATCGAAGCTCACTTCCGCGCTGTTGCTGATGCAACCGATCTTCCGATGATGATGTATGACATTCCTGGTCGCACCGGTGTTCCAATCGAACCAGACACAATTGTTCGTCTTGCAGAGCACCCTCGGATCGTTGCACTCAAGGATGCAAAGGGAGATGTTGCATCGACTTCATGGGTTATTAAGCGTTGCGGAATTCCTGTTTATTCAGGTGATGACATTCTTAACTTGCCACTACTTTCAGTTGGGGCAGTTGGATTTGTATCTGTTTGTGGTCACACAGTCGGAAAAGATCTTCGCGAGTTACTAGATGCTTGGTTTGCTGGAAACGCAGCGCGTGCTTTAGAGATCCACCAGAAGTTACTGCCTGTCTACACAGGAACCTTCCGAACGCAAGGTGCGATTCTGACAAAGGCCGCACTCACATTAATGGGCCTACCTGGCGGCCACACTCGTCTTCCTCTAGTCGATGCTACTGATGCACAGATCGCACAACTGCGTGAAGATCTACGTGCCGGTGGTGTTGCAGTTAACTAATGAATCATCCACATCCAAATCTAAGTACTCCGCCAAAGTTAGTTGACGGTGGTTTGCGCATAGTCGCACTCGGTGGCCTTACTGAAATTGGCCGCAATATGACTGTCTTTGAATATAAATCAAAGCTCTTAATTGTGGACTGTGGCGTCTTGTTTCCTGAAGATACTCAACCAGGTATTGACTTGATTCTTCCTGATTTTTCTTACATCAGAGATCGTCTGGATGATGTTATAGGTATCTTTTTAACGCATGGTCACGAAGACCATATTGGTGCGGTTCCATATCTATTGCGTGAACGTGGCGATATTGCAATTTATGGTTCTGCCTTAACCCTTGCACTGATCACAGCAAAACTGAAAGAACATCGCATCACTCCACTTACACGTGAGGTGAAAGAAGGTGGCACTGAAGATATTGGACCTTTTACTTTGGAGTTTGTTGCGGTCAATCACTCAATTCCAGATGCGTTGGCCGTTGTTATCAATACAGAAGCAGGTCGAGTATTGGCCACTGGTGATTTCAAGATGGATCAACTACCACTAGATGGTCGCATTACAGATTTGCGAACATTTGCACGTCTGGGCGAGCAAGGTGTTGATCTATTTATGGTCGATTCAACTAACGCCGATGTTCCAGGGTTCACACCTTCAGAGCGCGAAATTATGCCAGCGCTTAATCGAGTTATTTCCTCAACCAAGCGCCGTGTCATCGTTGCTTCATTTTCTTCACATGTTCACCGTGTTCAGCAAGTCATTGATATTTCCGCACAGCATGGACGCAAAGTCGTATTCATCGGACGTTCCATGGTTCGTAACATGAAGATCGCTGAGGACATGGGATATCTCAATGTGCCTGCTGATTTAGTCATCGATGCCAAAGATCTAGATCAGTATGATGACAATGTTGTGTTGATTTGCACAGGGTCACAAGGTGAGCCAATGGCTGCGCTCTCTCGCATGGCTAACGGCGATCATCAGATTCGTGTTGGCGAAGGCGACACAGTTATTTTAGCTTCATCTCTTATTCCAGGAAATGAGAACTCAGTATTTCGCATTATCAACGAGTTAACACGTTTTGGCGCAAAGGTGGTTCATAAAGCAAATGCAATGGTGCACGTTTCTGGCCACGCTGCAGCAGGAGAGCTTCTTTATTGCTACAACATAGTTAAGCCCAAGTATGTGTTGCCAATTCACGGAGAATGGCGTCACCTGAAAGCAAACGCAGAGCTGGCGATCCAATCAGGTGTTCCACGAGGAAACACATTCATTATTGATAATGGTGTGGTTATCGACATGGTTAATCATGAGGCAGAAGTTGTAGGTGCAATTCCTGTGGGGTTTGTTTTTGTTGATGGACAGAGTATTGGCGATATTACTGAGAGCTCTTTGAAGGATCGACGCATTCTGGGTGAAGAAGGATTCATTTCATGTGTTGTTGTTATCGATTCTCAAAGTGGCAAGATCGTTGCGGGACCAGATATTCATGCACGAGGGTTTAATGAAGATGCAGCGATGTTTGATGAGGTCAAGCTTCGTATTGAAAAAGCCTTAGCAGCAGCCGTTGTTGATGGAATCAATGGAACCCATCAACTATCTCAAATTGTGCGAAAGACAATAGGTGGATGGGTTGGGGGAGAGCATCGACGAAAGCCGATGATTGTCCCTGTCGTTATTGAAGTTTAATGCGCGGCGCGCCTAGTAGGTTCAAATTTGTTAACCCTTTACGATCAGTCGTGTGGCTAAAAGAAAAAAAGCAAAATCCAAGACAGGTGCTGTAGGCGGAGCACTTGGTCGTGGAGTTGGTGCCACATGGCGGTTTATCGCCAAGTCACTAGGTAAGAGCGTTCGTTTTATAGCACGCGGTGCGAAAGATTTAGATCCAGCACATCAGCGAGATGGAATCGCATTTCTAATTTTAATCCTGGCTTTAATTGCAACTGCTGGCACTTGGTTTCACTCCGATAATCTTGTAGGTCGAGCGGTTTATTCCTTTATTTATGGTGGATTTGGTCGGGTTGGTTTTATTTCACCTCTTGTTCTTATCTACTTTGCATTTAGATTATTTCGTGTTCCTGAAGATTCAAAGGCGACGGGGCGAATCATCATCGGCACACTGGCACTTGCTGTTTCATCAACCGGACTAGCTCATTTATTCAACGGTTCCGTTGGAACAGGTGCAACGGCAATGCGTGAAGGTGGTGGATGGCTTGGCTACGGTGTCACACAACCTCTAGTTGCTTTAATGACTTCAGTCCTTGCTTATCCCGTTTTGTTTATTGTTTTCATTTTTGGTTTGTTGGTAATTACTGCAACCCCTGTCTCTGAAATTTTGACTCGCATCACAACATCTAGTAAATGGCTTTGGTCTAAGCGACCTGAACGAGCAGAGCGCGTTGAGCAAGATTTTGAAATTACAGATACTCCGGCCTTTGACACACCAGTTGTAGCGGCATGGAATGAGCCAGTTGAAGAGGAAGAAGAGCTTGACGAAGAGAGCTTTGACGAAGAGTTCACTGTCCCAGTTCCTGTTTCTCCAGTTGTTCATGCCAATGAAAATACGGTTGCTGCCAAACGCCCAGAGCAATTGCTTCTCACGGCAGATGTTGTCTATGAGCTCCCAGCGGCGGATATGTTGCGGGCAGGCCCTGCAGCTAAAGCCAAGAGCAAAGCAAATGAGGTAGTTGTTGCTGCCTTAACTGAAGTCTTTTTGCAGTTTGAAATCGATGCACAAGTTACTGGTTTCATGCGTGGCCCAACGGTTACCAGATATGAAGTTGAACTTGGAAGCGCTGTGAAGGTCGAGCGAATTACCGCCCTTGCCAAGAATATTTCTTATGCAGTTGCCAGTAGCGATGTTCGCATCCTGTCTCCAATTCCTGGAAAATCAGCAGTTGGAATTGAGATTCCAAATGCGGATCGAGAGATAGTCGCATTGGGTGATGTTTTGCGCTCAACGGTTGCAGGACAAGATTTACATCCCATGCTTGTTGCTTTGGGTAAGGATGTTGAAGGTAATTTTGTGTGTGCAAACCTTGCCAAGATGCCTCACCTTCTAGTTGCTGGTGCAACTGGTGCGGGTAAATCTTCAATGATTAACGCCATGATTACCTCGATTTTAATGCGAGCTACTCCAGATGATGTGCGACTAGTTCTGATTGACCCAAAGCGCGTAGAACTAACTGCCTACGAAGGTATTCCTCACTTGATTACTCCAATCATTACTAACCCTAAAAAGGCTGCAGATGCTTTAACGTGGGTAGTGCGCGAAATGGATCTTCGTTACGAGGATCTATCCACATTTGGATACAGACACATTGATGATTTCAATAAGGCAGTTCGTGCCGGAAAAGTTGTTCCGCCTCCGGGTAGTGATCGCACTGTTGAGCCATACCCATATCTACTGGTCATTATTGACGAGCTTGCAGATTTGATGATGGTTGCGGCAAAAGAGGTTGAAGAATCTGTTGTTCGCATTACTCAATTGGCACGATCTGCGGGTATCCACTTAGTCCTAGCCACGCAGCGTCCTTCTGTAGATGTTGTTACCGGTCTGATTAAAGCCAACGTTCCATCTAGACTTTCATTTGCAACTAGCTCACTTGCTGATAGTCGAGTTATTTTGGATACGCCTGGTGCAGAAAAGCTTGTGGGGCAAGGAGATGCCTTGTTTATTCCTATGGGATCAAGCCGAGCGATAAGAATTCAAGGCGCATATGTATCAGAGCGCGAAATTGAGGCTGTAACAACACATGTTAAAAAGCAGTTAAAGCCAAGGTATCGAGATGATGTGACAGCACCTGTTAATCAAATGAAAATGGTTGATAAAGAAATTGGCGATGATCTCGATATTTTGTGTCAGGCTGTTGAACTTGTCGTTGGCACGCAATTTGGCTCCACATCAATGTTGCAAAGAAAATTGCGTGTTGGTTTTGCAAAAGCTGGACGATTGATGGATTTGATGGAATCTCGTGGCATCGTTGGGCCATCAGAAGGATCAAAGGCACGTACCGTTTTGGTTAAGCCTGATGAACTCGATTCGGTGCTGGCGACTCTTCGAGATTATTAACAAAGGGTAAACAATGAGTGTGGTGGGCCTCTTTCACCCCTAATGCTCACTCTTACCCCTTCTCTCGGTGACTAGTTTTCCTTTAGACTTTTCACTCACCCCACAGCCAGTTTGAGGATTAGTTCATGTCTCTTGGATCGATGATTACTCAAGCACGTAAGAGTGCTGGGCTGAGCATTGACGATCTCTCGGCTTCAACAAATATTCGCAGTTCACTATTGCGTGAGATGGAATCGGATTCTTTTCATAAATGCGGTGGTGAAACATATGCCCGTGGTCATATTCGTAACATTGCTACAAAGCTAGGCGTTGATCCGCAGATTTTCATTGCCGCTTTTGAAGAAGAGCAAATGCGGGTGGATCGATCGATTAAAGATTTACTTGTTGAAAATAGTGTTATGCGTTTACCAGAACAGGCCCGCAAGGTTTCTTGGAAAGTACTAGCAACAATCTCGGTGGCATCATTATTTGTCGTGGGACTTGCACAGATCATCATTTCAAACACAGCATCTGTTGATATTCCAGCACCGGTGGCTTCAAGTACAGAGAGTGCAACCCCTTCACCAGAAGCAACTGAGTCAACTCCGACTGAGCAGGCAACAGTTTCAACAGGCACTGGAGTCGAGTTAATTGTTACTGCAGAACGTGCAAAGAGCTGGCTCTTTGTATCGGATGCAACGGGCCGCACACTTTTTAGTGGCCAAGTTTCCCAAGGCAGCACCAAAACCTTTAGCACTGATGTATCTCTGAATGTGAAGATTGGCAATGCAGGGGGAGTTGATTTAACTGTTAATGGTAAGAAAGTCGATTCAATCGGCGGTGATGGGGAAGTAGTTAGCGTGTCGTACGGAGTAGATTCTTAATAGCCTTAAACAGGGTAAGATTGCGCAAATGAAGCGCACCGTTGCAGTAGTCACTCTTGGGTGCGCACGCAACGAAGTAGATTCTGAAGAGTTAGCTGGTCGATTAGCAGCAGATGGTTGGACTCTTGTCGATGATGTGGAATCGGCCGAAGTCGCACTTGTAAACACATGTGGTTTTATCGAATCCGCAAAAAAGGATTCTATTGATACATTGCTTGAGGCAAATTCCCTCAAAGGTCATGGGGTTACACGCGCAGTTGTTGCCGTTGGTTGCATGGCTGAGCGTTATGGAAATCTATTGGCTGAGGAACTGCCTGAAACAGATGCAATTCTAGGTTTTGATGACTACAAGGATATTTCTGCGCGCTTGCAATCTATTGTTGCCGGTGAATCTCATAAAGCACACATCCCACGGGATCGTCGAGCACTGCTACCTATTGCACCAGCCGATCGGGCAGATGCGCGTGAGAGCGAAGAGTTTTCAAGAAAGCGATTAGGTGATGCGCCTTGGGCTCCACTGAAGATCGCCTCAGGCTGTGATCGACGCTGTTCGTTCTGTGCGATTCCTTATTTCCGTGGCTCGTTTATTTCTAGACGCCCAACCGACATCATCAAAGAGGCACGTTGGCTTGCAGAAAATGGTGTCTCAGAATTGTTCTTGGTTAGTGAAAACACAACCTCATACGGAAAAGATCTAGGTGATCTGCAGTTGATGGAAAAGATCTTGCCAGATATCGCAGCACTACCTGGAGTAGAGCGAGTCCGACTTTCTTACTTACAACCAGCTGAGATGCGTCCTACATTGATTCAAGCAATGATTGCGACAGATAAAACAGCTCCCTACTTTGATTTATCCTTCCAGCACACAAGTCCAACAGTGCTTCGCCGGATGCGTCGCTTTGGAGACAGTGAGAAGTTTTTACATCTCATTAGTCAAGTGCGTGCGGTTTCACCAGAGGCTGGTATCCGTTCAAACTTTATTGTTGGTTTCCCGGGTGAAACGCAAGAGGATTTTGATGATTTGGCTGACTTTATTACTAAAGCAAAGCTAGATGCGGTCGGTGTATTTGGGTACTCAGATGAGGACAACACTGAAGCATTAAATCTTGTTGACAAGGTTGATGCAGATGTCATTGCCCAGCGGGTTGAGACATTGTCTTCACTAGCCGATGAAATGGTTTCATTGCGAGCACAGGGGCGAATTGGTGAGACTGTGCGTGTTTTGATTGAAGATGAAGAATTACAAGAGGGCCGCGCAGCTCATCAGGGTCCTGAAGTAGATGGCACAACATCATTTATTGGTACTAACTACACAGTTGGGCAGTATGTTGACGCCGTTGTTATTGACTCGATGGGTGCGGATTTGGTGGCTAAGCCGCTATGAAACTTCCTGCATTTATAACTCCAAATTTCATCACTGTCATGCGTTTATTGTTTGTTCCAGTTGGTGCATATACGCTTTTTAAAAATGGTGGAGATGATCCAACCTGGCAATACATCTCTTGGTGTGTTTTCTTTGTACTCGGATTATCAGATATTCTGGATGGAAATTTGGCTCGAAGCCGAGGCACGATCACAAAGTTTGGTGAGTTTCTAGATCCAGTTGCCGACAAATTTATGCTTGGTACAGCGATGGTCTCATTGTCGATTTTGGGAAGAATGCCTTGGTGGATCACATGTGTGATTTTGTTCCGTGAAATTGGGATCACGCTGTTTAGACTCTCTGTCATTAAACGAGGAGTCATTCCGGCGAATAAGGGTGGCAAAATTAAGGCAACGTTGCAGAACTTTGGTGTTGGCTTCTATGTTCTACCCCTTAGCTCCAATCTTTACTGGTTCCGCGATGGCCTCATGTTCGTTGCAGTGGTACTCACTATCGTTACAGGTGTGTATTATGTAAAATCTACCTTCACGCAAAAAGCGTGATTTACGAAAGGTTTGGCAGATGACGTTAGCAAACGAGATCCTTGGCTTTTCTGCCGAGATCGTTGAACATCTGCGCCAACGCGGAGAAACAATTAGTACCGCTGAGTCTTTAACTGCAGGCTCTGTGAGTGCTGCAATTGTCATGGTTGCAGGAGCATCTGATGTATTTGTCGGTGGAATGACGGCATACCGAGATGAAATTAAAGTTTCTCATCTAGATGTTGATCCAGAGCTCATTGAAAAGCACACAGTGATCAGTGAAGAGGTCGCAGTTGCGATGGCAAAGGGTGCAATCAAATCCTTTGGAACTACGTGGGCGATTGGAACAACAGGAGTTGCAGGCCCCAACCCGTTGGGCGGTTCTGCGGCAGGTGTGGTGTGGGTAGCCATTGAAGGTCCCATCAGCCAGACGATCGAATTATCCCTTTCTGGTGATCGTGATTCTGTGCGAAACGCAGCTACATCAAGCGCGATAGCCTCCTTTGCGCGTATCCTTAGACATCGCGCTTAAAGTTCGACACGTGAAGGGAGTATGACAATGGTTCTAGTTCGTGAAGCTATTGGCCAGACCCTTCGTTCTGCGCGCACTGCCCAGGGTCGCACGTTGCGCGATGTTGCTCGTGATGCACGAGTCTCACTTGGATACCTATCCGAGGTAGAACGCGGACAAAAAGAAGCATCCTCTGAATTACTAAATGCAATTTGCCTCGCACTGGGACTTTCTCTATCTGGCGTTTTCAGCGAAGTATCTGCAGAGCTTAAGAGCCGTGAGGGCGTAACTCTCACTGTTGTCGATGCCGCTTAATAAGTACGCGCCACAAGTAGCAACTCACCGCCGTACACAAAACGCAATCCTTGAAGCTACAAAGCAATTAATTGCAACTACTGGCCTGCGCAAAATGTCCATGATTGAGATTGCCGATGTGTCAGAGGTTTCCCGCGCAACTTTGTATAACCATTACAGAGACAAAGAGAGTGTTATTCGCAGCCTATGTGAATCAGAGATGCAACGGTTAGTTGTCATCGCGCAAGCTGCACCAGATGCAACTTCTGCCTTAGAGAAGATTTCAATTGAAGTTTCACGTGATGAGGCACTTGCTGCGATGCGCACACAAGATCCGGATTCATTGACCCTAGCTCTTTCGGCTCAGACAGATGTGTTATGGAAAGCATTTTCTATTGCAATGGCTCATTTGTTGGGGAAAGAAAAGAGCGAGCTGGCAACACGATGGTTAATTGGACAAGCCTTGCATCCAATTACTCCTGCACAATCTCGTGCGCAAGCAGAAGCAATAACGGCAATTGCGAATCTCTGATCTGCGCGAACGCATCACCTTGTCATTTGGTGATGCATGGGCACCTTCATTTTCTGCAGATATTGCATTATCTGAGTTAGGTAGTAAGAGCGTGAATGAGGCCCTGGCTGCTGGGTTTGAGCCAGATGTTATTTGGAAAGCGGTGTGCAAGGCACATCCAAACGAGACAGAAAAGTACAAGTACTAAAATGCCCGTTAGCTCCCACCGTTACACACAAGACCTCAACAAACCCGCATTAGTCCTTGTTCATGGATTGGGTTCTGCTGGAACCATTTGGAAAACTCTGGTTCCGGAGTTGATAGAAAGTTTTACGGTCTATGCCATTGACCTACCAGGCCATGGTGATGCACCACTTACTGATGATGAAGAATTGGATCCACGCTCCCTTGCGCAGGCGATAGTTGATTACATGGTTTCTGAGATAGGTGTTGAAACCATGCACGTTGCCGGAAACTCCCTTGGAGGTTGGATTGCATTAGAGATGGCAGCGGTTGCTCCAGACAAAGTTTTGAGTGTTACTGCATTGGCTCCTGCTGGTTTATGGCACGAACAACCGCCGCGAAAGTTTCCTCCAAGTCTTGATGCAAGAATCCTTGCAAAGATTTCCCAGTACTTCATGAAGACGGCGTATCGAATTCCAGTATTGAAAGCTATTGGCTATAAGAAAATCACTCACTTATGGCGTGAGTTAAGTTTTGAGTCATGTCGAGACTCAGTAATAGCGATGGCCAGATCAAAGGGCTATATGCCAATGTGGCATGGTGCAAATGGGCGCAGGTTTGAATCTGTTGTTCCTGAAAAGGTTAAACTCTCAGTAGTTTTTGGAGATGAAGATCGGACATTGCCAGAAGGGATTGCACAAGAAAAAAGCGTTGCGCCTTCTCATTCGCGGTGGATAGTTGTCGATAACTGCGCACATGTGATCATGTGGAACTATCCAACGTTGACGGTTGAGCTGATAAAGAAAACGGCCCTGATGGCGTCATAGCGACGCCTCTTTACAATAGACCTCTAGGACCCAAGGATTTTTCTTATCTCCTTCAAGCAATTCGCATTCAAATTCTTGAGAAACGATTTCTTCTAATTCATGAGGATTACTCGGAACTCTTTCGCTCTTTAAGATGCGATGGGTTACTTCACCGCGAGTCTTTTTGGACATGTGGGTAATCACTTTTTTCGCACCATCTACTTTGGTGAAGACCTTGATCTCAACGGTTATCGCAACGGGGGATTGCCAGACTGTTTGATAGGTAGATGAGCGACAATCGATTATTAACTCTGATTCGACCCCGTCTAAGGCAAGTGCAACCTGGGCGGCCATCTTTTTATTCTTTATTTTTTCTTTATACGGCTCGATCAGATCCAATGGGCGCACAACTGCGTACTTGGCCGAGATGATGGCGATGCACGATTGGCCCAACTTCTGTTGGGCTTTAGTAAGGGTGCTCCAACCCAGGGCGGCATAGAGAACGCCCGCATAGACCTCTATAGCCGGCCCTGGGGCGGCTGATTTCTTTTCAGAGGGCGGCAACAGGATTAACACCGGCTCAGTATGGTGGGGCGACACGCCTAAATCCGTCAGTGCCACCTGTTACCTTTCGAACAGATGTTCGGATAAACTTTCCGAGTACAACCAGAGCGGTTCCAACCTCCGCCTGCAGCTCTTCTCCACACTCGATGTGGGGAATCTGTAGTCCGTCGTTGGGTCTCCGTACCTTCTGGGCCAGACCAAACGAACTGCACAACGCAGGACGTTCTATCGAAAGGAATGTACGTGGCTACTGAAAAAAGCAACAAAGCAAACGATGCAGCACAAGATAAAGCCAACGTTGAACGCCATAAGGCGTTAGACACAGCCCTAGCCCAGATCGAACGTCAATTTGGTAAAGGCGCAGTAATGAAGATGTCAGAGCGACAGAACACAGTGATCGAAGTTATTCCAACTGGTTCAATCGCACTAGATATCGCACTTGGTATTGGTGGACTTCCACGAGGTCGCGTTGTTGAAATTTACGGACCAGAGTCTTCAGGTAAGACAACCCTTACATTGCATGCAATTGCAAATGCTCAAAAAGCTGGTGGCATCTGTGCCTTCATCGATGCAGAGCACGCATTTGATTCAGAGTATGCAAAGAAGCTTGGTGTTGATATTGATGCTCTACTGGTTTCGCAGCCAGATACAGGTGAGCAAGCGCTAGAAATCATGGACATGCTTATTCGTTCAGGTGCACTTGATCTAGTTGTAGTTGACTCAGTTGCAGCACTTGTTCCTCGCGCAGAAATCGAAGGCGAGATGGGTGATTCACACATGGGTCTTCAGGCACGTTTGATGTCTCAAGCACTTCGTAAGATCACGGGAGCACTGCACCAATCAAAGACAACAGCAATTTTCATTAACCAGTTGCGTGACAAAATCGGTGTCTTCTTTGGTTCACCAGAGACAACTACAGGTGGAAAAGCACTTAAGTTCTACGCCTCTGTTCGTCTAGATATCCGTCGTATTGAAACGCTTAAGGATGGTCAAGAATCTGTTGGTAACCGTACCCGTGTAAAGGTAGTTAAGAACAAGATGGCTCCACCTTTCAAGCAGGCAGAGTTCGACATTATTTACGGCACAGGTATTTCACGCGAAGGCTCATTGATTGATATGGGTGTTGAAATCGGTGTGGTTAAGAAATCTGGTGCTTGGTACACCTACGAAGCAGACCAGCTTGGTCAGGGCAAGGAAAATGCACGCGCATTCCTACTTGATAACCCAGATCTAGCCAATGAGATTGAAAACAAGATCCGCGAACACTTTGTTCCAGTTGAGGTCGATCCAGCACTAGTTGCTGCAATTGACGAAGCTGCCGCAGAGGTGGATTTCTAAGCTCCAATGCTTGAATATGTAAAGGTCGACCAAGAAGCTGACCCTTACTCAATCGCAAACACCATCGCACTCAATGCCTTGGTTGCTCGCGCTAAGAGTAAGGGTGAGCTTCTGGCTCACTTAAAAAAGCGTGGAGTAGAAGATGATGTTGCCCAGGCAACCATCTTTCGCCTTCAAGAAAATGGTTTGATCAACGACTCAGAGTTTGCAAGGGCGTGGACTCAATCCCGCCATACCTCCAAGAAATTGTCCAAGCGAATCATTGCTGGAGAACTTCGCACGAGGGGAGTAGATCAATCCAGTATCGATGCAGCATTAGATGAGATTGATGATGAGTCTGAATATCGAACCGCGTTTTCATTGGGTATGAAAAAGTACAACACAATGAGTCGGCTTGAGCCAGAGGTTCAGATTCGCAGAATTCAATCACTGCTACAGCGAAAAGGTTTTTCTTTTCCTACGATTGTTCGCGTTATTCGCGAGCTAGATGTTCAGTCAGACGAGCTGCAGTAGCAACTACAGCAGCGGCATGAATGCGGCCAGGTTGACGTCCTAGACGTTCGATCGGGCCGCTTATGCTTACGGCAGCAATTACTTTGCCGTTAGGTGCGCGCACAGGTGCTGACACAGATGCAACACCGGCTTCGCGCTCTCCCACAGATTGTGCCCAACCGCGACGACGATCAGCAGATAGTTGTGCGGCGGTAAAGCGGGCGTTGGTTAAACCACGATGAATCTTTTCGGACTCTTCCCAGGCAAGAAGAATTTGCGCAGCAGAGCCTGCGTGCATGGTGAGGGCTGCGCCAACAGGAACTGAGTCACGCAATCCTGATAAACGCTCTGCAACGGCCACACAGATGCGCAGATCTCCTTGACGGCGATATAACTGCGCACTCTCTCCAGTTGCATCGCGCAGAGCGGCCAGAGCAGGGGCTGCAGCAGCCAATAAACGATCTTCACCGGCAGCAGCGCCTAATTCACCTGAACGTGGTCCTAGAACAAAGCGTCCGGCTAAATCACGAGCAACTAAACGGTGGAATTCAAGTGCCACAGCTAGACGGTGGGCGGTAGGGCGGGCGATGCCGGTTGCTGCAACAAGTTCGGCAAGTGAATGCGGGCCGGCTTCTAGAGTGCTTAGAATTGCCACCGCTTTGTCTAATACGCCAACTCCGCTATTCTTCTTGTTCATAGAGTGATATTAGCATCTCAGTATCTGATATCACAACCTGGACATGTAAGGAGCAGTACATCGTGGGTAAAACGCTAGCCGAGAAAATTTGGGCAGAGCATGTTGTTCGCGCAGCAGATGGCGAACCAGATCTGATTTATATCGATCTGCATTTAATCCACGAAGTAACTAGCCCACAAGCATTTGATGGACTGCGCCTTGCCGGACGCCCAGTTCGTCGCCCTGATCTAACGATTGCTACAGAAGATCACAATGTGCCGACACAGAATATTAATCTGCCGATCGCAGATCCAGTTTCAAAGCTGCAGGTCGATACCTTGCGCGCAAACTGTAAAGAGTTTGGGCTTCGTATTCACTCACTCGGTGATAAGGATCAGGGAGTTGTTCACGTTGTTGGACCACAACTTGGTGTTACACAACCTGGAATGACGATTGTGTGCGGAGATTCTCACACATCCACCCACGGTGCTTTCGGAGCACTTGCTTTTGGTATTGGTACCTCAGAAGTAGAGCATGTTCTTGCTACACAAACATTGCCTTTGCAACGACCAAAGACAATGGCGATTAATGTTGAAGGCTCACTCAAGCCTGGTGTGACATCTAAGGACATCATCCTTGCGATCATTGCAAAGATTGGCACGGGCGGTGGCCAGGGGTATGTCATTGAATACCGAGGCAGTGCAATCCGTGCCTTGTCAATGGAATCTCGAATGACAGTGTGCAATATGTCTATTGAAGCAGGAGCAAGAGCAGGACTGATTGCTCCAGATCAAACTACTTTTGATTACATCAAGGGTAAGCCTCATGCACCTGAGGATTTTGATGCAGCTGTTTCTTATTGGAAAACATTATTTACAGATGCCGATGCCAAGTTTGATGTTGAGGTAAATCTAAGCGCAGATGAGCTAGAGCCATTTGTTACATGGGGAACTAACCCAGGCCAAGGTTTGCCGCTTAATTCAGTGGTTCCAAACCCAGCCGATATTGCAGACTCAGAGGCACGCACGGCTGCAGAACGAGCACTTGTATACATGGGTCTTGAGGCGGGCACCCCACTTAAAAAGATAGCCATTGACACTGTTTTCTTGGGCTCTTGCACTAACGGGCGCATTGAAGATTTGCGTGCAGCTGCAGATATCTTAAAGGGTAAGAAGATCGCTTCAACGCTGCGCATGCTGGTTGTTCCAGGATCGGCGCGAGTGCGCTTGGAGGCAGAAGCAGAAGGTCTGGACAAGGTCTTTCTTGATGCCGGTGCTGAATGGCGAAATGCAGGATGCTCAATGTGTCTTGGTATGAACCCTGATCAGTTAGCAGTAGGAGAGCGCTCTGCTTCAACTTCAAACCGTAACTTTGAAGGTCGCCAAGGTAAGGGCGGTCGCACTCACTTAGTAAGTCCACTTGTCGCAGCTGCTACAGCGCTGCGTGGAACACTGTCTTCACCTGCGGATCTGTAAGGAGCTAAGTCCATGGAAAAATTCATTAAGCACATCGGCACCGGAGTTCCACTACGTCGCAGCAATGTTGATACAGATCAGATAATCCCTGCTGTCTATTTAAAGCGAGTAACGCGCAGTGGCTTTGAAGATGGTCTATTTGCTGCTTGGAGAAATGATCCTGAATTTGTTCTCAACAAGGAGGCCTTCAAGAATGGCACAGTTCTTATTGCAGGAGCGGATTTTGGAACAGGTTCTTCACGTGAGCACGCAGTATGGGCGCTACAGAACTATGGCTTCAAGGTAGTTATTTCTAGCCGCTTTGCAGATATCTTCCGTGGCAATTCACTCAAGGGTGGATTGTTAACGATCATTTTGGATCAAGCAGAGGTGGAGGCGATGTGGGCTGCTGTAGAAGCAGATCCAGCAACCCCAATCACAGTTGATCTAGAGACCCGCACCGTTGGCTATGGATCAAAGAGTTTGTCATTTCAAATCGATGATTACACCCGCTGGCGCTTGATGGAAGGATTGGATGACATTGGTTTGACCCTAAAACAGACTGATTCCATTGATTCTTTTGAGAAATCTCGCCCTGTATATAAGCCAACTACTCTTCCTATTCGTTCGTAGGGGCTAAAAACAAGCGTAAAACGCGGGTTTTACGTGTGGGTGAGAGAGTGCGCGCCCAACCCTCAATCTTGTATTTAGAGTTTTCTACGCATAAAAACCGCATTTTTCATCATTTCTATAAAAAAATAAAAAGCGCGACACGCGCAATTCAATAACCACATCACCCCTTATATGCGCGTAAGTTTATGAACACGTTAAGCAGTTGCTTAACATTTACGCGTAAATAAGGGGATTTCAATGAATAAGGCCCAATTCATTGCTGCGTTAGCACCACACTTCAACGACAGCAAAAAAGAAGCAGCTCACGCTGTAGACATCGTTTTTGACACAATCATCCGTAACCTTGCAAAGGGTGAAGATGTAATGATCAACGATTTCGGTAAGTTCAAGAAGGTTGATCGCAAGGCACGTATGGGACGTAACCCATTTACTGGCGAGACAATCAAGATCAAGGCTTCAAAGAAGGCACGCTTCCTACCTGCAAAGGCACTTAAGGAAGTTATTGCTGGAGATCGCAAGCTTGCTCCAGCACCAAAGCCAGAGCCAAAGGTAGTTGCTAAGCCAGTTGCTAAGAAGGCAGCGCCAAAGAAGGCAGCTAAGAAGGCAGCGCCAAAGAAGGCTGCTAAGAAGGTTGCAAAGAAGTCTCCTGCTAAGAAGAAGCCAGCAGCGAAGAAGGTTGTAAAGAAGGCAAAGAAGAAGTAATTCTTTTGCTTATAAAGCGGGGCTGGCTAACGCTAGCCCCGTTTTTGCATATACGGCACTATTATTAAGGCCATGACGGAGTACAAGATTTCATATGCTCCACCTGAGGGAAATCCCCTCGGAACTAATTTTGCTTTTAAGTTCGGCACAAAGGTCGTTATCCCACTTCTTAATCTGGTGGGAAAAAAGGTTTGGCGTGGGGGAGAAAATATCCCCAAGAGTGGCAAGGCAATTGTCGCAAGCAACCATGTTTCATATTTAGATGTTTTGTTTCTTACCCACTTTCTTTATCGCAATGGGCGGGCTCCTCGTTACATCGGTAAAGAAGGTGTTTTTAAAGTTCCTGTCATTGGAAAAGTTGTTCTAGCAGCTGGCATGGTTCCAGTGGCTCGTGAAAGCAAGGATGCCTCCAAAGCCTTAGATCATGCGCTGCGTCTTTTGGAGATGGGTCATTGCGTTGGTGTTTATCCAGAAGGAACATTAACTAGGGATCCAAACGGATGGCCGATGGTTGCAAAAACTGGTCTTGCTCGACTCGCTATTGCTACACGGACTCCGATCGTTCCCATTGCGCAATGGGGTTCGCAGATTGTTATGCCAACCTATGAGAAGAAGATTAAATTCTTCCCTCGAACTCCAATACAGGTGTTGGCTGGCAAGCCTCTGGATTTATCTCCCTGGTATGGAAAAGAGAATGATCCAGACGCGTTACGTGAAGCCACAGCATTTGTAATGCGAGAGCTGACCAATCTCTTGGAAGAGCTTCGTGGAGAAAAGCGTCCGGTTGAGATATTTGACCCACACAATTCAACTCTGCCACGTACTGGTAATTTTAAGAAGGGCAAGAAGAAGTGAGCAAGGTAGTAGTGCTGGGTGCTGGTCAATGGGGAAGCACTATGGCTCAAGTTTTATGCGATGCCGGCAACCACGTGTTGTTGTGGGGCCGAAATCAAGATGTCGTAGATGAGATCAACAACAATCACACCAATAGAAAATACTTGGACGATAACGTTCTTCCAGTTGGGCTCAGAGCAACAAGTGATCTTCAAGAGGCATTTGATTATTCAAATACTTATATCTTGGCAGTGCCAGCACAAACCTTGCGTGAGAATTTAAAGAGCTGGAAGCCTTTGGCCCAGCCAGGTGCTATTTATGTCAGTACTTTAAAGGGCATTGAGGTAAGCACAATGTCTCGAATGACTGAGATTATTCATGAGGTAATGGAGACTGAAAACATCGCAATTATCACGGGCCCCAATCTTGCTAATGAGTTGATTTTGCGCCAGCCTGCGGGAGCGGTTGCCGCCGCTTCAAATATGGTTTTGGCGGAGAAAGTTCAGCAACTTTTTGCTACTCCTTACTACCGCGTTTACACATCTGTGGACGTCTTGGGATGCGAGTTTGCTGGTGCGATTAAAAGCGTGATCGCACTTGCAGTTGGTATTTCTATTGGACTTGGTTTTGGTGAAAACACTCAGGCGATGTTGATTACCCGCGGACTAAATGAGGTCGCACGCTTGTGTGCAGCTCATAACGCAGATCCGCTAAGTGCTGCTGGTTTGGCTGGTATGGGAGATCTCGTTGCAAGTTGTGGTTCTCCATTGTCTAGAAACCGAACCTTTGGTGAAGTGCTAGGTCGAAGCGGTTCCATGGATGTTGCTCGCACAGAGGTAGCAAAGACTGTTGAAGGTGTTGCATCATCTAGTGCAATTCTTGAGATTGCCCACCGGGTTGGCGTTGAAGTACCAGTTATTGAGGCTGTCGCAGATGTGGTTTCAGGAGCGATTACACCGACACAGGCACTTGATCGCCTAATGGAGATAACCACCAAAGCTGAAAACTTTATTAGATGAGCAAACAAATAATCGCAATTATTTGCGGTGGCCCTAGTAGCGAGCACGAGGTTTCTTGCGTGTCAGCAGGGGGAGTGCTCAAGGGTTTGGATAGGCAACGATTTGAGCCCTTGTTAATTGGTATTACTAAGTCGGGCGTTTGGGTCGAACTTCCAAATGATTATCAGTTAGAGATCGTTAACAAGCAGATGCCGGTAATTGAGGATAACGGGCGACATATTGAAGTGAGTCAGTCAGGATTTTCAATTGACGGACAACTGCTTGATATTGATTGTGTATTTCCCGTCCTGCACGGTGAATTTGGCGAAGATGGACAGATCCAAAACTTACTTGATGAAGCAGAGATGGCTTATGTTGGCAGTGGTGTCAGCGCATCGGCACAAGCCATGGATAAGGCAGTTGCAAAGCTGCTATTCGCATCTAGCGGCATGAAGATTGCAGAGGGAGTAGCCGTTCATGCCGACGATTGGCAGAGTGCAGTTGACTCTTTGAGTTATCCAGTGTTTGTAAAACCAGCCAGTGGCGGTTCAAGTCGCGGCACTCATAAAGTTAAGAGTTCTGCCGAATTGAAGCCAGCGATCACCGATGCCTTGCTCTATGACAGTAAAGTTTTGATTGAAACTGCCATAAAAGGACGCGAGATTGAGTGCGCAGTTTTAGAACGAGATGGCAAGGTTGAGGCTTCGGTTGTTGGGGAAATTATTGTTAACCCTAAATTTGAATTCTATGATTTTGAGGCTAAGTATTTAGATGATGCAACTACCGTAAGGATTCCTGCTGATATTCCAGAGCTGGACGCAGATGAGATTCGACGACTTGCTGTTGCAGCATTTCATGTTTTGGGATGTTCTGGATTAGCTCGCTGCGACTTTTTCTACACACATGATGGTGAAATAATTATTAATGAAGTTAATACTATGCCCGGTTTTACTGGCACTTCGGTCTATCCAAAATTGTGGCAGGCCTCAGGGGTTACTTACACCGATTTGATTTCAGCGCTTATAGATACTGCGCTTTCTTCCTAGCTAAGGTGTGTTACAGGGCAGGTTAATGTGCGAGTAATGCCTGGCACGCCCTGAACTTTAGAAAGCACCAAACGTCCGAAATCTTCCATGCTTGCTGACTCAGCACGCATGATTACATCGTAAGGACCGGTGACACCTTCTGCCAGTGTGACTCCAGGGATCTTTGCAACTGCATCTGCAACTCCTGTTGCCTTGCCAACTTCAGTTTGAATCAGAATGAAAGCTTGTACTGACATGTGAGTTCCTTTCTGGTCGAGGCTCAAACGCTACCGCAGAACATCACTTACTCACTAGTCGATTAGGCTAGGTGCTATGAACTTCAATGAGGCGGGCGTGATTTCTGCTTTAACGCGCATTTTTGGCGCGACTCATCGCGGGGTCGAGATAGGAATCGGTGATGACGGGGCGGTAGTTACAACAACCGATCGCACTGTCATCACAACCGATATGGCTGTTGAGGGAACACATTTTTCCACCAAGTGGAGTAGCGCATTTGATATTGGTCGCAAGATTGCAGCTGCAAACTTGGCAGATGTGTATGCGATGGGTGGTTCTCCAAAGTACTTAGTAGTTGCAGTAACCCTTACTGGCCAAGAAAGTATGGAATGGATTGAAGAACTCGCAGAAGGAATAGCCCATGAAGCAA
>DAIMGQ010000001.1:40473-54709 GCA_036723815.1 Candidatus Planktophila sp.
ATTCAGTTTTCAAATAATCGAGCACATGCCATGTGTGATGTCAGTGATGCGCTGATTATTCAAGCCAATCAGTTGGCTAATGCTTCGGGGGTCGCTTTGAAGTTTGACCAAGAGTTATTTTCCCAGCATCCAGAGTTTCTTACTTTAAAAGAGTTAGCCGATAGCCAAGATGTTGATGTGTGGCAATGGATATTTGCAGGTGGCGAGGACCATGTCTTTCTTGCGACGGGAATTGACTTAGATGGGTTCTGTGTTGGAACAGTTGTTGAAGGTAGTGGTGTTCTTGGCGCAGAAATGAAAAAAGCGCCAGATACCTGGCGCCATTTCAATTAATAAAAATTAACGAGTTACTTTTCCAGCCTTGAGGCATGAAGTACAAACGTTTTGACGCTTTGGAGTTCCATTAACAAGGGTGCGAACACGCTGAATGTTTGGATTCCAACGACGACGGGTCTTGACCTGTGAGTGAGAAACATTGTTTCCGAAGCTGGGCCCTTTGGCACAGATATCGCATGTTGATGCCACAGCGGTACTCCTTTTAACTTTTCTATTGATCTCGTTCCAATGGGAACAGGGGCAAAGGGTACCCCGTAGGCGGGCTTCAATGCCAATTCACGCTTGATAACCGAAATTCAGGGGAATTAGAGAGAGAATGCCCGTGTGGCACAACTAGAGAACAAGGTTTCGGCGGTCGTTGGCGACCGCACCGCCAAAGTTCTAGAGACCACTTTTGGTATAAAAACCATTGGTGATCTCATGCGCCACTACCCACGTCGTTACATGGTCCGTGGTGAACTCTCCGACATCTCCGCCCTTCATGAAGGTGATGAAACAACAATCCTGGCGCAGGTGTATTCAGCATCTACTAGGCCAATGCGGGGGCGAAAAGGCAGCATGCTCGAAGTTGTAGTCACAGATGGAACCGACAAGCTGTCTCTAACATTTTTCAATCAAGCGTGGCGCGAGAAAGATTTAAAGGTGGGGCGCCAAGGGTTGTTTGCAGGAAAAGTAGGAGTTTTTAATAATAAGAAACAACTTGCACATCCAGATTACGAAATGATTCCTGATGGCTCAGATGTTGATAGCGCAGTTGAAGGTTTTGCGGGCAAGTATCTGCCTGTTTATCCAGCCTCAGGAAAAATGCCATCGTGGAAGATTTCACAATGCGCACAGTTAGCAATTGGATCTCTTGAAGAAATCCAAGATTTCTTACCTGCCTCAATTCGGGAAAAACACAATTACCCTTCACTTCATCAAGCCTTAGTGCAGTTGCACCAGCCAGCCGATTTAGATCATGCCGAACTTTCCCGAGAGCGTTTAACATTTGACGAAGCTTTCCTTCTTCAATCACTGTTGGTAATGCGCAGGATTGAATTAAAGAAGTTGAACTCCACATCTAGAAAGCGCATTAGTGGGGGATTACTTGATGCATTTGATGCGACGCTGCCCTTTGAATTAACCGCTGGTCAGCTGGCAGTCTGTAAAGAGATTGAATCAGATCTATCGCAGCCACATCCAATGCATCGGTTATTGCAAGGTGAAGTTGGTTCTGGTAAAACAATTGTTGCTTTACGAGCCATGTTGGCTGTTGTTGATAGTGGGGGACAGGCTGCTCTGCTTGCACCTACTGAAGTATTAGCTGCTCAGCATCTTCGTACTATCCAAAAATTATTGGGCGAACTAGGCCAAGGTGGAATGCTGGGTGGTTCTGAAAAGGCCACACAAGTAACTTTGATTACAGGTTCACAAAATGCTGCAGCCCGTAAAGAAGCATTGGCTATGGCTGCAAATGGAACCGCCGGCATTGTTATTGGTACGCATGCCTTACTAGGTGAAAAAGTTGAGTTCAAGGACTTGGGATTAATTGTTGTCGATGAGCAGCATCGTTTCGGTGTTGAACAACGAGATGCCTTGAAAGAAAAAGCAATCCTGCCTCCACATCTACTTGTTATGACTGCAACACCTATTCCGCGAACGGTTGCCATGACTGTCTTTGGTGATTTAGATGTTTCTACATTGCGAGAGCTGCCGTTAGGTCGACAACCGATTACCACCCATGTTGTTCCGGTGAGAGAGAAGCCAAGCTTTCTAGAGCGAGCGTGGCAAAGAATCAACGAAGAGGTTGCCCAGGGCCATCAGGCATACGTAGTCGCCCCTCGTATTAGCGCTGATTCTGATGCAAACGCTGACATTGACTTCCTGTTCGGAGAAGAGTCATCTGAGATCACATCTGTTGAGGAGTTAGCGCCAACTCTGCATGCCGGTCCGCTTAAGGGCTTGAAAATTGCAATCCTGCACGGACGCCTATCTGCCGATGAAAAAGACGCAACTATGCAGGCTTTTACTAAGGGCGATATCGATGTTTTGGTTTCAACAACTGTCATTGAAGTGGGTGTTGATGTGCCGAATGCAACGATCATGGTGATTATGGATGCTGATCGTTTTGGTGTTTCACAGCTACATCAGCTGCGCGGTCGCGTTGGACGCGGAACTTCACCTGGGCTCTGTCTTTTGGTGACACAGTGCGAAGAAGAAACACCTGCTCGTGAGAGATTAAATGCTGTTGCTGGCACATTAGATGGTTTCGAGTTATCCCGAATCGACCTTGAGCAACGACGAGAAGGAGATGTTCTGGGAGCAAGTCAATCCGGAACACAATCTCACTTGCGATTGCTACGCGTTTTGCGAGATGAAGCGTTAATCGAGCAGGCCCGTGATGATGCAGAATCAATTATTGCAACTGATAATGATTTATCAGACTATCCTGCGCTAAGGGCAGAACTGGCCCAGCTACAGCGTGATCAAGCCGTTGACTATTTGGATAAGGGTTAATCAATTGAGAATTATTGCCGGTGTTGCAAAGGGTCGAATTCTTGGCGCTGTTGCAGGTGCGACAAGACCAACATCTGATCGAGCTCGCGAGGGCTTGTTCTCTTCCTTGGCATCTGAATTTGGCACATTTGAAGGTTTACACGTTCTAGATCTTTTTGGTGGATCTGGCGCAATTGGATTGGAATCCTTGTCTCGGGGCGCAACATCTGTCCATATTGTTGAGAAAGATGATGAAGCTCAGAAAACAATCGAAACTAACTTTGAAATAGTAAAGAAGTCGAATCCACCAGGAAGTTTTCATTTATACGGAATGAGTGCTGAGCGGTTCCTAAAAGATGCACCTAAGAATAAATATCATCTTGTTTATATTGATCCACCATATGATTTTTCTAATCAAGCTGTTGAAGATGTATTGAGCGCATTGCATGATTATGAATTTCTGAGCAGTGATGCATTCATCGCAGTAGAGCGAACGACGCGTGGCGCGCAATTTATCTGGCCAGATGCATTTGTGCCCGCACGTGAGCGAAAATATGGGCAGGCGACCATTTATTACGCTAATTACCAGCCCTAAGAATGGATAACTGGGCTCAGTATTGCTAGCGTTTGGCACATGAAGCGCGCGGTATGCCCAGGATCCTTTGATCCCATCACTTATGGGCACTTAGACATCATTGAGCGTGCCGCTCAGCAATTTGATCATGTCGTTGTGGCCGTTCTGGAAAATCGCACCAAATCAAGCCTTTTCACCGTGACCGAACGCATCGGAATGATTACCGAAGTAACTAAGAAGTTTCCTAACGTTTCAGTTGACTCATGGAGCGGACTTTTGGTTGAGTATTGCAAGAGCAACTCAATCCAAGCGATTGTTAAGGGCTTGAGAGCGGTTACTGACTTTGATTACGAACTGCAGATGGCTCAGGTCAATCTGCAGGGTTCAGGTGTTGAAACAATGTTCATGGCCACTTCGCCAGCTCATTCTTTCTTATCTTCATCTCTTGTTAAAGAGCTCGCCCATTACAACGGTGACATCTCAACAATGGTTCCACCATCAATTAATGAAGCACTTAAAGCACGAGTAGCGGGGAAGTAGATTATGGATTCAGTAGAGAAGTTAACTTCAGCGATCACATTGATTGAAGAAGCTCGTGGCGTTCCACTATCTGCAAGCTGTGTGGTGCACCGTGCTGAGATGCTTGAAATTCTAGATGATGCCCGTGAAGCACTTCCGGCCGATTTTGAATCTGCTCGAAAGATTATTGAAACCCGGGACGCAATAATTGAAGAAGCTCGAGTCAGCGCAGAGCAATTGATCTCTATAGCTCGCGAAGATGTGGCTCAAATGGTTGAGCAAACATCAATTGTTCAAATCGCTCGTGACGAAGCGCGCAAAATATTAGATGATGCTCGCGAAACTGCTGAGTTGGAAAAGCAAGAGGTTGAGGAGTACATCGATGGACGCCTAGCAACTCTTGAGGTAATCCTGAATAAGACTATGGATGCAGTCTCTCGCGGACGCGATCGACTTGCCGGAGCAAATGACAAGGATGTCTTGTCACAGCTAGCCGATGAGTAAAACTCCAGATTCGTTCAAACTCAACACCTACGAGTTACCTCGTCGTGCGGGTGAAATGAAGGAGTATGAATTAGATATCGTCGTTAAAGAAAAGTTTGGCGTTGAGTTGATTTCCGTGCCTGCTGGTGAGCTCATTGAAATTGATGCCCGCCTTGAATCTGTAACCGAAGGCATTTTGCTCAGCGCTGATGTTTATGCCGTGGCGCAAGGAGAATGCATCCGTTGCCTAGATCCCGTTGAAATTGTTATTGAACGCAAAATTCAAGAGCTCTATAACTATGAACCAACAAATGAGCGTGGGAAGAAAAAGCGAAAGAGTTCAACAGAGGACTTAACTAGTGAAGATTTAGATGTGGCAGATGAGTTCATGATGGAGGGGGACATTCTTGATCTAGAGACCCCTGTTCGAGATGCGATTGTCTTGTCATTACCGAGCAACCCCTTATGTAGTCAGGATTGCCTCGGCCTGTGCCCCGAATGTGGGAGCAAGTGGGCTGATCTGCCTGAAGACCATGCACATGAGGTAATCGATGCCCGCTGGGCCAGCCTTGGGGGCTTAACCCTCGAGGATCCCGATTTCAAGATTTAGCCCTTTTGAGGGATACTTACCCTCTGCAGCCCAGTGGCTGCTCAAGGATTGAGAAGAGGTTCGAACAGTGCCAGTACCAAAGCGAAAAATGTCGCGTTCAAAGACGCGCTCACGTCGTAGCCAGTGGAAAACTACTGCAGCCTCTCTATCAACATGCGGTCAGTGTCAGCAGCCTAAGTTGCAGCACACAGCGTGCCCAACGTGCGGTACATACAACCGTCGCCAGGTATTAGAGGTCTGATCTGAGTTCAATGCTCAGTGAGCAGCTGGGAGTAACACTCGATCCAGCTTTGCTCGAGTTAGCTTTTACACACCGTTCATATGCCTATGAATCTGGGAGTAAAGAAACTAATGAGCGCCTTGAATTTCTTGGTGATTCAGTTCTTGGTTTGATTGTTACCGAAGAACTTTACAAACGTTATCCAGATTTTGATGAAAGTCGTCTATCTCCGTTGCGTTCTGGTGTTGTCAACATGCGCGCGCTCGCAGACATCGCTCGCGGATTACAACTTGGCCAATACATCCGTCTTGGAAAAGGCGAGGAAGTAACTAACGGACGCGATAAGAATTCATTGCTTGCAGATGCTCTCGAAGCATTGATTGGCGCTATTTATATGCAATTTGGTTTTGCCCAATGCACCGAGATAGTTCGAAAGTTGATTACACCCACTATGGATTCAGCTGTTGCACGTGGTGCCGGTCTAGACGGAAAAACTGCACTTCAAGAATTAGCGGCATCACTTGGTAAGGGTGCACCGGAATACATCGTTAGCGAAGAAGGCCCAGATCACGATAAGAACTTCACCGCAGTTGCAATGTTGAGTGGTCAAGTCATGAGTGAAGGAACTGGAAAGAGCAAGAGAGAGGCTGAACAGGTAGCCGCACGCGCAGCCTATGAAGCATTAAAAACTGCCTTTCCGCAAGCCTAAATTCACTAAAAACACGCTCCTGAAGCGATAGGTTTACCGCGTGTATTTGAAGAGTATGACGCTGAAGGGCTTTAAGTCCTTTGCCTCTGCGACCACTCTTCGTTTAGAACCCGGAATCACCTGCGTGGTTGGTCCTAACGGTTCAGGAAAATCAAACGTCGTAGATGCTCTCACCTGGGTGATGGGTGAGCAAGGCGCGAAATCACTGCGCGGTGGAAAGATGGAAGATGTCATCTTTGCTGGAACAAGTGGTCGAGCACCACTTGGTCGTGCTGAAGTTTCATTAACAATTGATAACTCAGATGGCGCTTTACCTATCGATTACACCGAAGTAACTATTTCTAGAATTCTTTTCCGTAATGGACAAAGTGAATACCAAATCAATGGTGAAGCATCTCGCTTGCTAGATATTCAAGAACTACTCAGCGATTCAGGTATTGGTCGAGAAATGCACGTGATCGTTGGTCAGGGTCAACTAGATGCCATCCTGATGGCAACACCTGAAGAGCGCCGTGGATTTATTGAAGAGGCAGCTGGTGTGCTTAAGCACCGTAAGCGTAAAGAGAAAGCACTTCGTAAATTAGATTCAATGCAGGCAAACCTTGCACGTATTCAAGATTTAACAGTTGAGCTTCGACGTCAACTTCGTCCACTTGGTAAGCAAGCAGAGGTTGCTAAAAAAGCAGCAACGATTCAAGCAGATTTGCGAGATGCAAAGCTTCGATTGCTCGCAGATGATTTCATTTCGATGTCAAAGACACTGGAACTTGAAGTTGCTGATGAAACTGCATTACGCGAAAAACGCTCTGCAGTTGAAGCTGAAGTTGATTCTGTTCGACGTCGAGAAGAAGCACTTGATGCACAGGCCGCGCATGAAGGTCCATTATTAGTTGCAGCTCAAGAGACTTATTACAACCTCAACTCTTTGCGCGAAAAGTTCCGCGGAACCCAAAGTCTTGCCCAAGAGCGTTCTCGTTTTCTAAACGAAGAAGCAGAAGAGGCTCGCACCTCAGGGCGCGATCCAGAGAGTTTGGATAAAGAAGCAGCGACATTGCGCCTTGAAGAAAGCGCACTTCGTTCAAATGTGATTTCAGCTCAGCAAGCATTGGCACAAGCTTCATCACAGTTACTAGCAGCAGAGGCTGCTCTGAAAAGTGACGAAGACACAATTGCTGCTGCAATGCGAGCAATTGCAGATGCCCGTGAAGGAACTGCGCGCCAAGAGGGCCACATCAAGTCATTGCATGCTCGCCTAGAAGCTATTGCAGAAGAGATTGAACGTCTGACTAAGTCTCGGGATGACGCACAAGCCAGAGCAGATAAAGCACAGCGCGAACATGCTTCATATGAATTAGAAATTGCTAGCGCAGATTCAGGTGAACTCGGGCTGGATTCACAGTTTGAGGGTGCCAAGAATCAACTAGATATTGCTAAGTCTAAAGTCAATGAATTAGTTGAAGCAGAACGCGCAGCAGATCGTGAGCGCAATGCTGTTGAGGCAAAGCTTGAAGCGATGAAATTGACTTCACAAAATCGCGATGGAGCATCGGCTCTACTTCGTGATTCACGTGGAGTTTCTATCCTAGGCAGCATTGCGGGTTTGATTGAGATTGATAGTGGTTGGGAGTCTGCAGCCGCCGCCGCACTCGGAAGTTTGGCTGATGCCGTTGTTGTGCAGGATCTCTCATCTGCAGTTACAGCGCTGACAACATTGCGCAATGAAAACCTCGGTCAAGCAGATGTTTTGGTTTATGAGCCAGGACAAACAGGCAATGGCAATATTCCTGTCGGACTAACTCCGCTTTCGGCACACATTCGCTCAAGCTCAATTGGTGATCTACTAGCTTCATTGCTTGCTTCAACTGTTGTCGCAGAAAATGCCAACGCCGCTGAGGCGATCCTGAGATCACATCCTGGTGTAACAGTTGTTACGCGAGATGGAGATGTAATTTCTCGTGGTCGTGCTCGTGGTGGTTCAAAATCTTCATCGTCATTAATTGAGATCAAGGCCCTTATTGAAGGACTTGAGAGCAAGTTGCAGGAGATTACACACAATTGCGATCGTTTAAGGTTTGAAATCTCAACTGCAACAACAGAACTTTCTGCACGTCAAAGTGATTTTGATGTTGCACTATCAAAGCTCAATGAATCAGATGCTCGCATCGCAGCCCTGACTGAGCAGTTGGCAGTTTCTGGTCAAAACATGAAGTCAGCAGTGGCAGAAGTTGAGCGACTAAACACCTCGATAAGTGAAGCAACTGCAGCAAAGTCTCGCGATGAAGGCGAAATTGTTATTGCTCAAAATCAATTACAACAACGCGGAGAAGTAGCAGAGCCTGATCACTCACATGCAGAAGAACTACGTAATCAAGTTTCAATTGCTCGCACCGCTGAAGTTGAAGCTCGTTTGGCTGTTCGCACGACTGAAGAACGCGTTGATTCAGTTGCTGCACGTGCATTGGCACTTGAGCAGTCAGCCCAAGCCGAACGCGATGCATCAGAGCGCGCAATCATTCGCCGTGGTGCTCGCGCACGTGCTGCAGTTATCTCACAAGCGGTTGCAGAAGCTGCATATGAGGCTCTAATCCACATTGAGCGTTCGATTGCAAAGGCCGCTGTTGAGCGTGGTCGCCTTGAAGAGTCTCGCGCGGCGCGTGAAGGTGAAACTTTGACCGTTCGCACACGAGGTCGCGAATTAACTTCAGAACTTGAACAACTAACTACGAGTGTTCACAAAGATGAAATTGCTCGCGCAGAACAAAGACTGCGTATTGAAACTCTTGAGATTAAAACCGTTGAAGAGTTTGGAATTGATACAACAACTTTGGTCAACGAGTACGGTCCAGAAAATGATGTTCCAACATTCCACGAGACTGATGAAGGCGAAATTGTTGCAACCGAGCTGGTTCCTTATCGTCGTGATCAACAAGAAAAGCGTCTGGCATCTGCCGAACGCTCACTGAACTTACTGGGCAAAATCAATCCTCTGGCACTTGAAGAGTTCACATCACTGGAAGAGCGCTTGAAGTTCCTCGCTGAACAGCTTGAGGACCTTAAGAACACCAAAAAGGATTTGTTGGACATCATTAAGGAAGTTGATGATCGCGTTCAATCAATCTTCATGGAAGCCTATACAGAAACTGCCAAGCACTTTGAAGATATTTTTGCTCGCCTATTCCCAGGTGGAGATGGGCGCTTGATCCTTACCGATCCAGATAACCCATTAACAACTGGTGTTGATGTTGAAGCACGTCCACCAGGAAAGCGCATTAAGCGTCTTTCCTTGTTATCAGGTGGAGAAAAGTCACTCACAGCCGTTGCAATGTTAGTTGCAATCTTTAAGGCTCGTCCTAGTCCGTTCTATGTTCTAGATGAGGTCGAAGCAGCACTTGATGATGTCAACCTTGGACGCTTACTTGTTGTTTTGGAAGAGCTACGAGAGAGCTCACAGTTGATCATCATTACTCACCAAAAGCGCACCATGGAGATAGCAGATGCGCTTTATGGCGTAACAATGCGTGGTGACGGTGTTACCGAAGTTATTTCACAGCGCCTGCGCGAATCCGACGCTAGCTAAGGTTTAGTTCGATGGGTCTTTTTAGTAAGTTCATCGCCAAGATAAAGGGCACAAATGACTTTTCACCTGCCGATTGGGCTGAGTTAGAACAAGAGCTTTTAGCATCTGACCTCGGTCCAACTCTGACTAAAAATTTCTTGGAGGCAGCCAAGAAGGTCAAAAGCGAGAATGCGGAGTTAGCACTTGTTGAGATTTTGACCTCTAATCTGTCAAAGAATTCTCATGAGCCAGTAGTGGTGAGCGGAACAACCACAATCATGGTTGTTGGCGTGAACGGCACTGGTAAAACTACATCTGTTGCAAAGCTTGCCTCGTATTACAAAAAGAGTGGAAAGAGTGTTGTATTAGCAGCGGGAGACACCTTCCGTGCTGCCGCCGTTGATCAGTTGAAAACCTGGGGCAGCCGTATTGGAGTGCTCGTAGTTTCTGGAAAAGATAATGGCGACCCAGCATCTGTCGCATTTGATGGCGCTAAGAACGCCCATGATTCGGCAAGTGATATTTTTATCATTGATACTGCAGGGCGATTGCATAACAAAAACGATTTGATGGCAGAGCTCAGCAAAGTAAAGCGTGTGGTCGAAAAAGTTTCGCCAATAAATGAGGTTCTGTTAGTTATCGATGCAACAACTGGCCAAAACGGACTACAACAGGCGAAGATATTTACCGAGTGTGTTGATGTCACTGGAATTGTTTTAACAAAGTTGGATGGAAGCGCCAAGGGCGGGGTGGCCCTTGCCATCGAGGCAGAATTGGGAATACCGATTAAATGGGTGGGAACAGGCGAATCTGAGTCTGATTTCGCCCTCTTTGACGCTCAGAGCTATATCAAGGGGCTGCTCTCGTAACCCAGATGTAACAAATAAGGGGATTTTGTCACGCTCCTGAAACCGTAAGAGCGATATTTCGTAACTGCTCTGCACGAAGGTTTGGCTATCTCAAGGGCGAGAACTTTTCTAAACCTTTATGAAAGCAGATACAACTATGGAAGAGACTGTTTTGAATTCTGGCGACACAGCCTGGATGTTAATTAGTACCGGCTTGGTCGTTCTCATGATCCCGGGCCTTGCATTGTTCTACGGTGGCATGGTTCGCGTGAAGAGCGTACTTAACATGATGATGATGTCATTTGGTGCGCTAGCGATTGTTTTTGTTTTATGGATCGCTGTTGGTTTTTCAATGGTGTTCGGTGATTCTGTTGGGGGAATGGGCCTGATTGGAGATATCGGTCAGTTCACATTCTTAAAAGGTTTAGATAACTCAACAGCGTTGATTGGAACTATTCCCGCTGCGGTCTTTGTTGCATTCCAGGGAATCTTCGCTGCAATTACTGTCGCACTGATTTCGGGTTCAATTGCAGATCGTGCGAAGTTTGGCGCATGGATGGTGTTTGCTGGAATCTGGGCAACACTTGTTTACTTCCCAGTTGCTCATTGGGTTTTCGCATTCGATGACTTTGTAGCAAAGACGGGTGGCTGGATCGCAAATGATTTAGGAGCTCTAGATTTTGCTGGCGGAACTGCTGTTCACATCAACGCGGGTGCTGCTGGATTAGCACTTGCTTTCATTCTTGGAAAGCGTGTGGGATTTGGAAAAGTTCCTATGCGTCCACACAGCTTGCCTTTGGTAATGCTTGGTGCAGCACTTCTTTGGTTTGGTTGGTTTGGTTTTAATGCTGGATCTGCAATTGCATCAAACGGGACTGCAGGTTTGGCACTACTCAACACAATTGGTGCCACCACAGCGGCCGTACTTGCTTGGCTTCTAGTTGAAAAAATTCGTGATGGCCATGCAACAAGTCTTGGCGCAGCATCAGGTGTAGTTGCAGGACTTGTTGCAATTACCCCAGCGTGTGCTTTTGTCGGTGCAAGTGGCGCACTCTTGATCGGTGCTATCGCCGGTGGCCTGTGTGCACTTTCCGTTGGGCTCAAATTTATGTTGGGTTATGACGACTCACTAGATGTTGTTGCGGTTCACCTTGTAGGTGGAATTGTTGGCACAATCATGATCGGCTTTGTAGGTGTGGATGTAGGACTATTCAATGGTGGTGGAATAGAACAACTTGTAAAGCAGATTGTCGGCGCAGCAGCGGTACTTATCTATTCATTTGTTGCAACTCTGATAATTGGAAAGATAGTGGATCTGACAATTGGTTTTAGAATCACAGAAAATCAAGAGCTCACAGGCATCGACATTGCAATACATGCCGAGCCTGCATATGAGTTGTCAGACAATAGCCAAGGTAGCGTCTATGAATTCTCGAGAGGAGCATAAAAATGAAACTTATCACCGCGATTATAAAACCGTTTAAGCTAGACGACATTAAGCATGCGCTTCAGGGTGCAGGGGTAACAGGAATGACAGTTTCAGAAGCTAGCGGCTTTGGTCGTCAAGGTGGACATACTGAGGTGTTTCGGGGTGCTAATTACACCGTTGATCTGATTCCAAAGGTACGCCTTGAGGTACTGGTCAATGACGAAGATGCCGAAGCTATTGTCGATGTGATTGTGAAGGTGGCTTCAACTGGCTCAATCGGTGATGGAAAGGTTTGGACATCACCAGTTGACCAAGTGATCCGCGTTCGCACCGGAGAACGAGGCTCTGAGGCAATTTAGTAGGGGTTGAAGTACTCTTCGGTTCTTATGTTTGAATCCTTGACATCCCGCTTTAGTGGAGCGTTTTCCTCACTTCGCTCGCGAGGCAAGATCTCAACTTCAGATATCGAAACAACCTGCGAGGAAATTCGACAAGCATTGTTGGAGTCCGATGTTGCACTATCTGTGGTTGAAGATTTCATTGCAGATATTCGACAGAAATCTTTGGACGCTTTGCCAACAATGCAGTCGGGTTCCAATCAAGCTAACGCAATCTTTGAGATTGTTAACTCCAGCCTGATCGAAATCCTTGGGGGACAGGCCCGCAGAGTTCGCTTTGCTAAGAATCCACCAACTGTCATCATGCTTGCCGGTTTGCAGGGTGCAGGTAAAACTACTTTGGCTGGAAAGCTTGCGAAGTTTTATGCAGATCAAGGAAATACACCGCTCTTGATTGCATCAGATTTACAGCGCCCTAATGCTGTTACGCAGTTGCAGGTGGTTGGTGAATCAGTAAATGTTCCTGTCTTTGCACCTGAACTAGGAAATGGTCAAGGCGATCCCGTAAAGGTTGCAAAAGCTGGTATTGAGTTCGCCAAATCAAAGCAGTACAACATGGTCATCGTTGATACCGCTGGTCGTTTGGGTGTTGATGCAGATTTAATGAAGCAAGCATCTGATATTCGAGACGCTGTTAACCCTGATGAAATTTTGTTTGTTGTCGATGCAATGATGGGACAGGATGCTGTCAGGACCTCACAAGCCTTCTTAGATGGCGTTGGTTTTGATGGTGTCGTTCTGACAAAACTTGATGGTGATGCTCGCGGTGGTGCAGCCCTGTCTATTGCCTCAATGACACAGCGTCCGATCATGTTTGCTTCAACTGGTGAGAAACTCCATGAGTTCGACATTTTCTACCCAGAGCGTATGGCCTCTCGAATCCTCGGACTGGGTGATGTTGCAACATTGGCAGAGCAGGCCAAGAAAGCTTTTGACACAGATACTTCGGCAAAGTTAGAAGCAAAGTTTGTAAGCGGTGAAGATTTCACATTAGAGGACTTCCTAGAGCAACTTCAGGCAATGTCTAAGATGGGAAACATGTCCAAGCTCCTTGGAATGTTGCCAGGTGCAGGTGCGATGAAAAAGCAGATAGAAAACTTTGATGAAGGTGAGATTGTTCGCACAAAGGCGATCGTTCAATCAATGACGCCTGCAGAGCGCCGGGATCCGAAGGTATTAAATGGTTCTCGTAGAGCACGCATCGCACTTGGCTCAGGCCGAAAGGTGTCAGATGTAAACAACCTGGTGGACAGATTTACAGCTGCGCAAAAGATGATGAAGCAGGTTCGAAATGGTGGAATGCCAGCTGGTATGCCGCCTGGCATGGGTATGCCTGCGATGCCAAAGGCGAACAAGCCAATTAACAAGAAGAAGTCCAAATCAGGCAATCCAGCCAAGCGAGCGCTAGAACAGGGTCAATAACCCCCGATTTCGTATCTGGGGGCTTGAATGGCAGAATTGGGAACCTGTTGAAGGGGCCCTCTACCCCCAGCAACATCCACAATTCGATAGTCATATGAATTGATCGCGCACCCCGCTGCGATTGATACGCATGGCACACATTTACAGGAGTACAACTTTCTTGGCTACAAAAATTCGTTTAATGCGCATGGGCAAAATCCGCACACCGTTTTTCCGTGTTGTTGTTACAGACGCACGTAAGGCACGTAACGGTCTATCAATTGAAGAAATTGGTCGCTACGTTCCAGGACAAGAGCCATCACTAATCGAGATCAACTCAGAGCGCGCTCTGTACTGGCTCGGCGTTGGTGCACAACCATCTGAAGCTGTAGAGGCTTTGCTTAAGGTGACTGGCGATTGGCAGAAGTTCAAGGGTCTTCCAGGAACAGAAGGAACTCTTCGCGTTGCAGCTCCAAAGCCATCAAAGGTTGTTGCTTATGAAGCAGCGATGAAGGCTGCTGCTAACGAACCTGCAGAAGGCGCAACAACAATGAAGAAGAAGGCACAGGAGAAGCTTGCAGCTAAGGCAAACCCTGTTGTTGAAGAAGCCGTTGTTGAAACTCCAGTAGTTGAAGAAGCTCCAGCAGTTGAGGCTGTTGTTGAAGAGACTGTAGAAGC
>DAIMGQ010000001.1:54809-57228 GCA_036723815.1 Candidatus Planktophila sp.
GTTGTTGAAACTCCAGCTGAAGAAGCGGCTGCAGAGTAAACATGATGGATGAAGCCCTAGAGCATTTGGTCAAGGGAATCGTCGATAATCCCGATGATGTTGTTGTCTCTGAAAAGAGTGGACGTCGCGGAACAACTTTAGAGGTTCGAGTTAACCCTGAAGATATCGGCAAGGTCATTGGTCGTAATGGTCGTACAGCAAAGGCACTTCGCACCGTTGTAAGTGCGCTCGCAGGACGCACAGTGCGCGTCGATCTCATCGAGACCGACGAAGCTCGATAACAATGCGCTTACTCGTGGGGCGAATTGGTCGCGCTCACGGAATTCTTGGTGAAGCGACGATAGAGGTTCGTACAGATGAACCTGATCGTCGCTTTGCCATTGGTGCCACAGTTCAAACAGATTCCAATGGTGAATTAAAGGTCATCTCTGGCCGAGTTCATAACGGCATTTTATTGTTGGGTTTTGAAGGCATTACTGATCGCAATAGCATCGAGAAGCTTCGAAATACATTGCTCTATGCCGATGTTGATATCAATGAATCAAATGATGACGATGAGTATCACGTGATGCAGTTGATTGGATGTGCGGCTGTCCTGGAATCCGGAGAAGTATTTGGTGAAGTTACCGATGTCATTAATCTGCCAGGCCAGGATTTACTAGCGATTAAGACTGCCCAAGGTGAGCAATTAATTCCCTTTGTGCATCAGTTAGTTCCAACGGTAGATATTGCAAATAAGAAAGTGGTGGTTATTCCGCCAACAATTACGGGGGAGATGGCATGAAAATTGATGCGGTAACAATCTTCCCTGACTACTTTGCACCACTTCAGCTTTCTCTACTAGGAAAAGCCCAAGAGCAAGGTTTAGTCGAAGTAGGTATTCATGACCTGCGCTCTTTTTCAACAGATAATCACAACACCGTTGATGACACTCCTTATGGTGGCGGAGCAGGAATGGTTATGTTGCCAGAAATCTGGGGCAATGCCTTAGACCCATTAATGACGCCAGAAACAGATTTAATCATTTTGACTCCAGCGGGCAAGCGTTTTGATCAGCCAATGGCTGCAAAGTTTTCACAATCAAAGCATTTAGTTTTTGCATGCGGTCGCTATGAAGGTATTGATGATCGAGTTCGCCAACACTATGAGTCAAAGAATTACCGCGTGCATGAGGTATCAATTGGCGATTATGTTTTAGGTGGCGGCGAAGTTGCATCCCTAGTGATGATCGAAGCGATTACCCGCTTGATTCCAGGCGTGCTGGGAAATCCAGAATCATTAGCTGAGGAGTCTCACAATGAAGAGGGATACCTGGAGTATCCAAACTTCACAAAGCCATCTATCTGGCGAGATATTGAAGTTCCAGCAATTTTGCTCAGCGGCAATCATGGGGAGATTGCTAAGTGGCGTGCGGCGCAAGCACAAGAGCGTGCCAAGAAGAATCTCTAGGCTTCAAGTAGAGTTACGACTATGTGCAGATTGTTAGCTTTCTCGTCCCTAGAACGCAAGAGTTTCTATGACGTCGTGGGTAATGAGTTCGACAAATTTGTAGCAATGTCATCAGAGCATAAAGACGGTTGGGGTTATGCCCACGATGGGCAGATTTTGAAAGATGTAAATCCTGCCCACGAATCTGATTCCCTTGAGCGCGCAAAATCTGAGGTTCTAACTGACGGGGCACTTTTACACCTGCGTCTGGCTTCCAAAGGAATTACCGTCAATATTGATAACAACCACCCATTTACCCATGGGACAACAACTTTCATGCACAACGGCACTATCCGACCTGGAAATACCGCAGAGCAATTCATTGCAGATAAATACAAGGGATTTCTTCAGGGCACAACTGATAGCGAGCGTTTCTTTTACGCGCTGCTTTCACAAGTTGATGAGCATGGCTTAGTTGAAGGTGTGCGATCAATCGTTAACTTGATCCGAACTAACGCCGACTACACCGCGCTTAACATTATGGTGCAAACACCAGATACCTTGATTGCGGTGTGCGAGTTTAATGAGGCAAACAAATCTGAGTGGAGCGCTGAAGATCATTACGAGCTTCGTTTCACCAAGCGCGGAAGCGACATGATCGTTGCTTCAACAGGGTGGGGAAACACGGATTGGAATCACTTAGATAACCATCACATGCTTGTGGTTGATCGCTCGACTTTAGAGTATTCAATTTCTTCTCTATGACCCGTACCTACACAGTCGAAACCTACGGCTGTCAGATGAATGTCCATGACTCCGAAAGAATCGCGGGTCTACTGGATGAGGCTGGCTACATCCCAGTTGCAGTTGGGGAGCAAGCCGACATAGTTGTTTTTAATACTTGCGCTGTGCGAGAAAATGCAGACAACAAGCTTTACGGCAATTTAAGTTTCTTAGCTCCAATAAAGAAGTTAAATCCCAATATGCAGAT
>DAIMGQ010000002.1:0-11622 GCA_036723815.1 Candidatus Planktophila sp.
GTCTCGGCACTCACCGTTCTAGCTGACAGCGGATTGACCCCACCCTTGCAGTTTGACGCTCGCGGAGCCTGATTCGGTTCGAATTCACAGCCTTTTTAGGTGCAATCAGGTTGAGATACGGGCTTAGGCGCGGTTAGCCTTGTGCCCATGTCTTTTCCCCTGCGCACAGTTGTGGCTCTGGCGATGGTTGCCGGAGTACTCGCCCCTGTCGCGGCAAGTGCAGTCCCCAGCTTGGCTCAAGTGCAGGCAAAGGTTCGCCAGTTAGAAGAGGAAGCGACGACGGCAGCAGAGGGAGCACAAGAGGCCAAGGTTAAGTTGGCTGGTCTGACAAAGACGCTAAATGGCATTAAGGCTAAAGCTGAAATTCAAGGTCAAACAGTTTCGACGCTTCAACGATCTTTAGGGACTATTGCCATCGAGCAATACAAATCCGGGGGATTTGGCCAGAGCTTTGAACTTCTTTTTTCAAGTGATCCAACCCTCTATCTTTCATCCGCAGGTTCCCTCGATGCAATTACCCGTAGAAAGTCTGCGCAGCTAAGAAAGTTTGAGGCAGCCCAACAGCGTTTAAATGCAACAACTCTGACTGTTAACGACAAGATCGCACTAGTTGCCGCAGCTCAGAAAAAATTAGCCGCACAATCTGCAATTGCTCAAAGTAAATTAGCAGAAGCAGAAAAACTGCTGTCAAAGTTAACAAAGGCAGAGCGTGAACGTTTAGCTAAGTTGGCAGAAGATGAAGAGAATGCCGATCAAGCATCGTCATTGCAGGCGGCGAAGAGTGCAAGTGGAGTATCTGGGCGCGCAGGTATTGCTTTGAAATACGCTCTGAAGCAAATTGGTGATCGCTACGTCTTTGGCGCTGCAGGTATGGTCACGTGGGATTGTTCAGGATTAACAATGCGGGCTTATCAAGCTGCAGGAGTTTCCTTGCCTCACTCATCGGCGGCTCAATCTCGGATGGGTAAAAAAGTTTCCTTTAGTTCATTAAAGCCTGGCGATCTTTTGTTCTACGGTCGCCCTGTTTCACACGTTGGAATTTATCTAGGTGGCGGAAAGATGGTGCATGCACCTCGATCTGGATCTCGTGTGAAGGTGGCAGATAGTGGCTCACTTGGTAGAAAACCATTGGTAGGGGCCCGCCGTTTCTAACCAGGTTTTATTTGTTACCAATGACTTTGGTCCACGCGCCGGTGGCATAGAGACCTTCATTATTGGATTGATCGAGCGTCGCCCTTTTGGACAAACAATTGTCTACACATCCTCCCAGCCAAATTCAGAACAATATGATGCTGATTGGCTGACTAATCACGGCGTCCGCGTAATTAGGGATCGGTCGAAAATCCTTCTTCCAACACCAAGAGTTTTGTCTCAATTAAAAAAGTTGATTCGCAGTCAGGAGATAACGACGGCAGCATTTGGAGCAGCCGCACCATTGGGACTCTTATCGGCTGGCATGAAACGTGCTGGAGTAAAGCGAACAGTTGCTCTGACGCACGGACATGAAGTCTGGTGGGCGAAAGTCTTCCCATTCAATCTTTTACTACGCCGAATAGGTTCAACCGTGGATGTGCTCACCTACCTGGGGGAGTTCACTCGCAGCGCTATTTCAAAGGGGCTAAGTGCAAAAGCTCAACACGCCATGGTGAAAATTGCTCCTGGTATTGATGTTGATCATTTCATTCCAAGGGATGCATCACTCTTGCGAGAATCACTGGGAATAGCGCAGAAAAAGGTAATCGTTTCAGTTGGACGCTTAGTTCATCGCAAAGGCCAGGATCAATTAATTGAGGCTATGCCCGAAATTCTAAAGAGTGTTCCATCTGCCCACCTATTGCTAGTTGGTGAAGGTCCATACAGAGAGCACTTAGAAAAACTAGTGACCAACAACAATCTCGAAACAGCAGTTACATTTATTGGCAGAATCCAATACAAAGAGTTGCCGATGTATATTTGTGCTGGCAATATTTTTGCAATGCCAAGTCGCTCGCGATTAATGGGACTTGAGGTTGAAGGTCTCGGCATTGTCTATCTTGAGGCAAGTGCGTGTGGATTGGCCGTGCTTGCTGGTAATTCTGGCGGAGCACCGGACGCCGTTGTACAGAACAAAACGGGTTTGGTTGTTGATGGAACAGACAATAAGCAGATTGCAGCAGCTGCAATTGAGCTTCTTACTAATGTTGAGTCTTCACAAAAGATGGGTATAGCTGGACGCCAGTGGATTGTTGATAATTGGCGCTGGGAGACTTGGTCTAAAGATTTTGAGGATGTGTTAAACAAGTAATCCACGCTCACGTGCGATAGATAAAGCCTGCACGCGATTGTCAGCATCTAGTTTCCGCAGAATAGATGAGACATGAGTTTTGACCGTCGAAACTGAGATGTAGAGATCTGTCGCGATTGCACTGTTACTTAATCCATGATTAATCGAGTGCAACACATCTATTTCTCGCGCGCTTAAACCAGAGTCCGTGCTTGAGCTGCATAATTTTTTACTACTAAATGACGTTGGACTAGAAATTGCAAAATCTAAGGCTGCAATCACATCAGACAGGGGAGCGTTCTTTATGATGAATGCATTTGCACCCGCGCTTTTTGCCGCTCGCACATAATCAGCGCCATCATTTAACGTCAGCACAACTATCGCTGTCCTTGGCGAAACTCTTCTGGACCAGGCCACCAAATCAAAACCAGACCCATCTGGGAGATTTATATCAACGATTATGGCATCTGGATTTGTCTGGGCCATAAATGCCTGTGCTTCATTTATTGAGCCAGCTTCTGCAACCACTTCATAACCATGGGACTGGATTGCCGATTTCAACCCGTGGCGCACCACGACATGATCATCAACAATCAAGACTTTCATTGTTACCTTTCTAGTGGCAGCTCAATACTTATCTTTGTCCCACCTTCACTCGAGTCAATAGTGATATCCCCACCAAGGGTGGCAATGCGCTCTTGTATTCCAACGATGCCAAAGCTGCCCTCTTTGCTATGTGCGCCGCCAATCCCGTTATCTGCGATCTGGATAGATAGGTGATTGGCGTGAGCGTGCTCTGAAACATTACGGAGCACCTCTGAAAGCACACGCAACAGCTCATAGTTCATTTCTACCTCTGTCGTGTCAGAGATCAGCTCTGAAGAGGTGCGCAGATGGTGAATCTCTAATCTCACCTTGTCGATCAATGCTGTAATGGAAAATCTGATCTTACGTAGAGAATCTCTAGTTTCCAGAGATTGAGTTGTAGAGATCAGTGAATCAATGGAAAAGCCCAGGCCTACTAGGTCCTGGGCGATTCCATCATGAAGTTCTTGAGCGAGTATTACCCGCCTATCGTTCATTTAGAAAATAATGCATCGATCTCTTGCGCAAACTCCTTTGCAACTACATGGCGCTTAACAGACAGCTTTGCAGTCAGATGGCCGCCAGCGATTGTGAAGTCCACGGGAAGGATAGTGAATTTGCGAATTGATTCAGCTTTACTTACAGCCTTATTAGCCTCATCAACAGCAGTTTGGACAACTGCGATCAGATCAGGGTCATTGATCAAATCATTAATTGATGCGCCATCCTTTTTGTTGTTAGCAACCCATACCTTAAGTGCATCTGGATCGATGGTTACAAGTGCTGCGATGAATGGCTGGTTATCTCCGACAACCATGCACTGGCTAACTAACGGATGTGAACGTAGGCGATCTTCTAGAACTGCTGGTGCAACATTTTTTCCACCAGCGGTTACGATGATTTCCTTCTTGCGACCAACGATGTAGAGGAAACCGTCATCGTCTAGTTTTCCAAGGTCACCAGACTTAAACCAACGCTCTTCATCAAAAACCTCAGCGTTAGCAGCATTGTTTTGCCAGTAGCCCTGCATAACGATTGGTCCACGGATGAGAACTTCTCCATCGTCTGCGATCTTGACTGAAGTTCCTGGAATTGGCTTTCCGACTGAACCAACACGGTGGGCACCCATAAGGTTTAGGGTCGCACCTGCTGTTGTTTCTGTTAGACCGTAACCTTCAAGGACTGTTACACCTGCGCCGCGATAGAAGTGTCCAAGGCGAACACCAAGTGGTGCACCGCCTGAAATCGCTGCCTCGACATTGCCACCCATACCGGCGCGGAGCTTGCTGTAAACGAGCTTGTCAAAGATTGCGTGTTTTAACTTTAGGACTGGTGACATACTCTTTTTGTCCAGTGCTTCTGAGTATGCGATTGCAACATCTGCAGCCTTTTTGAAAATCTTTCCTTTACCTGCGGCTTCAGCGCGAGCTTCTGCTCCGTTATAGATCTTTTCAAAGATGCGGGGAACTGCCAACACGAATGTTGGCTTAAATGAGGCCAAATCCATCGGCAAGCGCGTTGCAGGATCACTGCAATGAGCCAAATGAAGACCAGATGTGATTGCACCGATTTGAACCATACGACCAAAAACGTGAGCAACTGGAAGGAATAGAAGTGTTGATCCACCTGGCTTTAAAAAGAGTTCGCTGGCACCTTGAACTACGTTGCCACATTCGGCAAGGAAGTTGCTGTGAGTTAATTGAACTCCCTTTGGCTTTCCAGTTGTGCCTGATGTGTAGATCAAAGTTGCAAGCGATGATGGAGTAACTGCATTACGGCGACGCTCGATTTCATCATCACCGATGTGCTTACCCGCTTCACGCAAAATTGCTAGTACATCATCAGTCATTGTCCAAACATGACGGGTGTGCGATGGCAAAACCGTCTGCACGAGATCACGAAGTGCAGGTGTCTCAACAATGATTCCAACAGAGTGGGAGTCATTGAGAATCCAATCGATCTGCTCTGCAGATGATGTGTCATAGATTGGCACTACAACAGCGCCGGCATACCAGGTAGCAAAATCTAGAATCGTCCACTCATACCGGGTACGCGCCATGATTGCGACGCGGTCACCAATTTGAACTCCCGCTGCAATCAATCCTTTTGCAGTTGCTCGAACCTCTTGATCAACTTCGCGGGCGGTTACGGGTTGCCATCCCTCGCCCAATGGGCGAGACATGGTGACTCGCTCTGGTTCAAACCAGGCGCGTTCAGCAATCAGATTAGTGAGGTTTCCAGCTGTTGCAGTAGGAACTAGCGGAGGGATTGAGATTTGATTCATGGGCCAACGCTAGCGTGAGCCAAGTGGAAAGGTAAAGAGGGTAACCTTGCGCCATGGCCGAATTCAGCAAATCCACAATCACTATCGATGCCCCAATCAACCAAGTACAAGAGGCACTCTTTGCCTTAGACAAGTACCCCGAATGGTCGACCCAGATTAAATCTGCAGAAGCGATCACCCGTGATGATCAGGGCCGCATCACCAAAGTAAAGATGACCATCGATGCAGGCATGATGAAAGATCGTCCGACATTGGATTACGACTGGAGCGAGGCGCCCAGCAAACTGAGATTTTCTTTAGAAGATGCAGACCTGTTAACCGGGATGGACGGCATGTACTCGATCAAGAGCATTGATGAAGACACAACTGAAGTCACATATGAATTAGAAGTTTCACTATCTATGCCGATCCCCGCAATGATGCGACAGAAAGCAGAGAAGGCAACGATTGATGCAGCGTTGTCACAACTCAAAACTCACCTAGAGGGATAGTTTTGTGTCGTATGCAATTGGTATCGATGTAGGTGGAACCAAGGTCCTGGGTGGCGTTGTTGATGAAAGTGGAAAGATTCTCGCAACTGCACGCAAAGACACACCTCGCCAGGGCGGAAAAGCTTTAACACAAACAATTGCTGACACAGCACTTGAACTCATGGCTCAATTTGAAGTTAACTCCATTGGAGTTTCTGCGGCTGGATTTGTTTCATCAGATCGAAAGACTATGCTTGCCACACCAAACATCGCCGATTGGAATGGCGTTAATCTAGATGCAGATCTATCTGCACTAATAGGTTTAAACGTCGTAATCGAAAATGATGCAAATGCGGCTGCATGGGGTGAAGCAAAATTTGGTGCAGGTCGCAATCAAAATCACATGATGATGCTTACCGTCGGTACTGGTATTGGCGGAGGCATTGTCGTTAACGGTGATTTATATCGTGGAGCGTTTGGCATAGCTGCCGAATTTGGGCACCTACGTGTTGTGCCTGATGGCCACCTGTGTGGTTGCGGGGCTCGCGGTTGTTTTGAGCAATATGCATCAGGAAACGCACTACTGCGCCACACTCGTGAAGCAATCAGTGCCAGTCCTGAAATTGCACGCAATCTTTTATCACGTGGTGACGGAACAATTGCCGGCTTAACTGGAAAAGCAATAACAGATGCTGCACGTGAAGGTGATCCCGTCGCACTTGCTGCCTTCAACACCACAGGTCAATGGCTTGGAGCTGGCATTGCATCTTTGTCTGTTTTACTGGATCCAGCATGTGTCGTTATTGGCGGGGGAGTCATTGATGCTGGCGAGATCTTGTTAAAGCCAACGCGTGAATCATTAGAACGCACGATGCCATTTGCAGGAAAGCACCCTTACCCAACTTTGATTGCCGCCGAACTAGGAAATGAAGCAGGGCTCGTTGGAGTTGCAGATTTAGCTAGAGTTTAATTCTCGAAGGGGTAACGCAACCCAATTTGAGAACGCACGGAGTCTAAAGTTTGCATGATGTCGACTGTGTCTTTCCAATTCAAAATAGCGGATTGAGTGTGACCTGATTGAACCAGTTTCTTGAAAGCCTCTGCTTGCTCGCGCAAACCATGTCCGGTGTAGTTGGTGGGATATTCGGTTACAGAGCCATCAAATAAGGTGACCCGCATACTTGTTGGCGTATAGAAAACTCGATCAATTTCTAACCACCCATCTACACCAGCAACAACAGCCCTACATGGGGTTTGCTCGATCATCGTTGTATTCAAAACTGCTTGTGCTCCATCGGCATAATCAAAAATCATCGATGTTTGTGCATCCACACCCTTGTCAGTAAGAACCCCACTTGCAGTGATCTTTGTTGGATTTCCCAAAACCATGTGCGCAAATGAAACAGGATAAATTCCAAGATCTAGCAGGGCACCTCCCGCAAGTGCGGGTTCTACCAAGCGCGCAATATTTTGGTCGGCTAAGCGCTGCCCGTGATCGGCATGAACTGTCAGAATCTTTCCCAAAACTCCACTAGCAACGATTTCGCGCACTTGTGCGTAATGCGGCAAGAATCGTGACCACATTGCCTCCATCATTGCCACATTGTTCTTCTGCGCAGCTGCAACCATCTCTTGTGCCTCTTTAGCATTAACAGCAAAAGGCTTTTCACAAAGTACTGGCTTGCCTGCGTTAAGTGCTAAAACAACATTGTCTTTATGTGCCGGATGTGGTGTTGCTACGTAAATGGCATCAATAGATGGATCGGCTACTAGCGCTTCATAACTTCCATAGGCGGTGCCACCAAAAGTGTTTGCAAAATCCTGCGCATTTTTAAGTGTGCGTGATCCAACTGCAGCCACCGAGTGTCCATCTAGAAGTTTTAGATCTGTTGCAAATGCTTTTGCAATTCCACCTGGTCCTAAAATTCCCCAATTAAAATTACTCACAGCGCAGCTCCGTCATCTTCGTGATAGCCGCGGTGGAACCAGCGATTGATTGCGCGCTTTGCTGAGGCAATAAATCCGAGAGGTGTTTGTCGCGGGGGATTGGGTTGAACAAAACCTTCTTCATCAATTCGATCAAGCTCATCCAAGTAGGATGTGGGCGCAGATTCATCGAGAGACAGGCCAGAGACGATTGATTCGAACTCAGATCGAATCAGATCCTCTTCATCGAAATCATCTGGCGTATCTTTGGACTCACTCACCCTCAAATAGTGTCATAGTCGTCAATAACCACTAAATTATCCCTGTGTTAAAGGACTTGCCCTACGGAACCTTACGAGCATTTCTGACCCCGTTTTTGATGCTCGCTTTCCGTCCCAAAGTTCGTGGACTTCGCAATGTGCCGGCGAGGGGCCCAGTAATCATTGCTTCTAACCATCTGTCTTTTAGTGACTCGATTTTTATGCCACTTGTTGTGCCCCGCAAAGTTACCTTTCTAGCCAAGAGTGAGTACTTCACCTCTCCTGGGCCTAAAGGGTTGTTAAAGAAGTTAACGTTCATCGCACTTGGCCAAGTTCCTGTTGATCGCTCAGGTGGTCGTCGCAGTGAAGCAGCTTTGATAACAGGACTTAAAGTGCTGGCAGATGGTGATTGCATCGGCATCTATCCAGAAGGAACTAGATCTCCAGATGGCCGCTTATATAAGGGTCGAACAGGTATTGCTCGTTTGGCAATTGAATCAGGAGCACCTGTTGTGCCAGTTGCAATGTCTAATACCGACAAGATTCAGCCAACTGGAAAAGTTATCCCAAATGTTAAAAGAGTTGGAATGAGCTTTGGTAAGCCGATGTATTTTGATGGTGACTCAACAGATTTGCAGCATCTGAGAGATGTGACGGATCAGATTATGAATGCAATTCATGTTATGTCTGGCCAGGAGTACGTAGATATTTATGCACCTAAAAAAGCAAAGCTTGGGGAAATCCAGGAAGAGGATTAATCCAAAGCGTTGCGTGCTACTAGATAATTACATGTTTGGCAGTCAGGACCTGAGTCAGGAAGTTCACCTTCCAGAACATCAATGAACTCACCGATAACCTTTAGAAAGTTTGCTTGATCTCGTTCGACCGGAACATATTTTTGAAAAACCCCAAAACCATAGTCTTCAACAGTTGTTCCTATTGCAGTGGTTGGTTTCCAGACTAACAAACCCATAGATGCGACCGATTGTGATTTACCAGCAGCAGGATTTTCGAGGCTGTAGGCGTATGCCTCTAGCTGAGGTGAATAAAACTGCCCACTATCTCGTTGACTATCGGAGACCTTGCAATCAATAAGTCCAATAGTTCCATCCTCATTTGTTGCGACGAGGTCATACTTTCCTAAGATGCGCCAGCGCGTTTCCACACCATTAACAACTAGCGGCTTGCTCTTAACCCATTCGCCCCACTTAGTAACTTTTCCGGGACGTAGTGAAGGATCAATTGTCGGCATGTCAGCACCTTGAAAATGTTCTTCTTGTAACGCTGCCATTGTTCCAACAAGAGGGAAGGCACCAGGCATCGTCACCTTGAACCAGTACTTAATCCAAAGGCAACGCTTGCAGGTTGACAGTCCAAAAGTTAAATCAGAAGGGGAGATATTTTCGCGGGCTGGCTTGTCGGGTTTGATCATGGAGTAATTGTGTACTTAAGCACTGACAATTGCTGAATACAAAACTCCAAGCCCCAAAACAATCATAATCACGCCACCGGTTGCGCGTAGTTTTTCTAGTCGCTTGCCATCGGTAGCAAGCCATTCACGCGCAGTTCCGGCAAGCAAGCCCCATGTTCCATCGGAAAGGAAGGCAAGAATGGCAAAGATGCCACCCAGCAGAATCAATTGTGAAGTAACGCTGCCACGTTCACGATCAATGAACTGCGGCAGAACGGCTGCAAAGAAAACAACACCTTTAGGGTTGAGCGCGCCGACCCAGTAACCATCCCACATCGAACGACGCGCACTTGGTGCAACATCGCCTTGGTTGGTCATGTCAGCTGCATGCACCGTGCGTTTTCTGATGGCATCAATTCCAAGATAGATCAGATATAGGCCACCACCCCATTGCACTGCGATGTAGGCAAGATCTGAACGCTGCAAGATGGGACCAAGGCCAAGTGCCACAAAGACTGACAAGGAAAAAGCACCGGTGACATTGCCGGCCACACTAAACACCGCTGTTTTTCTACCCCAGGCAATGGCTCTGGCGATGACAAAGAGCACGCTGGGCCCGGGGGCCAAAATGATGACCATGGCTGCGACGACGTACTCCGGCAGCCGAGTGGGAATGATCATGTGGGCAGTTTAACTGCGAGTCTGGGTTGCGCTGGGCGGACATATCCCATTAGATTACGTCTCGATATATCGAATAGATACATTCCACGGAGTACTAGAGAGGGAGGATCAGATGCGCTCGCGGTCAGAGTCACTTGAATTTGCCCTCCTAGGCCTGCTCTCTCAAGCCCCACTGCATGGCTATGAGCTTCGAAAGCGCATCGGCACCATCTTTGGTCCTTTCCGCGCATTGTCGTTTTCAGTCCTTTACCCGCAGCTTCGACGAATGATGGAAGCCGGATTAATCGAAGAGACCGTTTCAGAGAATTCTTCTCGTCGCTCTCGCATTGTGTATGCGATCACCGACAAGGGCGCTCGCAGATTTGAATCGTTGACCGAATCAGTAACACCAGAGACTTGGGAGGATGAAGGATTTGAAATTCGTTTCGCATTCTTTTCTCCGACCTCAGCAAATAACAGAGTAAGAATTCTTGAGGGACGCCATCGTCGTCTCAAGGAGAAAGCCGAAATCCTGCGTGGTGAACTCGAGAAGTCACCTGTTGGTATCGACAAATATCTGGAGGAGTGGCGACGTCACTCACTGGAGACAGCTGATCGAGAGATTGCTTGGCTGGAAGACATGATTAAAACCGAGAGGAAATAGAGTGAATATCACAACCGGTAAAGGCGACATCCGTGTTGCAATCGTTGGCGTTGGAAACTGCGCTAACTCATTAGTCCAGGGCGTTGAGTACTACAAAGATGCGGCCCTAGATCAAGAGATCCCAGGTCTCATGCACGCTGTTGTTGGGGGATACCACATCTCTAGCATCAAGTTTGTTGCAGCCTTTGATGTTGATGCAAAGAAGGTGGGACTAGATCTCGCTGATGCCATTTGGGCAAGTGAGAACAACACAATTAAATTTAGTGATGTTGCAAAGACTGGTGTGCCAGTTCTGCGTGGTGTTACAAATGATGGTCTTGGTAAGTACTACCGCGAGACAATCAAGGAATCAGATGCTCCAGCAGTTGATGTAGTCAAGGCACTTAAGGATGAAGCGGTCGATGTGTTGATCTGCTACTTGCCTGTAGGTTCTGAAACAGCTGCTAAGTACTACGCGCAGTGCGCAATTGATGCAGGATGTGCTTTTGTTAACGCACTTCCAGTGTTCATCGCATCTGACCCAATATGGGAAAAGAAGTTTGCTGATGCTGGACTTCCAATCGTTGGAGATGACATTAAGAGCCAAGTTGGTGCGACTATCACTCACCGCATCATGGCTAAGTTGTTCCAGGATCGTGGCGTTCACCTAGACCGCACCTACCAGCTCAACGTTGGTGGAAACATGGACTTCAAGAACATGCTCGAGCGTGATCGTCTTGAATCAAAGAAAATCTCTAAGACAAACTCTGTGACTTCACAGTTAAACCATGACCTTGGTGAGAAGAATGTTCACATCGGACCTTCTGACTACATTCCATGGCTAGATGATCGCAAGTGGGCCTACGTTCGCCTCGAAGGCCGCGCATTTGGCGATGTTCCTTTAAACCTTGAATACAAGTTGGAAGTTTGGGATTCACCAAACTCAGCTGGTGTAATCATCGATGCGCTACGTTGCGCAAAGATTGGTCTTGATCGCAAGATCGGTGGAGCGTTACTTTCACCATCTAGCTACTTCATGAAGACACCACCAACTCAGTACACAGATGAGGCAGCTCATCAAAAGACTGAAGACTTTATTTCAGGAAAGCTAGATCGCTAG
>DAIMGQ010000002.1:11722-16253 GCA_036723815.1 Candidatus Planktophila sp.
ATCGTTATGTCTCTCGCCATGTAAATAGCCGCCTCTCCGCGTGTCTTCATTGTGCTCTTTTTAATTGCGCGAGTCACCCCATAGGATGCGCGGATGAGCGAAATCTTGGCAAAACAAGAAGGACTAGTGCTAACTCTCAGTTTCAACCGTCCTGAGAAGATGAATGCCCTCACCCGATCTATGTATGCAGATTTATCCAAGAGCCTCAATGATGCTGCGGGAGATTTTGGAATCCGAGCGGTAGTGCTCACAGCAGAAGGCGATCACTTCACCGCTGGCAACGACATTATGGATTTTATGAACAATCCACCAACCTCAGATGATTCAGAGGTTGCCAAGTTTTTGGCAGCAATTCTTAACTTTCCAAAGCCTCTACTTGCCGCTGTTAAAGGTAATGCGGTTGGTGTTGGAACAACGATGTTGCTTCACTGCGATGTTGTGATTGCTGGTACAACGGCTAATTTCTCAATGCCATTTGCATCCCTTGGTCTGGTACCTGAAGCCGGATCAAGCTTCCTATTTCCACAGTTAGTCGGCTATCAAAGAGCAGCCCGCATATTTATGACTGGTGAGAGCTTTGATGCTGATGCAGCTGTTGAAATGGGGTTAGCAGCAGCCAAGGATTCAGACCCACTGAGTCATGTCATGAAGATTGCCCAACACATTGCTGAGCAACCACCGCAGGCAATCATCAATACCAAGGCACTTTTGAAGGCCAAGAACCATGATGCGATCGCTGCGATCATGAAGGCTGAGTTTGAGATTTTCGCAATGGCTTTGCAATCAGAGGAAGCAATGGAAGCATTCATGAAGTTCATGTCTAAGAAGGGTAAGTAAATGTCACTTGCAGGAAAGCGCATGTTCATCACCGGTGGATCTCGCGGAATCGGACTAGCCATCGCACTGCGCGCTGCCAAAGACGGTGCATCTATTGCCATTGCGGCAAAAACTTCTGACCCCAATCCAAAGTTGCCAGGGACCATTCACACAGCCGCAGCAGAGATTGAAGCAGCTGGTGGAAAAGCCCTGGCTATTCAATGCGATTTGCGTGATGAATTGCAGATCGAGGCCGCTGTCAATAAAGCAGCTGAAGCCTTTGGTGGAATCGATATTCTTGTTAATAACGCAAGTGCAATCAACTTAACCCGGACCGACCAAACACCGGCAAAGCGTTTTGATTTGATGTTTGATGTCAATGTTCGCGGCACTTTTCTAACATCACAAGCAGCCCTGCCTCACTTGCGTAAATCAGCGGCCGAAGGACGAAACCCTCACATTTTGAACCTATCGCCACCGCTTTCCATGAAGCCAGTGTGGTTTAAAAATCACGTTGCCTACACAATGGCGAAGTACGGAATGAGTATGTGCGTACTAGGTATGGCCGAAGAGTTCAAACGTGATGGCATTGGAGTTAATGCCCTCTGGCCACGCACAGTTATTGATACAGCAGCTCTTCAAATGATTCCTGGAATCGATGCATTAGCTGGTCGCACACCTGAGATTTTGGCAGATGCGGCATACATCATCTTTAATCGAGATGCCAAAGAGTGCACAGGCAATTTCTTCGTAGATGATGTTTTGTTGGCAAGTGAAGGAATCACAGATCTAGAGAAGTATTCAGTGACTCCAGGAACTAAGGATTTCCTTCTTGATTTCTTTCTAGACTAAACTAGAACCATGCGCAGAATACTTATCTCCTTTGTCATTGGTTTCATCACGCTCCTTTCGATGCCCAGCTCATCTGGACACGTCGAGATCGTTTCTTCATTTCCTGAGCGTTTTGCCAATGTAAATCCGATTCCAACGCAGGTGTGGATTCAGTTCAGTGGGAATTTACAGACTCTTGATGGAGAAGCGGTTAATTCACTTGAGGTAATTGATTCGACCGGAATCGCGGTTAACTTCGAGGATCCCGTCATTGAAGGCGCAAAAATAATGACCAAGATTTCGGGACAAAGTGCGCCAGGAGCCTTCACGGTCAAGTATCGAGTTGTTGGTGATGATGGACATGTCATAGAAGGGGATTACACCTTCAATGCTTCACCTGACTATGCCGAGGCTGTCCCAACAACCACATCAGCAGATGAAGAGAAGTCATCATTGAATGTAGGTGGAGTTGTTCTAGTATTTTTCCTCATAGTTTTCGTCGTCGGATATATCATCAAAGAAAGAAATGATAAGAGGAAGTAATGCCAGCATTTGATCTGGAAATTAATGGACCAAACACAATTCAAGAATCAGAACGTCAAGGAAATGCGAGATCACTGTTCTGGCCTTGGGCTGGAGCAAATGTTTCGCTCTTGGCACTTTCCTACGGTTCCTTCTTCCTAGGCTTCGGTATTTCCTTTAGACAAGCAACCCTTGCAGCCATATTCGGAACAATCGGATCATTTCTTCTTGTCGGTATTGGCTCACTTGCCGGCAAGCGCTCAAACGCACCAACGATGGTTCTTGCTCGTGCGTCATTTGGAGTTAAGGGAAGCATTGTTCCAGGAGTGCTTTCATACTTTATTTTTGTCGGCTGGGAAACAGTTTTAGTATCACTTGCAACACTGGCAACGGGAACGGTTTTTGCTCGCATTGGGGGAATCGATCAGAATCTTGCCTTGATTATTGGCTTTGTTATTGCTGTTTCTCTTACGGTTTTCGGGGGAGTTCTTGGCTTCGGTGTGATTATGAAGTTGCAGAGATTATTGACTGTGATCACCGTGGCAATGACTGTTGTTTATATAGCCCTGACTGTCGATACCGTTAATTGGAGCGCAGTAACAGCAATCAAAGATGGCTCAACTCAAGGGTTCATCGGCGCATTGATATTTGGTGTCACAGGTATTGGCCTTGGTTGGGTTAATTGCGCGGCAGATTATTCACGATATCTGCCAAGAACAGTTTCAAGTAAGGCAGTTGTTGGCTGGACCGTGCTTGGCGCTTCAATTGTGCCAATTGTTCTTGTTGTCTATGGCGCTGCGTTGTCAGCTAGCAGTAAAGATTTAAGTGATGCGATCGCCATGGATCCAATCGGTGCGTTGACATCACTGCTTCCAACCTGGTTTCTGATTCCATTTGCACTTGTTGCAATTCTTGGATTAGTAGGTGGGGCAATTCTTGATCTCTACTCCTCTGGTTTAGCGCTAGTTTCAATTGGTGTTCCAATCAAGCGTCACCAAGCAGCAATCATTGATGCACTCATCATGCTTGCAGGATGCATCTACATTGTCTGGGTTGCAGATAACTTCTTCTATCCATTCCAAGGATTTTTAATCACTCTTGGCGTGCCAGTTGCAGTGTGGTCTGCGATCTTTGTTGCAGATGTCATCATGCGAAAAAAGGCATACATCGAGAAGGATTTGTATGACGCGCAAGGAATGTATGGATCCGTGAATAAGGGCTCAATTGCTTTAATGGTTATTGGAACAGTCGTTGGCTGGGGATTTGTGACAAACACCTTTGCGTCGTGGTTATCGTGGCAGGGATATTTCCTTGGTGCTATCGGAGGGAAAGAAGGCCCATGGGCATACTCCAATATCGGAGTTATTCTTGCGCTGCTAATCGGATTTCTCGGTCACATGTTGCTGGCCAGAAAAACTATTTCAATGCAGGAGTCCATCTAAGCCAGATGTAGCCAACTAGGCCGGAAAGGATTGCTGAGATAAACAATCCCAGGCGAACATCGTTGAGCTCTGTTTCACTCTTTGCCGCGATCTCGGCAATTACGAGCGAAACGGTCATACCCATTCCAGCCAAGGCACCGATGCCGGCGATTTCCTTGATGCGCAAATGAGTTTTAGCTCCAAGTTTGATTGCGATCCAGGCAAAGAGTGCAATACCCACGATTTTTCCAAGACCGCGAGCAAGTACTAAAGCAATTGTTGTTTGAGAGGTAAAACTGGATAGGTCAACATCCAATGGAATGTTTACGGCAATTATCACAGGGACGATGAAATAGGTTGAAATTGGCGATAGAACTTTGATCGCTGTGTTCAATTGCGATTTCGTTAATGGAAGAAGTGCACCTAGGGCCGCTGTGCCTAATGTGACAAGAGCCTGTTCCGGGTGCAGGTCATCTCCATAAAAGACACCCAGTACTACAAGTGAGAACAAATCATCAGCTATGGCCAAGGTGAGCAAGAAAATGCGCACTTGTGGTTGGACTCGCTTTCCAAGCAATGCCAACACACCGATGGCTAAAGCGATATCAGTTGGCATAGCGGTGGCCCAAACATGCGAACCGGGATTTAAGGCAAGAAAGATGAGTGCGGGAAAGATCATTCCACCAAGTGCTGCAACTATTGGAACAATCGCAGACTTAACATCCTTTAGCCCATGTTTAATTTCAAGGCCGATTAGGAAGAAAAAGATTGCGATCAGCACATCGATGAACATGGGCTCAATCTACTGGAACTAGACATAACAAAGCCCGCCTTTTTAAGGGGCGGGCTTTGTGTTAACGGATTTCTTAGATGTCGTAGTAGAGCTCAAACTCTGCTGGGTGTGGACGTAGTCGAACGTAGTCAACTTCTTCCTTACGCTT
>DAIMGQ010000002.1:16353-32646 GCA_036723815.1 Candidatus Planktophila sp.
AATGCTAGGTATGGGTTTGATGATGGATCTGGGCAACGGAACTCAATGCGCTTTGCCTTTGGATTGGATCCTGTAATTGGGATACGGATACAAGCTGAGCGGTTACGTGCTGAGTACACAAGGTTTACAGGTGCTTCATAGCCTGGAACCAAGCGACGGTATGAGTTAACTGTTGGGTTTGTAAATGCAAGTAGTGATGGTGCGTGCTTTAGCAGACCGCCGATATACCAACGTGCCATGTCTGAAAGATCGCCGTATGTGCCTGCTTCGAAGAACAGTGGCTTTCCATCTTTCCATAGTGATTGGTGCACGTGCATACCTGAACCGTTATCTCCGAAAAGAGGCTTTGGCATAAAGGTTGCAGTCTTTCCACCTTGCCAGGCAGTATTACGAATGACGTACTTGAACTTCATTACATCATCGCCTGCGCTAAGAATGTCTGTGAACCGGTAGTTGATTTCCATTTGACCGGCTGTGCCAACTTCATGGTGTGCGCGCTCAACAAGTAGTCCAACCTTGCCAAGTTGCATCACCATTTCATCGCGAAGATCAGCGAATTGATCTGTTGGTGAGACTGGGAAGTAACCGCCCTTTACGCGTGTGCGGTATCCACGGTTAGGTGTTCCATCAGCATCGTATTCAACGCCAGTGTTCCAAGCGCCCTCGTATGATTCGATTTCGTGAACAGCCGAATTAATTGTTGTTTTGAAACGTACGCTATCGAAAACATAGAACTCTGCTTCCGGTGCAAAGAATGCTGTGTCAGCAATACCAAGTGAGCGCATGTAATCAACAGCCCGTGCAACCACTCCACGGGGATCACGGCTGTATGGGGTGTTATCTACGGGATTGTGTACCGAGAAAATAATAATGAGGGTTTTTTCCTTGCGGTAAGGATCAATGTAGGCAGATCCTGGTACCGGCAAGAGCTTCATATCTGATTCGTTAATTGTTTGGAATCCGCGAATAGACGAACCATCAAACATTAGGCCATCTGTAAAGACAGCTTCATCAAATGACTCAACTGGAACGTTGAAGTGATGCTGAATGCCAGGTAGATCGGTAAAGCGAACGTCGACAAGCTTGACATCCTCTTTCTTAATGTATGCAAAGATTTCTGCTGCGTTCTTAAACATGCTTCTCCCAATTTCACATGTGATGCGCTAAATCTCTCATCATTGAGCCTTGCGCGCTTTGAGTAGTTGAACCCTAGGTCCATAGAGTGAAATTGGCATAACCCGCTTGTTAAATCCATGTTACGTCTGGGCCGTTTGCCAGTTACCCTTGCCATGTGAGCTTTAACTTCGTTCGAGTCAGCCTAGGCAGGCGGATGGCAGCCTTAATGGTGGACTGGCTAGCCTGTTATTTCATCGTGGCTGCCTCAACAGGTGGGCTAGGTGCCATGGCTCCCAATCGATCCCTGAGCGTTCTTGGTTTGTTCTTTGCCGAGATCTTGATTCTCTCTACCCTTCAAGGGGCAACGTTGGGGCACAGAATTTTTGGAATTCGAATCGTCCGATTCGCCGATGGGGGAGCGATCTCACCTTTGGCAGCGTTGATCAGATCTGCACTTCTAGTGAGCGTTATTTTTGCAATCACTTTTGATGAAAATGGCAGAGGAATGCACGAGCGATTTAGTGGTTCGGTTCTAACTAGAAGTTAGCGAATTTTTGGAGCACGAGTAGGCATTGGACCCTTCGGAATTGGCATAGACATTCCGCCAACAGCCTTTAAACGGGCACGCACTTCACGCATTTGGTGAGCAGATAACTTCTTTGGCAAGCGTCGCATATGACGTTGCAGTTTTTGAATTGGAATTCGACCATCTTCGTTTCCCACAAGAATTTCAATAACTGGAACACCTGGCGCAAATCGCTCAGCCTTTTTCTTTTCATCAGCCATCATCTGTCGAACAGATTGGGATCCTTCACCAGTTAGGACTATGCCTGCACGACCAACACTGCGATGCACCATGTCTTGATTACGTGCAACAGCAACTGCTGGAGTCGTAGTCCATCCTTTGCGGATAGCCATCAACACGCTCGCACCTGCTCCTATTTGTCCATCAATTGCAGAGTAGGCAGCAGCTCCTGCTTGGCGTGTGAAAAACAAAAGTGTCAGAAGGGCTGCGAGAGGAAAGGAGATAAATGCAAAGTAGAAGGGATGATCAAGAGATGCACCAATGGCGATACCGACACCCCAAATGGCAAGGAAAATCCCAATCAATGCTGCTGGGATCCACGGCTTTACTTGTTTGGTGACCTTGTACGCATCACGGAAGGTTTGAAAACGAGGAGTCTTGATCTTCTTTTCTTTAGCTTTTCTCTTAAACATATTGTTAGTTTAGTGGGGCAGGAGCAGTTCCACCAAGGCGAAGCGGTGCCCAACGCTGGCCCACGTGGCTATCAGGGTATTTCTCTTGGACATCACGCAACATCTGGATCATTACTTCGCGCAGATGCGCCTCAGCGACCTCAACATCAGTCTCGCGAGAATATGTAATTGGCTCACCGAAGGATACCGAGACAGGGATTTTGCCTCTCTTCAAATTCGGCTTAACACCTTTGGTGTAGACGCGCTGGCCACCCCACACGATTGTAGGAATCAAGGGCACACCAGCACCCATTGCAAGACGTACTGCGCCGGATTTTAATCCCTTGATTTCAAAGCTTGTTGAAATTGTTCCTTCAGGAAAAATGCCAATAATTTCACCAGACTTTAGTGCGCGTAGCGCAGCAACAAAAGATGCAGAGCCGTTGCTTCGGTCAACATTGATGTGGTGCATTCCGCGAAGTAATGGCCCAGCGATTCTGTTATCAAACAACTCTTTCTTTGCCATAAAGCGCACATAACGTTTGGCAGGCAAGGCCGCAGTGCCAGCTAAAGCAAAATCTAAATAACTTGTGTGATTAATCGCAAGGATTGCACCACCTTTGCGAGGAACGTGGTCTTGACCTTGGAAATCAAAGTTAAATCCGATGTATTTCCAGAAGGACTTAACAAGAACAATTACTGGGGGATAAACCAGATCAGCCACGAGCCAACTTCTTTTCCATGGCCTGCTTATATAAACGACCGGCACGATAAGAAGAGCGAACAAGTGGTCCACTCATAACACCCAAGAAACCTATTTCTTCTGCTTCTTGTGCGAGCTCAACGAATTCCTGTGGCTTGACCCAACGCTCGACCGGGTGGTGCTTATTTGTCGGGCGTAGGTACTGCGTAATCGTGATCAGATCGCAGCCGGCGCTGTGTAGGTCCACAAGTGCTTGCGATACCTCTTCACGTGTTTCGCCAAGTCCAAGAATCAGGTTAGATTTTGTGATCAAGCCGAAATCCTGAGACATTCTCAATACGCGTAATGACTTCTCATAGGTAAAGGCTGGGCGTATTTGCTTGAAAATACGAGGAACTGTTTCAAGGTTATGAGCAAAAACTTCTGGTCTGGTTTCAAAGATTGGGTTAAGCAAATCAGGGTTTGCGTTGAAGTCTGGAGCCAACATTTCAACACCAGTACCTGGGTTTAACTCGTGGACTTTCCGAATTGTTTCGGCATAGAGCCAGGATCCTTCATCTTCAAGATCATCGCGGGTAACCCCGGTGATCGTGGCGTAGCGAAGACCCATTGTCTTAACAGACATTGCAACCTTGAAAGGCTCTGCACGATCAATTGCTAACGGCTTTCCTGTATCAATGTTGCAAAAATCGCAACGACGAGTACAGCGATCTCCACCGATCAAGAAGGTTGCTTCCTTATCTTCCCAACATTCAAAGATGTTAGGACAAGCTGCTTCCTGGCAAACAGTGTGCAGACCCTCGGTCTTTACAAGGCTATGTAAACGTGTGTATTCCGGACCCATGTTGGCACGGGTCTTAATCCATTCTGGCTTTCGCTCGATTGGAGTTTCGGCATTACGAGCTTCGATACGAAGCAGTTTGCGTCCTTCAGGTGCCATGGTCATGCGCTCACCTTTTTCAATGATTCAAAAACATGTCGCTCTACTAGAGGTGCAACTTCATCAATAGTAATTGAGCGAGCTAGTTCGATTTCAAGTGATGTTACATCTGCATCTGCTATTCCACAGGGCACGATCTGCCTAAAGGCTGCTAGGTCAGGATTAACGTTGAGTGCAAAACCATGCATAGTCACACCCTTTGCCACACGAATACCTATGGCAGCGATTTTGCGATCACCCTGAGCATCTTGGATCCAAACACCAGAACGACCATCGACTCGAACGGCAGTAATTCCTAAATCTGCACACACCTGAATTAGTCCTGCCTCTATTTCTCGAACAAAACCAACTAACTCTGTTGGCTTTTGCAATTTCACAATTGGGTATCCAACGATCTGTCCAGGACCATGCCATGTGATTCGGCCTCCACGGTCGACATCAATGACGGGAGTTCCATCAGTGGGGCGCTCGGAAACATCGGTTCGGCGACCTGCTGTGTAAACGGAAGGGTGCTCTAACAAAAGCAAAGTGTTCGGGCGTGAACCAGAGGCAACTTCTTCATGAATTGTTCGCTGAAGATCCCAGGCCTTTTGATAATCAACTAATCCATGGCGCGAAAGTGTGATGTTCGCGTTGGATGGAGTCTCAAGTACGGGCACAGAGACAGCCTAAAGGTAGGCTTGGGTTCTTACCAATTCTAGGTTGAAAGGTCTCACACTGTGTCCTCCACATCCATTAAGAAGAGTCGCCGCCCACTTGCCTATGCCCTCATTGTTATTTTCCTTTGGTTTGGCGCAAGCGGTGTTTTTGGGCCCCTTTTTGGCAAGCTTTCAACTGTTCAAGAAAATGACAATTCGGCGTTCTTGCCTGACAGCGCTGAATCAACTCAGGCAGCGAAGATAATTGAGAAGTTCAATGCAGACCAAAGTCAGAACATTCCAACCTTAGTTTTATATCTTGGAGAAGTAGATGAATCAAAGATTGCAACATTAAACGCTCACCTGGCAAAACTTGGTTCAGAGAAGATTATTGGAACAGATGTTCCGATTTCAAAGTACTTAACTGAAGGTGAGCAGATATTTGCTTTCCCTTCTGAAGATGGCAAAGCTCTATTGGTAAATCTTCCATTTAAATCTGAAATTGCTACGGACTTATTGCCAAACAACAAACCTGCCCTGCCAGAAGTAATTGAAACGCTTCGTGAAGATTCAGCTATTTTCGCAAAAAGTGTTGGACTTACTTCAAACGTGACTGGAATTGGTGCGCTCCTTGGAGATTTGTTTGGTGCTTTTGGAGGAATTGACTCGTCGCTACTTCTCACCACATTAGGCGTCGTGGCACTTATCTTGATCGTGGTTTACCGATCTCCAATTCTGTGGATTTTGCCTTTGTTTTCAGCGGTGATTGCATTATCTACTGCTGGTGGACTTGTGTATCTACTGACTAAAAACAATGTGATTGACCTTAACGGACAGTCTCAAGGAATTCTTTCAGTATTGGTACTTGGCGCGGCAACAGATTACGCACTGCTCTTGATTTCTCGATATCGAGAAGAGTTGCATCATCATGACTATCCAGCACAGGCTATGAAGGCTGCCCTCAAAGGTGTCTTTGAACCCATCGTCGCATCTGGTGCAACAGTAATTTCTGCATTATTGGTTTTGTTGCTCAGCGATCTTTCTGGAAACAGAGGATTAGGACCAGTTGGAGCCATCGGTATTGCAGCAGCAGTGATTGTGATTCTTACATTATTGCCAGCACTTTTAATTGCCTTTGGACGTTGGGTTTTCTGGCCACGTATTCCAAGAAATGACGATGTTAATTCTCAACTTACTGGCACGTGGGCAAAGATCGGTTCAGCAGTTGAGAAGCGTCCTCGCAAGCTCTGGATTCTCACTGCAATTGTGCTGTCGATTTTGGCTGGTTTCTCAACAACTCTCAATGCCAGGGGCCTATCAACAGCTGATGCATTCACGCAGCGCCCAGATTCTGTTATTGGTCTTGAGCGATTGGCGGAGCACTTCCCTGGAGGATCAGGTCAGCCAACAGAAGTGATCATTCCAGCAGCACTTGTTGATCCAGTTTCAGCAGCTCTGAAAAAGGTTGAAGGTGTTTCATCAGTTGAACCAATGCGCATGAGCCCACCAATTCCTGGTCAGCCTCTTTCAGAGGTGAAGGTCATTGAGGGCAAAGTTGTTTTAAATGCCACTCTTTCACTTAATCCTGACTCAGTAGAAGCGCGAAAAATCATTCCGGTCATTCGCGAAGCGGTTCATGCTATTGATCCAGATATTCTTGTTGGTGGTAGTACTGCCGTCGCCTATGACACAGATGTATCGGCTAATCGAGACAACCGAACCATTATCCCGATTGTTTTGGTTCTGATTACGATAATTCTCGGCCTTTTGTTGCGCAGTATTTTGTCGGCGGCCCTTCTTTTGGGAACCGTTGTTTTATCCTTCTTTGCAACATTAGGAGCATGTCAGCTTGTCTTTGAACACATTTTTGGGTTCAAGGGGGCTGACACCTCATTCCCACTATTTGCCTTCATTTTCTTGGTGGCACTAGGTATTGATTACAACATTTTCTTAATGACTCGCGTGCGAGAAGAAAGTGCCAAGATTGGAACTCGTGCCGGAGTTATCAAGGGTCTAACTGTCACAGGTGGTGTGATTACTTCAGCAGGTATTGTTTTAGCTGCAACATTTGGAGTTCTCGGTGTACTACCACTTGTGTTCTTAGCTGAACTCGGTTTTGCCGTTGCATTCGGTGTTCTGCTAGATACATTGATTGTTCGCACAATTTTGGTACCCGCACTTGTCCACGATATTGGTGGAAAAGTCTGGTGGCCTTCTAAGTTACAGAATAGTTAGCATGAGTTTACGTGTTGGTATCGCAGGCTATGGATTAGCCGGGCGATACTTTCACGCACCCTTACTAAAGGGCTGTGGCTTTGAAGTTGTTGCAATTCAAACCAGAAATCCAGAACGCTCAGCACATGCGCTTTCAGATTTTCCTAACACCACGGTTGTTGCAACTATCGAAGAATTAGTTGCTCAAAAGCTCGATCTTGTGGTCGTTGCATCGGCCAACTTGGTACATGCCCAGCATGCTGTGGCTGCGATAGAGGCAGGAATCCCAGTTGTCATTGACAAGCCAATGGGGCGCACCTTTATTGAAACTAAAGAAATTATTGATGCGGGTAATGATGCTGGTGTTGGGGTAACAACTTTTTTTAATCGTCGGTGGGATAGTGATGCGCTCACTATCAAGAAAGTTTTGGCAAGTGGAGTACTTGGCGATGTACATAGAATCGATTCACGATTTGAAAGATTTCGTCCAGAGGTGAATGTGACATCCTGGCGAGAGAATATGTCTGCATCCGATGGTGGTGGCCAACTATTGGATCTACAACCTCATTTGATTTCAACTGCCATCGATTGGTTTGGTCCGGCCAAACTTATTACTGCCAGTGTTCGCTCACTGCGTGGGGGAGCAGATGATGACTCGGTCTTAGTTCTACAGCACGAGCGTGGTGTGATGTCATACCTTTCAGCAAGCGCCGTAGTTGGTGCCCCTGGCCCACGTATTCGTATTTTAGGCACAAAGGGAGCGCTGGTAATAAATGAATTAGATCCACAGGAAGCACTCTTGCGTTCAGGCAAGTTCCCAGAAAATGGAACATGGACATATCCAACTGCCTCACAAGCATTCCTACATCGTGGAGATGTGGTCGAAGAGATTGAATCGATTCCGGGCAACTACGGCCATTTCTATAAGAGTGTTGAGTTAGCGATTACTACAGGTGCTCCGTGGCCAGTTTCAAATGAAGATGCCTTATTGGTTGCTTCAATAATTGATCAAGCTCGAGAAGTCGGTACCCGTGCATTCTGAAGTTCTAGTAGTTGGTGCGGGACTAGCTGGACTTAATGCAGCTATTTATTTGGAAGCTTCAGGTGTTGATGTAACGGTCATTGAATCATCTGATCGCGCCGGTGGTCGAGTAGCAAGTGATGTTATTGATGGGTTCATTTGTGATCGTGGTTTTCAACTGATAAATGCGAAGTACCCGGCCTTACAAGAGCTCAACGTGATCAAGGAGTTGGATTTCATTGAAGCTCCTAGAGTTATTGAGGTGAGCTTGGGAAATCGTCGCCATGTAATTGGTGATCCGCGTCAGGTGCCGTGGGCTGCTTTAGATAACGCAACTGGCACTATCCCTGAAAAGATAGCGCTTTTAAGATTTATTGCGGGTCGTCCTAAACCAGGACAGTCGATCGGACAAGCCCTGCGCGGCACTGGCACATGTTATGAAAGAGTCTTGCGTCCTTTCTTGCACGGTGTTTTCTTAACTGATCCAGACAACGTTGACGCTTTATATGGACATTCGATTATCAAGAGTTTCGTAAATGGAAAGCCCGGTGTCCCACGAAATGGTGTTAGTGAACTACCTAAGGCACTTGCAAAGCGAGTAAGCAAGATTGTCTATAACACTAGAGTCGATGGAATAGATCAAACAGCAGTACACACCAACGACGGGACATATACCGCCAACAAAATTCTCATCGCAACGGATGCAACAACTGCTACGCAACTACTTGGCCTAACAGAAGTACCCCGTATGGCTGGCTGCATAACCTGGTATCACGCTGTTTCCGAAAATCCATCAGGAAATGGTCGCTTAATTCTCGATGGTCAAAGGCGCGGACCCATTATTAATTCTGTTGTTATGTCAGATATTTCTTCGAGTTATGCACCTTTTGGTCAGCATTTGATTTCAACAACAACTGATTTAAATGTGACTGAATCTGATGTGCGACGCCATCTAGCAATTTTGTGGGGGACCAGTACTCACGAATGGCAGTTCATCGCCAAGTATGAAATTCCGGCCGCTCTACCCATTCACAACGTGGGCCGAGCATTGTCACAAAGTATGAAAATTAACGATCACCACTATGTTGCTGGTGACCACCGAACAGTTCCATCACAGCAAGGTGCTTTATTCTCAGGGCGCCTTGCGGCTGGATTAATCCTCGACTAGTTGTGCGAGTGCTTCTGAAATATGCGGGTAATCCCAAGTAAAGCCAGCTTCTTGCAATACATGAGGAATAACTCGTTTAGATCCGAGAATTTCCGAAGAAAAACCACCCAAGACAATCTTTAGTGCGATAGCTGGTGCGGGAAAGAGTGCGGGACGGTGCATTGCGCGTGCTAACGCTGATGTAAATTCTTGGTTAGTAACAGGATTAGGAGCAGTTACGTTCACTGGTCCTGAAATTGGATTTTCTAAGGCAAAAACAATTGCTCTGATTTGATCGTGCAAAGTAATCCAAGACCACCATTGCTTTCCATTACCCAACTTTCCACCTAGACCTAAACGAAATAATGGAAGCATCTTGCCTAGTGCGCCACCTGTTGGGTCAAGTACCAAACCAGTACGTATCTTTACTGTGCGAACTTCGCCGGCAAGGTCTGCGGCAGCTTCCCACTCGCGACAAACAGCAGCCAAGAAATCATCTCCAGCACGATCAGTTTCAACGACTGCACGATTTCCACTCTCGCCATACCAACCAATAGCAGAGGCTGAGATAAATACCTGTGGCTTTAACTCTGCAACAGCGTTCGCAATAGCAGTTGTTCCTAGCAATCTAGAGTTTAGAATTTCGCTCTTGTACTTTTTATTCCATCGCTTGTCGCCAACACCAACGCCTGCGAGGTGAATAATTGCATCAACCCCACGAAGTGGTTCTAGGTCTACAACGCCAGTTTGTGGATCCCACTGCACTTCATCGGCAGCAACTGGTGCGCGGCGCACTAGACGTTGAACTGTGTGACCTTCGCTCTTTAGATGACCAACAAGTGCGGTACCGATTAGTCCTGAGGCACCCGTGATCGCAATGCGTTGCGGAACTGTCATAGCTGACTTACAGTCCTAGATCTGACTCGAAGGCTCCACCCTCAAGGCGCTCTTTAAGAGTTACTAGGAAACGTGCAGCATCTGCGCCATCGACGACACGGTGGTCGTATGAAAGTCCTAGGTAAACCATGGAACGAATTGCAATCGTTTCTCCACCATCTTCACCGCGCACAACCATTGGACGCTTAACTACCGCGCCTAACCCAAGGATTGCTACCTGTGGTTGATTGATGATTGGTGTATCAAATAGTGCTCCGCGGCTTCCGGTGTTTGTAAGAGTAAATGTTCCGCCGCCTAGCTCATCAGGAGTCACCTTATTATCGCGTGTGCGAGCAGCAAGATCTGCGATCTTGCGAGCAATGCCACCCATGTTCAGATCTCCAGCGTTAGCAATTACAGGAACAAGCAATCCTCGCTCTGTATCAACTGCAACACCAAGGTGTTCTGCGCCGTGATAAGTAATCTGGTCGCCTTCAACTGAGGAATTTAGAACCGGGTGTTGCTTAAGTGCTTCACACACAGCGACTGCAAAGAATGGAAGGAAAGAGAGCTTTACGCCTTCACGTGCTTCAAAACTTGCCTTTGAGCGATCACGAAGACGTGCAATCTTTGTGACGTCAACTTCAATAACTGTAGTTAATTGCGCGCTGACCTGAAGTGATTCGACCATTCGTGCTGCGATAACTTTACGAAGACGAGACATAGTTACGGTTGTTCCACGAAGTGGAGATACGGCAACAACTGCTGGTCTTGGCGCGCTTGGTGCAGATGCAACAGGTGCTGATGCAGTAACCGCTGCTGCAGGGCGAGCTAGTGCTTCAACATCTTCACGACGAATTCGACCGCCGATTCCTGTGCCAGTAACTTGTGCGAGATTCACGCCGAGCTCTGATGCGAGTTTGCGAACTAGGGGAGTCACATATGCATCTGCTGGTTGTGAAACAGGTGCTGATGCAACTGGTGCAGGTGGAGGAGTTACGGGCGCTACCGCAACTGGTGGTGCAATAACTGGTGCAGGAGGTGGTGTAACAGGAGCGGGAGCGGCAACAGCTGGTGCAGGTGCTGCAGCTGAGCCATTAGCAGCTCCGATTAATCCAAGTCGAGCGCCAACTGGAACAGTTGTATCAACTGCAACATCAATAGCAAGAAGAGTTCCAGCAACAGGTGAAGGGATCTCTGTATCAACTTTGTCAGTTGAAACTTCTAGTAGCGCTTCATCTACTGCAACTGAGTCACCAACGTTTTTTAACCAACGGGTAACCGTTCCTTCAGAAACACTTTCACCCAGTGCTGGCATGGTGATTACTGTTCCGGCACCAGATGGTGCGGGAGCAGCAGGTGCAGGTGGTGGAGTTACAGGTGCAGCAGCAACTGGTGCTGGTGCAGGAGTCGGAACAACTGGGGCAGCAACTGGAGCTGCGGCAACAGGTGCTGGCGCTGTGGCGCCATCAGCAATAATCGCAAGCTCTGCTCCTACAGGAACAGTTTGATCAACTTGAACAACAATCTTTTGTAGCGTTCCAGCAACTGGTGAAGGGATCTCTGTATCAACTTTGTCGGTTGATACTTCTAGGAGTGGTTCATCGACGTTTACATGATCACCTTCGGCTTTTAACCAACGAGTGACTGTGCCTTCGCTAACGCTTTCGCCAAGTGCTGGCATCGTTACTGAAAATGTCATCTGTTTTCTCCTTGGTTATCCGTGTGCGTGAAGCGGTTTGCCTGCAAGTGCCATATGAGCTTCGCCCATTGCCTCTGACAGTGTTGGGTGTGCATGGATCAAAGGAGCCACATCACTTGCACGTGCCTCCCAGTTATAAATTAATTCTGCTTCAGCTAATAGTTCGCCAACTCGTGCACCAACCATGTGAATTCCTAAGATTGGTCCATCTTTTTGCGCAATGAGTTTGATTGATCCTGCTGTGTTAAGGATCTGTGCTTTACCGTTACCAGCTAAATCATAAGAAAGTTCAACAACATCATGGCCACGCTTTTTGGCCTCTGCTGTGGTTAATCCAACTGATGCAACTTCTGGGTCTGAGTAGGTAACGCGTGGAATTCCATCGTAATTAATTGCGCGTGGATTTAAGCCTGCAATCTCCTCTGCAACCAAGATTCCTTCAGCAAAACCAACGTGAGCTAATTGCAGTGTAGGGATCAAGTCGCCAACAGCCCAGATTCCTGGAACGTTAGTGCGGCACTTGTCATCAACTAGAACATAACCGCGATCCATTGAAATTCCCTGTTCCTCATAGCCGAGGTTGGCAGAGACGGGACCACGCCCAACTGAGACCATCAAGAGCTCAGCGCTAAATGTCTTTCCATCTTCTAAAGTGACAGTAACCCCATCTGCAGTTTTAACAGCAGACTGGAATCGCACACCTAATTCAAAGTTGATTCCACGCTTACGAAACGCGCGCTCAAGTTGCTTACTGGATGATTCATCTTCTAGTGCGATCAAGTGTGGCAAGCCTTCGATGATTGTTACCTCAGAACCAAATGATTTCCATACTGAAGCAAATTCGCAGCCGATAACTCCGCCGCCCAAAACAATGACGCTCTTTGGAACATAGTTCAACTTAGTACCGTGATCTGAGGTGATTATCTTTTCGCCATCAATTTCTAGTCCTGGCAAAGTTTTCGCATATGAGCCAGTCGCGAGAATGACGTTCTTGCCTGTGTAGCGAGTACCGTTAACTTCAACGGTGTCTTTTGCTACTAATTTTCCGTGGCCTTCAATAAAGGTAACACCACGGGACTTAACTAAACCTGACAAACCTTTATACAACTTATTGATCACGCCATCTTTGTATGAATTAACGCCAGCCATGTCGATGCCATCAAAAGTTGATTTCACGCCAAAGTGTGCGCCATCTCGCGCACCATCTGCGATTTCAGCTGAGTGAAGAAGTGCCTTGGTTGGAATGCAACCACGGTGCAAACATGTGCCGCCGACTTTGTCTGCTTCGATCAGGGCTACTGAAAGCCCCAATTGCGAGCCGCGTAACGCTGCGGCATAACCCCCGCTGCCACCACCAAGGATGACAAGATCAAATTGAGACAATGAACAGCTCCTCTCAAAGGCCCATGCGGGCTAGGTGCCTATCCTGCCTCAAAGAGGCTCAAACCTCTAAATGGATACGGGCAGATTTAGGCTTGTTCGGCCAAAGTCACAAGTGAGCGGAGGGCTATCCCTGTTCCACCAACCGGGGTGTATCCGTGGGGCTTGGCCTCGTTATAAGCAGGTCCTGCAATATCAAGATGGAGCCAAGGAAGTTCTGGGTTTACGAAGTCCTTCAAGAAAAGACCAGCAACCAACATGCCACCCATGCGATCTCCGATGTTTGCAAGATCTGCCACCGGTGAATCCAATGAGGCACGGAGCTCTTCTGGCAAGGGCATAGGCCAGAACTGTTCACCACATCGAGCGGCGACAGCTAAGAAATCATCACTGAACTCTTGGTTGTTTGTCATGACCGCACTTGTGCGAGTTCCAAGTGCCACAACTTGGGCTCCAGTCAATGTCGCAACATCGATAATTCCATCCAACTTATTCTTTGAGCTTTGTGCCTTCATTAAGCCATCGGCTAGAACTAGGCGACCTTCAGCATCAGGGTTTAGAACCTCTACGGTTTTGCCACCAAAGATAGTGATGATGTCAGATGGACGAGTTGCCGTGTCACTTGGCATGTTTTCAGCAAGTGGTGCCCAGGACTCAATGGCAACATTTAACTTTAACTCTGCAATTGCCACAACGGCGGCGCTAACAGCTGCAGCACCACTCATGTCAGATTTCATTGCTTCCATACCGAGTGCGGGCTTTAGTGCCAAACCTCCAGTATCAAAGGTAATTCCTTTACCAACGAAGGCATAGCGCTTTGCAACTTTACCTTTCGGCGTATAAGAAATATGAAGTAGACGTGGCGGATTAGCAGATCCTTGACCAACGCCAATAATTCCACCGAAGCCTTGTGCCTTAAGTTGCTTCTCATCCCAAATCTCGATTTTCAAACCAGACTTCGCACCCCCTGCAGATTTAACAACTGCAGCTAATTTCTTGGTGAATGAATCTGGAGTTAAGTGACTTGGGGGAGTATTGATCAGATCGCGAACCAGATAGGTGTATTTAGCAATAATTGTTGCGCGAACTACCGCTGCCTTTGCTTCGGCAGATGATGCCAACTTTGAATGCACGGTTATCGTTTTTAATGGAGCTTTGTGATCATCTTTAGTCGAGCCACGAAATTCGGTAAATGAATAAGCACCAAGGGCTGCGCCTTCTGCAACGGCAGCAACTTCAGCCAAACTCTTTGCAGGCAATGAAAATGTTGCTGCAGAGTTTCCGGCTAGTGCGCGAGATGCACTACCGGCAGCTCTGCGCAAAGTCTCATGCGTGTAGGTTGCCGATTTCTTTCCAAGACCTGTGAAGACAATCAGGCGCACATGGGAGCCAGGAAGTTTCGTAACTTCATCGACCTTTCCGGTGGCGCCCATATCAACCAGCTGCGAAAGAATTGTCTTGGTATCGATGGCCATGTCGCCAGCTTCAATAGCGATGCCGCCCTTTGAATTTGTCGAGGTGAGTCCTAAAACCAAAACCTCATCTTTTACGACGCCATCTGAAATCTTTAATGTGCTCATAAGATGAAGCCTAATAGATGTATTGGTAGGTTTGTGCAATGAAGACTTCACCGCTGAATCAAAAGCATCTAGACCTCAACGCCAAGATGGCTGATTTTGGTGGTTGGATGATGCCGATTGAGTATCCCGGGGCAGGTGTATTAGCCGAGCATGCTGCTGTGCGAGAGCGCGTGGGAATCTTTGATGTGTCCCACTTGGGCAAAGCCTCAGTCAAAGGTGAAGGCGCTCTCGAGTTTTTAAATCAATGCCTCACAAATGATCTGACAAAGATCGCAGATGGTTCTGCTCAATACACCCTGCTGTGCACGCCACAAGGTGGGGTAGTCGATGACCTTATCGCTTATCGAAACAGCGAGACAGATTTTTTCCTTGTTCCAAACGCTTCCAACACAACAGATGTTGTCGCGGTATTGCAAAAGCAAGCACCAGCTGGAATCACAGTTACAAACCTGCATAATGATTACGCAGTGCTAGCGGTTCAGGGTCCATTAGCTCCTAAAGTTTTAGAAGCACTGGGAATAAGCACTGATATTGATTACATGGCATTTGCACACGTATCTATTGCTGGCGCAGATGTAATTTTGTGTCGTACCGGATATACAGGTGAACTTGGCTATGAATTGCTGCCTCACACAAAAGATGCAACCGCGGTCTGGGACGCTCTAGTTGCAGCTATTGCCCCTCTTGATGGATTAATTTGTGGTCTTGGAGCTCGTGATACTTTGCGCACCGAGATGGGCTATCCATTACACGGACATGAATTATCTTTGGCAATTTCTCCAGTTGAAGCAAGTGCCTCATGGGCGGTTGGCTGGAAGAAGGAATCCTTTATCGGTTCAGATGTATTGGCCTCGCAAAAAAATGGCGCGGTGGAGCGCAAAAGTGTTGCTATCAAATCACTAGATCGAGGCATCCCTCGTGCCGGAATGAGTGTGAAAAACTCTCAAGGTGAAGTGGTTGGCGAAGTTACTAGCGGAACCTTCTCACCATCTCTAAAGCACGGAATTGCCTTGGCTTTGGTATCAAAACATGTTGTTGTGGGAGATCAATTAACTGTTGATGTTAGAGGGCGCGAATCACAAGCCGAAGTTGTAAAACTGCCGTTTGTTACTTCACGCGTTCGCTAAATACAACCGGAGTTGAAAAGGCCGCACGGGTATATGTGCGGCGCAGTGCAGAAAGAACAGAAGGTCCGGTAAAACCAATTAATACGCAGGTAAAGATCGCTCTAGGGATGTCCCACGCCATCGCACTTGCAAAGTGAAAGGTGATGAATCGGCTTAAGTTCTCAGAAATTGAACCACCGGGAATGTATGAGAGTTGAGTATTGCTACCAAGTGCCCATGGCCAAAATTGCAGGTCCATAAGTATTCCGAAAGCACCTGCAGCTAGCGCACCAAATACAAGCAGCATTGCAATCTCACCCTTGCCGCCAACTCTCTTGGGCAATACTCCTGCAGCCATTCCAATCCAAGCTGCGGCAAACATTTGATAACCAAGCCAAGGACCAATACCGCCTGTTAACAATGCTGATGCAAACATAGAAATAATGCCCAATAGGAAACCAAAGGATGCTCCGAATACACGTGCACTTAGAATCAAAACAAACCACATGGGTTCAATTCCAACAGCACCTGCTCCAAGTGGTCGCAATGCCGAAATAAGAGCTGCTAACACACCAAGTAATGCAACAGATTTTGCATCTAACCCAGCTGAAGAAACTTCAAATATTACTAAAACTGTCGCTGCCAATATTGCAATCCAAAAGAACAATTGCGT
>DAIMGQ010000003.1:0-28003 GCA_036723815.1 Candidatus Planktophila sp.
CGATCTAACTCTGAAACACCTGTGGGACGTGCATGGGCTGCAGATAAATCAACATCTCCAATAGGAGTTGCTTTAGCGGTTACATTTCCTGCAACCAGTGATAATTTCTTAGGGGCAGCAATCTCTTCAACAACGCCCCATGCTTGGCATTCACCGCAGCGACCAACCCATTTTTGGGATGTCCAACCGCACTCTGTGCAGCGGAATGGATCTTTTTCAACCTTGGCCATGAGGTAACCCTATGACAAGGGACTGACTATTTCTTCTGGGCAGCCAATGTTGCTGGATGCTGAATGATAAATAGTGGCAAGTTGCGGGCTGCAGACTCACGGATGTGTTCCATACGCACATCGCACAGACGAGCCAGTTCGTTATAGGCATCTTTACCCATCAACAGTTCAAGCTCGTACTTGTTTGAGATATACACAGGCTCTGTTCCAACGTGAGCATCACTGTTACTTGTGCAGTACCAGTCAAAATCTTCTCCGCCATCGCCCCATGCAAGGCGTTCGTACTCACCTATTACTGTTACTGAGTATTCGCGCTCACCATATTCGCGAGTTTCAAAACTACGTCGCAATGGCAACTGCCAGCAGACATCAGGCTTTGTATCTGCAAAGTGCTTTCCATCGCGTTGTGCAACGTGGTGAAGTACGCAACCAAATGATCCAGTAAAACCTTCTGCTTCATATCCCTTACGGTTTAAGAAGATGCAACCATCTTCAACGCGACGTGTTTTGCGTTCGCCATCTTCATCTTTTTCAGAAATTCGTAATTCGCCGCCAGGCTTCTTTGGTCGTGCTTCGTTATAGAACTGCCACATTTCAGGAGTTAGATAAGCAGCAGCTTTAACTGTGCGCGCTTCATCTGCTTTATCTGTATACATCGCACCTTCAGTGCAACATCCAGAATTAGGCTGGCTTTTAAAAACACCTTGGCAGCCATCGCCATAAATACAAGTCCAGTATGAGGTCAACCAGGTCAGGTCGCACTTGAAAATAGTTTCAGCATCATTTGGGTCGAAAAATTCAACCCAATCACGCGCAAATCCAGCTTTAACTTCTGACATAGTCGCAGAGCCTACAGGCATAACAGGTAGGCTTGTTACATGGATCAGCAATCAAAGGTTGCAGTTGTTGGCGCTGGCATTATGGGCGAAGCCTTGATCGCTGCATTGATTTCATCTGGTGTTAATCCAGAGTTGATCACAATTTCAGAAAAGCGCGCAGATCGAAGCGCAGAGCTGATTGCAAAGTACTCAATCAAACAAGCACCGCTTACAAGCAATGTTGCTGCATCAGATGCTCTGTTATTGGTAGTTAAACCTCAGGATATGGCGGGCGTACTTGAAGAGATTAAGGGTTCCATTAACCCAGAAGCGGTAGTAATCACCTTTGCAGCAGGCAAGACAATCTCATTTATTAGCAATGGATTAGGTACTGGCAACCCTGTAATCCGCGTAATGCCCAATACACCGACCATGGTGGGTGCCGGCATGGCTGCAGCATCGATGGGTGCGGGTGTCACAGCTGCACACAAGCACTTTGTTCTCGGATTCTTGGCAGCCACAGGCAAGGTAATTGAAGTTGCCGAAGAGTTACAAGATGCTGTCACAGCAACTAGTGGTTCTGGACCTGCTTACTTTTTCGCATTTGTTGAGGCAATGGTTGCTGGAGCTAAAGAACTTGGCCTTAGTGAGCAAGATGCAACAACTCTTACAGTTCAAACAATTGTTGGTGCTGCGAAGTTATTAGATGAGTCAGGCAAGAGTGCAACAACTCTGCGCGAAAATGTGACAAGTCCAAATGGAACAACCGCTGCTGCGCTCGCCTCATTTGGATCAAGTGATCTCAACTCTATGGTTGCCAAGGCAATGAAGGCGGCTAGCGATCGTTCGCAGGAATTAGCGTGAAACGCTTTGTAGCATTCGTTGTATTTGCCTCACTGTTAGTCGCTCCAGTTTCACATGCTGCACCTAAGAAAATCAGCGTTAAACCAATGCAATTGTTGACAACAATTGGCACGCCAGATGAAGTAAGTGGAGCAGTAGTCAGTGGTAAATCAATAATTGTTTTTGGAACCAAAGCGTCAAAGGCTTATGCCCGCGCAATTGATGGGATGGGCAAAGAATTATGGAACTTATCCCTAGATCAATCTGTAGCATCGATTGCAACGGCCGCTGCTGTTGATTCAGTAGGAGATATTTGGGTTGCTGGTGCAACACCACTAGCAACCGGATTAACCCCACCGGCAGCAACTACAACTCCATTAAATCCGGATAACGCAGCTATTCCACCATCAGCATTCATTGGTGATTTGCAAGCGGTGACTGTTTGGAAGATTAGTGCAGCAGGTGTATTGGTGTTTACAAATACCCTGCCAACTAGCTCTGTGCTATTTCCAACAGCGATTACTGTGGATAAAAATGGAGCATCTGTTGTTGGAATCATGGCCAATGAGAAAGGCAATTCGGGTTTTCTAGCGAACGCAGATACCACCGGTTCGTTCTCAAAGTTGTTGCAGATCGGTGTTGCATCGACAACAGCAGATTCTGTTGTTAGACACGGCGATGGAAGCTTTACGATTGCCGGGTCAAGTTCTGAAACTTTAGCTGGCAAAAAAGTTGCCGGATTAACTGATGGTATTTTAGTTAAGGTTTCAAAGTCGTTGAAGATTACTTCTGTCGTTCGCAGTTCGGTTGCAAAGGGAAAACGAATTTGGAATAGCGCATCGAATTCATTACTTCTTGCTGGTGAAGTTGTAGTAGCGGGCAAAACCGAATCTGCGATTACAAAGTTTTCAAGTTCCTTTGTGCCATCATGGACCTATCGTTTTGCCTCAACAGGTCCAGCACTCTCTGCATCCAGTACTCAGGCATTTTTCATTTCCACAGGAACAGTTGCGCAACTAAATTGGAATCCAAAGACACCAACACCGTTATTGCTTACCTTTGACTCCAAAGGCCTCATAACTGCAGCCGATAGTGGCCCCGTAGGGCAGAAAGAAGTCCTTGGGCTACTCATTTCAAAGGAGTTTGGAGTTTTAGCCCTTACTACAAGCACAGAATCCGTTTCGATTTTTACCCTACTTCCGCGGTAACCTAAACCCCCGCACACTCAGTGCGAACATTAGAAATGAGAGCGTGACATATGGGTTCCGTAATTAAAAAGCGACGCAAGCGCATGGCGAAGAAGAAGCACAAGAAGCTTCTAAAGAAGACTCGCATTCAGCGCCGTAACGCGAAGTAATAATTACGGCTTTAGCAGTGCAAGCTTGCCATTAACAGTGGCAAGAAGATATTTAATCTTATTAACAGTTACCCAAGCGCTTTGAGTAGGTTCAGAGCCTTGGGTACTGCTTACTAAACGTATTGCAGCTTGTCCCAAATCCTTTTTGCTCGTATCAAGAGCGCACAGCCTCTCCTGACAGTTAAAGATAATTGTCTTTCCATCAGTTGTTAGAAACTCACCAGGTGTCCCAAAATTTTCAGTAGTCAAACTAGAAATCTTTGCTGGATCACTCAATAGCGTCCAACGCACCTGATTAGGTTTTGGTGCTGTCGCAGTTGATGCGGCTAACCAAGTGGCCATCACATCACCATTTATTTTTGCAAGTGCAACATCAAATCCAAAGACTGCAGCCTCATCAGTTGAGACATCGAGTGTTTGATAAGCCCAACCAGTTGGTTCGATACCAGTGCGGGTAGCAATACGAATTGCACCAGAGGTAATTTCTTTTTTCTGGTTCATCGAAACTACGGAATCGTATGCAATGTAAGTTTTTGAGCCATCAAAGATTGCCTGCAAATGGAATCCGACGTCACCTGTTGTGCGGCCATCTGTTTTACGATCGCCATCTAGAAGTTCATATCTCCATGGTGCATTCTTGTTCTTTACAGCACCCAGAAGAACTCCTTGGCTTTCATCGCGATAAAACACCTGCACAGTACTTGTCGTAGCTACACATGCATTTGCCACGCTTACATCACTAGATGTGCGCACACGAATTGGGTCTGTGTACTCATTAACTGCGAGACCATTGCCATCAACCACTTCGATTGCAAAGCTTTTTCCGTTAAAGGTCGCATAGCGGAGATCTTTTTCAGTTGAATCACTGTAGAAAATATGGAGTGTTTGTTTTACTCCACTGCCATTTACGCACATGGAAATAGCGCCAGAAATTGTGTCCGTTGTACGGCCACTACTTCCGCCAGCTCCATCAACAGTGACCTTCTTCCAAACCTTGCCATTAAAGGTTGCAAGTTTTAAGTCACCACTTTTTGTGTCTGTGTAGGCAATCGCCGGCTGTCCATTAAAGGTCGTACTAGCAACACTCTTACCGTCAGCTGCAGTATCTAACACAGTGCTCTTCCAGCCTGCTTGTGGAATTACAGCCTTAGTTGTTACTGCATCAGAAACACCTAATGCATTCTTAGCCACAACTGAAAAAGTGTATGAAGTACCGTTCTTTAATCCGGCGATTGATACTGGGCTAGATAATGACTTCTTTTCTACACCTGTTTTAATGTTCTTGACGATGTACTCACTGATCTGGGCTGTGCGCAAATTGACCGGCGGATCAAAAGAAATCAGAGCAGATGCATCACCTGTGAATGCTTGGACATTACGTGGTGACTGTGGAAGATCAGTTGCCATACCAGCAGGTGGCTTGTTGCGCATATCTTCCATCATTGCCAATTGAAGTGGTCCGGGTTGGCGAAAAACTTCACCCGGATCAAGGCTTGGCGTCATAACTGAATCAAGACCGGACTTTGAAAAAGTATCTTCATCTAGGTGTGACGTTGAAGAACCAGATTGGTAACGAGACGGCGTATACATCTTTGGCTTAATTCCACCATTTGCTTTAATTCCAAGTGGACCTGACCACACCAATGACGTGGTTAGTGCAGTACCTAACTCTCTCGAAGGAGTGGGAAGATCTGCCAAGCGACGACCATCTGCGGTTTGTAGGTATGCATCAAATGGTGTTGGTTGATCCAAGCTACCCAATCCAAAAAAGGGATCGTATGCATCGTTAGAAAGAAAACCTAACCCGTGTCCAAGTTCGTGAATGAAAACAGATTCAAGATCGTATTCAGAAGAAGTTGGAACTCCATCTCCACGAGTATTCCAGGTTGCGCCAGAGTTAACTTGGATAATTATTTCAGGATTGGCTTTATCTAAATCTTTTCCCGCCAATGCATTCGCTGCAGCCGATGAGTACCACAGTGAGGGATCAGGTGCACCAGAAAATGCTGAGAAGAAACTTCCGGGACGCGCACTTCCTAATACTCCCCAAGAACTAGAACGTCCCCAGGATGCATCGACAGTGATAGGAGTTGTTGATTTAAAGTTTGCCGACCACACATCAATTGCAGCCTGGACCTCTTTTTTTGCCCAATCCGGAAAGTTGTTGTACTTGACTATAAATTTTGATTTAGCTTCTAAATTCTTGGCCGGTGCTGACTTTGCAACAGATGAGCTAGTCGGAGTTGTACCTGCATATGTGTAACCCCAGTTAGTTGCAGGGATCTGTTTAAATGCTAAAGCGGGCGCAGATGGCGCAGAAAGAATGGAAAGAGCAAGCACGCCGGCAAAGGCGATTGCCCATAATCTCTTGATGCGCAGCATGAGCCCAACGCTATCAGGGCATTGGGCGTGGTTTAAGGTCAGGGGTAGGAATTACCAATTCTCTAAGTGAATTAACAGGTCAGAAAGGGTGGCTACATGACGCTCATAACAATTTATGGCCGTACTGGTTGCCATCTTTGCGAAGATGCATTAAAGGTCTTGCAATCAATGAAGGATGAACTAAATTTTGAAATTGAAGAGATCCTGATTGATGGAAATGAAGAATTAGAAAAACTATATGGTGAGAAAATCCCTGTTACTCAAATCGATGGGACACACCATGATTTCTGGCGCGTAGATCCAGAACGGTTTAGATCTTCCCTTGAAAAACATCGTCAGCGTCAATAATTTTGTAAGAATAACCTTGCTCAGCTAAGAAGCGTTGACGATTCTGAGCAAAATCCTGATCGATAGTGTCTCGAGAAATTACTGAATAAAACTTCGCACCACGGCCATCTGACTTTGGTCGCAAGATACGTCCTAAGCGTTGTGCTTCTTCTTGACGGCTACCAAATGCACCAGATACCTGGATAGCAATTGTTGCATCGGGTAAATCAATTGAAAAGTTAGCAACTTTTGAAACTACTAAACACTTAATCTCACCAGTTCTAAACTGATTAAACAACATTTCTCGCTCTTTAATTGGTGTTTCGCCCTTGATGAGCGGTGCACCTAAAGTCTCAGAGAGATCATCAAGTTGGTCGATGTATTGGCCAATTACTAACACCTGATCATCGGCATGCTTTTCTACTAAAGCTTGAACAACATCACGCTTTGTGCGAGTTGTCGCACAGCTGCGATATCGGTTTTCTGGCTCAGCAGTTGCATAGGCCAATCGTTCGGTTTCAGTTAAGTTAACCCGAACCTCAATACATTCAGCAGGTGCGATATAGCCTTGTGCTTCAATTTCTTTCCAAGGCACATCAAAACGCTTGGGACCAATTAGTGAAAAAACTTCACCTTCCATGCCATCTTCACGCACCAATGTGGCCGTCAGACCTAAACGGCGACGAGATTGAATATCTGCGGTGAAACGAAAGATTGGCGCAGGCAACAGGTGCACTTCATCATAAATAATCAAGCCCCAGTCGTATGAATCGAAGAGATCTAGGTGGGCGTACACACCATTTTTCTTCTTAGTCATCACTTGGTATGTAGCGATAGTTACAGGGCGAATCTCTTTCTTAGCCCCTGAATACTCGCCAATTTCATCCTCATTCAAGGTTGTTCGTTTTAGCAACTCCTCACGCCATTGACGCGCGGCAATTGTGTTTGTTACCAAAATTAATGTTGTTGCCTTGGCATGTGCCATCGCAGCTGCGCCAACAATTGTTTTACCAGCACCGCAAGGAAGAACGACAACACCAGAACCGCCATGCCAGAAACCTTCAGCAGCAAGTTCTTGATAAGGACGTATTTTCCAATCCTTTTGCACCAAAGAAATGTCGTGAGCTTGACCATCAACATAGCCGGCAAAATCCTCTGCTGGCCAACCAAGACGTAACAGCGATTGCTTTATCTGCCCACGTTGACTTGGCAAAACGGTAATTGTTTCAGCATCAATTCGAGCACCAAGTAATGGTGCAATCTTCTTTGCTCTAATTACTTCTTCAAGAACTGCTGTGTCGGTTGTAATAAGAATTAAGCCATGAACTGGATCCATCTCAAGTCGCAAACGTCCGTAGCGAGACATTGTTTCTGCAACATCAATAAGAATTGAGTGGGGGACTGCGTAGCGGGAGTATTTGATTAAGGTATCGATAACTTGCTCTGCATCATGTCCAGCAGCACGAGCGTTCCACAAACCAAGTGGTGTTAATCGGTATGTGTGAATGTGTTCAGGTGATCGTTCTAGCTCAGCAAATGGTGCAATCGCTCGACGACATTCTGTAGACATTGGATGGTCGATATCGAGCAGCAGCGTTTTATCGCTCTGAACAATTAGCGGACCATCAGTCATTGAGTAAATCCTTTATTAGCGCATGCAATAACTTGCTGCGATCTTCAAGGGTACTGATGTCTACCCATTCATGTGCTGCGTGAGCTCCGTCGCCAACTGCTCCAAGGCCGTCTAATACTTGAGCACCTGCGGCAGCTGCAAAATTTCCATCACTTGCTCCGCCAACTGAGGCATGGCCTAGAGGTGGCATTCCAAGTTCTTTGGCAACTTTTTCTGCGCGCTCATAGAGAGCCATTGTTGAAGTTGTCTCTAGGGGCGGACGGTTAAATCCACCTGTAACTTCATAACGGGCTGCAGCATTAACGGGTTTCAATCCTTTGATAGCGGTGTCAACGCGCTTTAGATCATCCATTGAGTAGGAGCGGATATCAATATCCAGAATAGCTAAATCTGGGACTGTGTTGGTTGTGTTACCGGCATGAAGTGTTGTGGGAACAACAGTTGTTCCATGTTCTGGATTTTGCATCGCTGTGATTGCTAAAACAGCATGTGCTATTTCTGTTGTTGCATTCACACCTTTTTCAGGATCAAGTCCAGCATGTGATGCCTTGCCATGAATTTTGACTTGATACATCGCTGTTCCCTTGCGGCCAGTTTTGACTTTGCCGTTAAGTGTTGCCTCTAAAACTAGAACAGCTTTTGCTTTCGCAGAAATTTCCTTGATAAATTCTTTACTTGTCAAACTTCCAGTCTCTTCATCTGTAGTTGCAACTAGTGCTGCACTGCCAGTGATTCCCTTCATCGCATATAGCGCTTGAACAAAACCAGCTTTCATATCAAGAATTCCTGGACCGCGAGCCGCTGTTCCTTCAACGCTCCATAAAGGTTGAAAAGATCCCTTGGGCCACACAGTGTCTAGATGAGCAAGAACAACTACATCTGGATTAGGTGCACCCCACCAGAAAACTGGGCGACCATTTACTTCACGGATTTCTGCAGGAGTTCCCAGAATTCTGGTTGCTATATCACTCGCTAAATGAACAACATCGCGGCAGGCATCTAGATCTTCAGTTGGTGATTCCAACTTAACTAATGCTTCTAGGGCAGCCAACATGGGATAAGTCTATAGCGGTGCCACGCCAGTGATGCGTGGGATTCTGAAGGATTGGACCTCACCTGTTGCATGATCGCGCGCGATTAAAGCGCCTGCGCTAATGCGAATAGGGTCAATAATTCGATGGGTTACACCACCATTGTTATCGGCATATCCAATTGAAAGGGTTTTCTCATCAATAATGAATTGATTGAGAATTTCCATTGTTTCATTTGCTGTTGTGCGAGGAAGTAGACCTAAAGCCTCGCTTGCAACCTGTCGCAAACGAGTTTGGCGGTAGGTGGATTTTTCACCAGTGCGCAAAGTGCGAATTGCAGTCTTTAAAGTTTCAGTATCAGGAACTTCAACTTCTCCAATTACTCGTGGAGGACGTGGCTTAGTTAATGCACGGTTAGATCTTGGTCCAGTCAAAATCATTCCATTTGCAGATTCACCAGCAGGTAAGTACCCGCATTCACGCAGTACGCGCATGGCGTCGGTTGCATCCATATCGCAGATGACAACTTCAGGTGCAATGCGACGCAGGGAAAGAATTTCTAGTTTCTTGTCATTCATGATTTGAGAAATAAGTGCAGTATCTTCACATCGAATAAATGACGAGGTGTTACCTACTCGCAACTTGCCATGTTTTTTTGCAACATCTGCAATGAGATATTCAAGCGGTTGTGGCATTGGTGTTTTGGAAGTCTTCACTAAGAATGTTTTTATCTCATCGCCTGTCTTTCCGTGATCTAGTGCGCGACGAATTGTGCTCTCAGTAAATCTATAAACAGTTGCACCACCGCGGCTTTCAATCTCAGCCATCATTGCTAGAGCTTGAGAAATCTCATGCTCAAGTGGTCCGGGTGCGATTGCAGTGTTATCACTTTGAATCAAGATGTGATCAACAGTCTTTGGTAGATCTTCGTTGATCGAACTTAAGTCATCACCCACAAGAAATTGCGCGCCGTATTTAGATAATGCACCCTGGCCTGTGATTCCTAGCCATTCAGCCTCTCGAAGCGTCCATTCAGCAAGTTCATCCTGCAAAGAAGAGTTACGACGCAAAGGTGCGCGCCATGACAAAACTTCCTTGAAGCTATTCCACTCTGGAGCAACACCTTGGTTTTCCCGCAATAGTTCAAGTGTTAAAGCACGTACTCGCGCAGCATTTACTCGATCTAGCTCTGGGCCAAGGGCTGCAACATTCTTTGCTTCTACTCGCCCAACCAAACCGCTAACCCTCGAAGTAATTAACCACTGTGATGCCAACATCTGCCAGCGATCAGCAGGTGTTTGCATTAACCAAATATCAAATTTATTGCTTGGCAGAATTCGATCATCAGCATCGATACTGATTAGTGATGCAAGGTATGCAAGTTCGGCGACAAATGCTGTGCAGGATTCGTCGACACCTAGGTGCGTTGAAATGATTTTGAGATCGCGAACACCTAACCCACCGGCACGTAATGCATCTGCTGGTTCATCGGCCCAGAAATTAAGTAGCTCTTCAACCCAGCGCAGTACGGTTGAAACGTTTGCGATTGCCGCAAGATTAATTTGTTGTTCAATTCGCTTTGCACCGCTTAGCGATGGTTGCTTAATAAAACGTTCTTTGTGAATCTTTCCACCGCGTAAGGCAATTGCTACTTCGCGAGGCAAGATTACGGTTCGCTGATCAAGTGGAACTAAGAACTTCTTTTCAAGAAGCCAGTTAACTCCCGGTCCAGGGTTTTTGATATCTCCAACACTTCCACGCGGTGGACCCCACACCAATCGTTCTAAAACTTTTTTTGCATCAGCTGGGGCATCATCTAATTCACTGAGCTTTAGTTTTGCCATTGAAGCTGGCCCTAAGCCTGCAGGCTCTGTTCCAATTACATCTCGTAATTGCGTTGGCAAACGCATTCCATCATCTGACGGATAGACAAGACCAATTGTTACTAAATGCTCTAAAGCACCCTCTGCTTCTTTATCTGTGAGCGCGACGACGCTTTTTTCTAAGAAGGGTTCATTCAAAGATGCCGCGGCTTCTAAAACTTGGAACTGCCATTGATTGAGCGAATCAATTGCTCTGGCCAAACTTGGAGCAGAACAAGCACGCACTGCAAGAGAGGCGATATCTGGTGGGACTGGTGTTACAAGATCCGGACGTGCAGTAAATAACTCTAAAAGGGAAGCGTCATCAACACTACGTAGGTAGTCAGAGAAGGAGCGCATTTCCATAACTTGCCTACATTACTGGCAAATCAGCTGTTCTTGTTAATTCACTTCATCGCTTACGCGGGGTTAACCATGTTCCAATGGCTGCAATTCGGACAACGATGGGGGAGATCGCACGGCCAATAAAGCGTGCGCGACGGAAATCATGAATCGGCCAACCTTCAGCCATTGCACGCAAGCCGAGTAGTGCATCTGGATTAATTGCGGATGGATGACCAACACATTGCAAAAGAGGTAGATCATTATTGCTATCTGAATAAGCAAAACATTCTGTGAGATCAAATCCTTTTTTCTCTGCTAACTCCCGAACAGCAACAGCCTTTTCTTTTCCATGCAGTAGTGCGCCATTCATATGACCGGTGTAGAGACCATCTTTGATTTCCGCTTTACTGCCAAGTGCGCCAGTCAGACCTAATCTTTTTGCAATTAAAGTTGCCATATCTTCTGGTGCGGCAGTAACTAAGTAAACTTCAACTCCATTTGCAATATGTGTTTGGGCGATATCAATTGTTCCCTGCCACATTGCAGGGGAAACAAACTCATCATAAATTTGTTGAGCAATCGTTTCAATGTCTTTGACGTTATGGCCGCCAATGAAATCTGTAGCAGCGTCTTGAAAACGTGCAATCTCTTCTTTATTTTCTTTTCCCGTTAAGCGAAATCTCAGGTTGGCTAAAACGAAACGCGAAATGTCCTTCTTGGTGAAGTAGCCACGCTGATACATGCCGCGACCCAAGAAATAAATGGTTGAACCACGGATAAGCGTGTTATCTACATCAAAGAAGGCAGCTGTCTTGCCCGTGAGTGCCATGTCACTACCTTAGCGATAGACGGGGTTTCGGGACGCTTTATGCTTTACCAATGAGTTCAACAGTGCATGTGATTCGCCACGGAGAAGTCCATAATCCTGACAAGATTTTGTATGGCCGCCAACCTGGTTGGAGATTATCTGATCGTGGACAAGAGATGGCACGCACGCTTGGTGAGTGGTCAAAGACTCTTGATTTAGGCGCACTTCATGTCTCACCCTTGCAACGCGCACAAGAGACTGCCGCTCCCATTGCTGCTGCTCACAATATTTCCATCACAACTGATGAACGTTTAATTGAAGCTGCAAACATATTTGAAGGAAAACCATTTGGTGTGGGAGACGGCGTACTGCGCCATCCTGCAGCATGGAAACACTTATGGAATCCATGGAAGCCATCATGGGGTGAGCCATACGATGAACAAATCAATCGCATGCTTGCAGCAATATTTGCAGCTCGTGACGCGGCCAATGGCAAGGATGCAATCTGTGTTTCACACCAATTGCCCATCTGGATTTTGCGTAGTGCAATTGAAAATCGTCGCCTATTGCATGATCCTCGTAAACGTGAGTGCACACTTGCATCTGTCACCAGTGTTCACTTTGACGATGAAGGTTTTATTTCAGGGTTAACATATTCAGAGCCAGCACGTCACCTTTTGCCTGAAAATAAGTAATGAAGAAAATTGCACTCCTAATTGCGTTAGCAATTGCACTCACCGGGTGTGGCGGGGGCGGAACATCTTCGGCTGAGGAAAGTTTTGTTTCCGGTGATGGATCAACAACATTCATAAAAATTGAAGATAGAAAAATTGCTCCAGCAATTACCGGGTTAACTTTGTCTGGCACCAACTACACCTACACAAAAGACAAGGTCGCAGTTGTAAATGTATGGGCATCGTGGTGCTCGCCATGTCGGGCTGAAGCACCAACACTTGTTTCTTTAGCAAATAAATACACAGATGTTGCATTCATTGGAATTTTGACTCGAGATAATCCTGCAAATGCGGAAGCATTTGAACGTCGATTTAAAGTCCCATACCCAACAATTATCGATGACTCCATTTTGATTGGATTTAAGGGCTCATTGCCAGCAAATGCCATCCCATCGACGGTAATTCTGGATAAGAATGGGCGTGTAGCAGCACGTATTTCAGGTGTGGTCACTGTGGCTTCGCTAACCCAGTTAATTGAAAGGGTGAGCGCAGAATGAAAGAGTTTTTCGTAGAGCAAATCTTTTCAGGTGTTCTTGTAGCTGCATTCCCCTTCGCATTTATCGCGGGCATTATTTCCTTCTTATCACCATGTGTTTTGCCGTTAGTTCCTGGCTATCTTTCATTTGCTGCTGGGTTTTCAGTAAGCCGTGGCAAAGTCTTTTTAGGCTCGCTTTTGTTTGTCCTAGGCTTTAGCGCAGTTTTTGTTTCATATGGGGCATTGTTTGGTGGTTTAGGTAATCAACTCTCAGCTAACGAAGAGATCATCGCTAGAATTCTTGGCGTTATCACAATCTTCTTAGGTTTTATCTTCTACGGTCGCTTTCCGTTTTCACCAACTATTCGGCCAAAGATGCGAACAACTGGTGGGTTGCTAGGTGCACCACTACTTGGAGTGTTATTCGGTATTGGTTGGACACCATGTATTGGCCCGGCGTTAGCAGCTGTCCAAACACTTGCGTTCCAAGAATCAAGTGCGGTGCGCGGAGCAATACTTTCCTTTGGATACTGCTTAGGTCTAGGACTTCCATTTATTCTTTCAGGTTTGTCTGTTGATAAGTCTGCCAAGCTGCGTTCACTTGTTTATCGCCGGGGCGATCTCATCTCAAAAACTGGTGGAATCTTTTTGATTGCAATCGGAGTGCTTCAGGTGCTTGGCGTCTGGGGTCAGTTATTGAATTCAATGCGCTCCCTAATTTCTGATTTCATTCCGGTGATTTAATGAGCCAACAGACAGAGCTACCAGAGCTAGATAGCGTTGGTCTTTTGCGGTACACGTGGCGCCAATTAACCAGCATGCGCACAGCATTGATTCTGCTTTTGATGCTCGGGGTCGCATCTATTCCGGGTTCTTTAGTTCCACAACGTACCCAAAACCCAATACAGGTGGGCCAATACTTTAAGGATTCCCCAGAGCTTGCGCGCTGGATGGATCGCTTCTATCTATTTGATGTCTACGGATCACCGTGGTTTAGCGCTATTTACATCCTTTTATTCATCTCTTTGATTGGCTGTGTATTGCCCCGATCAATTGAGCATTTTCATGCAGCACGCGCTTTGCCGCCTGCAACTCCTAAGAACCTCTCGCGCATGGAACATCATTCAACGTGGACAGCTACTGGGGCTGAATTAGATTTGGCTCGCGCCTGGTTTAAGTCCAAGCGCTTTAGAGTCTTAGAAAAAGATGGATCTATTTCTGCCGAAAAAGGTTTCACTCGCGAAACTGGAAACTTACTCTTCCACTTAGCGCTCATCCTTATTTTGTTAGGAATCAGCTTTAGTTCACTCTTTGGAATGCGTGGTGAAGCAATTATCAATATTGGTGAAAGATTTGTTAATACACCAACAAGTTATGACACCTTGACTTATGGAAAGTTATACAAAAACGCAAATCTTCCCTCATTCATGTTAACCGCAGATAAATTTGATGCACAGTACAACCTTGAAACTAGCGCCCCTGAAGATTACACATTGAATGTTTCATTACTGCGTGATGGACAAACAGTGATCGAAGAGAAAGTAATTAAAGTAAATAGCCCGATGACTATCGGGAGTACGAGAATTTACCTGCAAGCTAACGGCTACTCACCTGTTGTGACTGTTAGAGATTCCAAAGGGGATGTGGCCTTCCAAGGCCCCGTCCCATTCTTGCCACAGGATTTAAATCTTCGATCAATCGGTGCAATCAAAGTTCCGGATGCGGATCCACAAATTGGTTTTGTTGGGTCTTTTGTTCCGACATACGTTCGTGACACTAACGGTGGTGGCGCAATGAGTGCTTTTCCTAAGGCATTAGATCCACGATTGTTGTTAGCAGCATGGGCGGGCGATTTAGGGCTGGATTCAGGTGTCCCGCAATCTGTGTACAGAATTGACACCTCAAAGATGCAGCAAGTGGGTCTTAAATCTTTGAAGCCAGGAGAAATCTTTGAGTATCCGGGCGGATCAATCAGATTTGAGGGTTATATCCAATGGGTCAACCTTAACTTCGTGGCAGATCCCGGAAAGAACTTTGCATTGTTGGGCGGTATCGTTGCCATCCTTGGATTACTCGCTTCACTATTTACTCGCAGACGACGTATTTGGATTCGAGTTGGATCACAGGTTGAAGTTGCTGGATTAGCCAAAAATGGCGCACCAGGGCTAGATGTTGAAATGGAACAGTTCGTTCGGATGCTTAAGGGAGAGAAATAGATGTCACGTTCGTGGGCTTTTGCTTCAAACTATTTCATTTACTCCGCCATGGCTGTTTACACCTTGGCATTTTTAGCTCATGCGGTAGAGACAGCATGGGCGGTAAAAGTTCCGAATGACACTACTAAGACATTAGATTACAAACGCACGGAAAAAGTTGCTCGTGTTGCAACAGCGATGATGATTTTAGGATTCATTCTTCTCTTTGCAGGTGTGATTACTCGTGGAATATCAGCAGGTCGTGTGCCATGGGGAAACATGTATGAGTTCTCAATTACTGGTGCTCTTGCATTTACTGGTGCATATCTTGGTGCGTTACGTAAATATGATCTTCGTTGGCTAGGCCTACTTGTTTCAATCTCGGTGTTACTAACCCTTGGAACTGCTGTGACGGTCTTGTATGTGCCAAGTGCGCCATTAGTTCCGGCGTTGAAATCACCTTGGTTAGTGATTCACGTATCGACTGCAATTATTTCTGGTGGAGTGTTCTTGTTAGCAAATGTAATTGCAGCGGCATATTTGTATTTAGATAAAATGGAATCGAAGGGTGAGCGAACACGGTGGGCTAAGCGACTTCCTTCACTAGAGCTTCTTGACCAACTCTCGTATCGACTAGTCGCATTTGTATTTCCATTGTGGACTTTTTCAGTTATTGCTGGAGCGATCTGGGCCGAGAGTGCGTGGGGTCGTTATTGGGGTTGGGATCCAAAAGAGACGTGGGCATTTATTACCTGGGTTGCCTATGCAGCGTATCTACATGCTCGTGTAACTATCGGGTGGCGTGGGCGTAGAGCTGCCTGGTTGTGTTTATTTGCAGGTTCTACATTCTTATTTAACTATGTGTACGTAAATATCTGGGGAACTGGAAAACACACCTACTCAGGTCTTTAAAGTCTTCCCAAGAAATCTGGATCATCATCAGGTGGCACGATGCCTCGCTTAGGAGCCTTGCGTCCCTTCGGTTTATTTCTCCCAGCAATTAAATATGCAATTGGACCAATCGCAAGTGCCTGCGGTCCAAGAATAATAATCAAAAGCAACCAACCCCATTTTGGAAGAGTTTTAATTTGGGATTCATCTGTTCGTGCGCAATCGATTAACGCATAAATTGTTAAACCAAAAACCAAGATGAGTGGAAGAACTCTTAACATGACTTTATTGTATCGCTAAGGCAAGGGCAAACACTATGGCAAAAATAAGTTGAAGCTTGCCAGTTCGGCCAAGGACAGGAATTAAGTCTTTTCCAGAAACACCGCTGAGAACTAACTTTGAAATCGAATAACTCATGGGTGCAACCAGCAGAGTGAGCATTGCAGTTGGAATCAGGGTGGCAACTGCTGCCACATGGGCTAAGACCAAGAGTGAGACGAATTCTCGGCGGGCCTTTACCTCACCAAGGCGGACAGCAAGAGTTCTTTTTCCAGCTAACTCATCTTGAGGGCGATCACGAATATTGTTGACCGCCAAGATTGCACATGAAAGTGCACCCATTGGAATTGCGACAATAAAACTAAGAGCAGTGACCTTTTCTGTGTGCGCGTAGTAAGTACCCATGGTCGCAACCAAGCCAAAGAAAGTGAAGACTGAAACTTCACCCAAACCGCTATATCCATATGGTTTCTTACCCCCGGTATATCCCCAGGCTGCAGCTATTGAGAGAATTCCAATCAGAATAAGTACTGGTGATGTAAGAAGAGATAGCCAAACTCCGGCAACGCTAGCAATTGCAAAAGAAATAAAGGCCGCATTCTTAACCGCTTTGGCCGAAGCCAATCCGCTTGCCACTAACCGGGTTGGGCCGACTCTAGTTTGATCGGTTCCCTTGATTCCATCGCTGTAGTCGTTTGCGTAGTTAACGCCGATCTGTAGCCATACGCCAACCTTGAGCGCTAAAGCCGCACGAAACCAATCAAAGTCAGGTCCTGCCAAGGCAGATGCAACGACTACTGGTGCAATAGCTGCAGGCAAAGTTCGCAGACGTGCACCAAGCACCCACTTATTCATTCGCAATACCTTTCGCCAGACTCTTTCGATCGATCTTGCCAATACCTAGCAATGGTAACGATGTCATGTGATGTATGCCTTTTGGTTTTGCAAATGCTCCAATATCTTTTTCAAGATGGGCCACAATTTGATCATCACTGATAGCTCCAACGACTGCAACTTGCAAACTCTGTCCCCACTGCGGATCTTCAGTTGCAAATGCTGCAAATTGCACATCAGGAAAGGCGAGGCTGAGTGAATTTTCAATTGCATTGAGTGAGAGATTTTCGCCACCAGTGATAATGACATCGTCAGATCTGCCAAGCACAACTAGATGATCATTGTCGTATTCACCTAGGTCATTTGTTTCATACCAACCATCGTTGACCACAATTGAAGATGCTAGGACTGGCCCTTTAATAAAAATTTTGCCGTTTCGAATTTCAATCTCAACACTATCAAGTGCTGCACCGTCATAAACACATCCACCGCAGGTCTCGGTCATTCCATACGTTGTGATGACTTTGATTCCTGCGAGCTCGGCTTGGTTGCGCAGTGATTGCGATAGCGCAGCCCCACCCACTAAAACAGCTTTGGCTGATTTAAGGTGATTTAGTAACCGTTGGTCACCATTTAATGCACGGAATAGTTGTGTTGGAACAATTGCGGTGAAATCTGCTTTTGGATACTCACCATCAAAATTGCGAAGGTCAATCGGCGTTGTTCCAAGTTCCATTGAGCGCACAACTACATTTACAGCAGCGATATGGGTAAGTGGAAGTAATAGTGACCAGGTGTGGCCAGATTGCGCGCCAATAAATTTATTGGAAGCTCGCGCAGATGAAATGAGCGCAGTTGATGTCAGTAATACTTCTTTTGATGCACCAGTAGATCCTGATGTTCCGATCGCAACTGCGGCATTACTTGGGGCGAACTCTGAGGAGACCTCTCCGAAACCAAGGGTGGGGCCATCGCCCACGAGCGCTGCTGTGATTTCTCTCGCTAGTTGGGAGATTTCGCATGCAGGGCTGACCCGCAGAATTTTTCGTTGTGACGAGGTATCCATTGCCACCGTAGGCTATCGCTAGCAACGACGATGGAGGAAATGTGAGCAAGCCGATCAAGCGCGATTTTGGTAGTCGAGAGATTCCACAATGGGTCACAGCACCTGGCGGAGAAGACTTTGTAGATATCAAATACCAAATGGGTGATGGCATGGCCAAGATAACGATCAACCGCCCGCAGCTTCGTAATGCATTTCGTCCCCAAACAATTATTGAATTAATCGAAGCATTTGATTTAGCACGTGACAATGAAGAAGTTGGCGTCATCATCTTTACGGGTGAAGGCACAGAAGCCTTTTGTTCCGGTGGAGATATAAGTGTCCGTGGTGATGACGGATATCTAGGCGATGACAAGTTAGCTAAAAAAGGAATCGGTCGTCTCAATGTTCTAGATCTTCAAGTGCAGATTCGTCGCACACCAAAACCAATTGTTGCAATGGTTGCTGGCTGGGCCATTGGTGGCGGACATGTGTTACATGTTGTCTGTGATCTAACAATTGCTGCTGACAATGCAAAGTTTGGTCAGACAGGACCAATGGTTGGATCTTTTGATGGTGGATATGGTGCTGGATTACTCGCAGCACATGTTGGCCAAAAGAAGGCTCGCGAGATTTGGTTTATGACTCGTGAATACAATGCACAAGAAGCACTCAACATGGGACTTGTTAACACTGTTGTGCCAATTGCGGAATTAGAAGCTGAAACTGTTTCATGGTGCCGTGAGATGCTTCGCAACTCTCCAATGGCACTTCGCTTGCTAAAGGCGAGTTTGAACGCTGCAACTGATGGACTTGCAGGAGTGCAACAACTTGCAGGAGATGCAACTTTGTTGTTCTACATGACAGAAGAAGGCCAAGAAGGTCGCGATGCCTATAAAGAAAAGCGTGCACCTGATTTTGGAAAGTTTCCAAAGCGCCCATAATCCATGGATCAAATGCTTCTAGAGAGTTTGCGTGTAGTTGCGCTGCCAATGAAAACTAGTTTTCGTGGCATAACTGTTCGTGAAGTTGCTTTTATAAAAGGAGAGTATGGCTGGGGAGAATTCTCACCATTTCTTGAGTATGACGACGTTGAATCTGCCCCATGGCTAGCCTGTGCCATTGAAGCTGCAACCCAGCCAAAACCAAAGACATACCGTACTGAAGTGGCTGTTAACGGAACTATCCCCGCGACCAACGATCAGAAGGTTATGAATGAACTTGTTGCTTCCTATCCGGGTGTAAAAACCTACAAAGTCAAAGTTGGCAACAACCTCAGCGAAGATATTGTCCGACTGGCAAGAATTCGATCACTTGGTCGCAAAGTAAACATTCGTATCGACGTCAATGGTCTTTGGAGTGTCGAGCAAGCACTTACTAATCTCTATGCCTTCTACGAAAATGTTGGGCCATTTGAATATGTAGAGCAACCTTGTGCAACTCTGGATGAATTACGTGAACTAAAGAGCAAGATTCGTATTCCGCTAAGAATCGCTGTCGATGAAGTAATCCGAAAGTCGGAAGATCCTTTTGCACTGGACCTACAAGGCGCGGCAGATATCGTGATGCTCAAGGTTCAACCACTTGGTGGAATTAAACGCGCTCATGCAATTGCAGCACATCACAAATTGCCTGTTGTGGTTTCAAGTGCTTTAGAAAGTGCAGTTGGAATCAATTACGGACTTACCTTGGTGGCATCCTTTGCTGATATGAACTTTGATTGCGGGCTAGGCACAGGCTCACTTCTGGCAAAAAATGTTGCCGAATTGCCAATAGTTGATGGGAAGATTGCCATTAGTGATGTGGTTCCTGACTTTGAAGGCTTAGATGTCAGTGCAGATCGTTACGAATGGTGGAAGAATCGCATCATGAGGACCTCGGAGTTGCTAAAGTGAATAACTCCACCTCACTGGCGCGTGTAGTTGTTCGCCAAATTATTGAAGCAGGAATTACCGATGTGGTCATTTCTCCTGGTTCGCGCAATGCACCTTTGACTTTGGCATTTTTTGAAGCATCACAAGAAGGACTGATAAAGGTTCATGTGCGTATTGATGAACGAACAGCAGCCTTTTTTGCTTTAGGAATAATTAAATCAACTGGCCGACCAGTACCTGTCGTGTGTACGAGTGGAACAGCGGTTGCTAATTACCACCCAGCAGTTCTAGAAGCCAGCCACACAAACTTACCGCTCATGGTTTTAACGGCAGATCGCCCAGCAATGTTGCGTAAGACCGGCGCTAATCAAACAACTGAACAGGCACGTATTTTTGGTAAAGCGGTTCGCTATTTTGCAGATATTGATGGTCCTGTTTATCCAATGGAACTGCCACTAGATAGTTTGCGCACTGGACCCATTCATTTAAATCTACAGTTTGATGAACCTTTATTGCCAGATGATTCATCTGATTGGCTTTCACAGATTAATGTCGCACCAAAAGAGTTTGTTGCACGGACTAAACCCGGCACGCTTCGTTTGGTGGGTGCGCGAGGAGTCGTAGTAATTGGACATGATCGTGGTGGTTTAACGGTTGATGAAGTTACACAGTTCACAAAGGTATTAGGGTGGCCGGTAATCGCAGAAGATCCTCTGTCTTTTCCTGATGCCATTGCACATGCATCTATCTTCTTAGCTTCTCCTGAAATACGAAGCACTCTAATTCCACAATCCGTGCTCGTTATGGGACGCACAACTTTGTCACGATCAATTAATGCTTTTATTAAATCAAGCCCAATCACATATGTTGTTGATCAAAGACTTGCGACCGTGGACTCTGATCGCCAGGCAGATCGTAAATTTACAGAGTTGCCAGATCTTCAAGGCGTTATCCACTCTGATGAATGGATTGCTAAATGGAACAAAGTTTCTGAGCGAGCACAAAAACTCATCGATTCATTAGAGGGTTGGAATGAAGCTGTCATTGCGCGAACAATCGCAGCAACTATTCCAATTGACACAGCGCTATTTGTTTCATCATCACGACCAATCCGAGATCTTGAAGGGTTTGCCCAACCTAGAAGCGGTGTTCACACATACGCCAACCGCGGCTTAGCCGGCATTGATGGAAACATTTCAACAGCACTTGGTGTTGCCTGTGGCCATAAAGCTACAATCGCGTTGCTGGGCGACCTTTCTTTCTTGCACGATTTAACTGGGCTAGTAAATAAGGAAGACATTAACTGTCGCTTCATAGTCATCAATAACGATGGCGGCGGCATCTTTTCAACACTTCCACAACGTGGTGTAACCGGCTTTGAAACTGTTTTTGGAACACCTCATGGATTAAATCCAGCAGCGATAGCTCAAGCGATGGGTGTTGATGCCAAACAGATAAGTTCACTTAAAGAGTTAGAAGCAGAGATCAAGGCTCCAATATCTGGTGTGAGCGTTGTTGTGTGCGATGTACCTAATCGTGAGTCAAACGCGGACAATCTTAAGAAGATTGTGGAATCGCTAAGTTCTATTTAAGTGCGCTGCGCATAGGTGAAAACTTTGCATACGTTTCAGCTAATTCAATTTCAGGATCTGAACCATCAACAATTCCGCATCCTGCAAAGATGCGAATAGTGTCGCCGTTTATCTGACCGCATCGAAGTGCGATTCCAAGTTCTCCATCACCTGCTGCGTCAATCCAACCAACAGGGCCTGCATAACGTCCTCGAGACATTCCTTCAATCTCAGAGATCAATGCAGCAGCAATTGGTCGAGGAGTTCCGCACACAGCAGCAGTTGGATGTAATTGTTCAAGAATTGTAAATGCATCTGTGTGAGCAAGTGTTTCCACTAATGCGCCTGTCACATCTGTTGCAAGGTGCATAACATTTGCAAGGTGCAAAACAAATGGGGATTCGGGAACATTTGTTGATGAACAAAATGGTTCTATTGCATCTGCAACAGAGCGAACCGCATATTCATGCTCTGCCAGATCCTTCGATGAACGTGCAAGAGATGCTGCCAACGCCAAATCTTTTGCATCATCACCAGTTTTACTAATGGTTCCGGCTAGAACTCGTGAAGTAATCATTCCGCGTGACAAGCGAAGCAATAGTTCAGGAGTTGCTCCAACTAATCCTGAAATCGAATATTTCCAAGTTGATGGATACTCCACCGCAAGTTTGTTCAAGATGGCCCTTGGATCGATGCTTTTGCTTGATTTAATAGTGATATCTCTCGCTAATACAACCTTGTCCAAATCCCCAGATTGAATTCTAGAAACCGCTGTTGCAACTCTGCTTTTCCAATTTATATCTGACTGTGGATTTTCACCCCAACTCATTTCTGCATTAGAAACATGATCAGGTGAGGTTTTTAGGACTGGTTGAGAATCTGAACCAATCCATGTAATCCAGGACTTGTCACCCTTAGAACCAACAACTACTTGTGGGATCACAAGAACTGAAACGTCATCTGGTGAGAAGGAAAAAGAGGCAAACAAAATTGGGCCAGTTCCACTGCCATGCACGGTGTTTGTTACTGCTAATTTTTCTAACTGCTTCTGCCACCAGTGGCGTGCATCTGCAAATCTATGTGGACCACTAATTGTGGTGGTTGCATATGTTCCCCAACCAACTAAACCATCACCACTTCGCACCCACGCAAGAGGATTTGAATCTGGCAGTAATTCCAGCAAAGGCAAATGCTCGCCAAGGCGAGTTGTGGTTATCGGAATTAGTTGTGACATTGCTATGAATTTTTGCGGTTAACAACTCGCCAAATAACTGGAAGAGATGTTCCAGCAATTGCAATCTTTAGCACTTCACCAAAAATAAATGGAGTAAGTCCTGCATTAATCGTCCAACTCCAGCTTTGTCCTGTGTATTGGTGTAACCACACAAGACCAAATGAAAAAGTAGTAATAGTGCCGATTAACATCGAAGGAAGTGCTGTTAAGAATTTTTGGTCTAAGCGAAAACGTGCAAGCTGGCCCAATACAAAGGTTGCAACCAACATTCCGATTAAGTAACCACCTGTTGCACCAACAATGCGATCTAATCCATGTCCACTATTTGCAAATACTGGTGCACCCGCAATCCCAGCCAACATATAGATGGCAAAAGTTGTGAATCCCAAGGTTGATCCGTACGCAGTTCCAAGAATTAAGACACCTAGTGTTTGACCTGTAACAGGAACTGGTGAGCCCGGAACTGGAATCGCGATTTGTGCCAACACTGCTAAGCCAAGAACTCCACTGACTACTAATACAGCGTTTGAAAGAGTTGTTGAGCGGGGGATCAGTGAAGAGCGAAGCGATGTAGCAGATAGCGACATGGGGAACCTTTCGATGTACCTAAGTTGTGGATGAGCCTACTTCAAGGGAGAATGAGCCTATGTCCCGCGCTAATTTGAACAAGGATCCCGATGAGGTAGCGGCAATGTTTGATGGGGTTGCCAAGCGTTATGACCTGGTCAACGATCTGTTGAGTCTGGGCCGCACAAAGGCCTGGCGCAAAGCAGCGACCAAGATCATCGCCCCACAGCCCGGAATGGTGATTTTGGATCTGGCGGCAGGACCTGGCTCCTCTTCAGAACCCCTTTTTAAGGCTGGGGCAACCGTGCTTGCCACCGATTTCAGTGAGGGGATGCTGGCTCAGGGTCGGAAAGTGCGTCCCTACCTGAACTTCTCCAAGGCTGACGCCCTGAACCTGCCCTTTGAGGCCGATTCATTTGATGTGGTCACTATTTCCTATGGCCTGCGAAATACCGCCGATTTCGACAAAGCACTTGCCGAGGCCCGCCGCGTGACTAAGCCAGGTGGGCGGATGGTGGTTGTTGAGTTCAGCCATCCAACATGGCGCCCATTTCGCACCATTTATACGGAGTATCTCATGCGTTTATTGCCGGCCATTGCTAAAAAGACCGCTTCGAACCCAGATGCCTATGTTTACTTGGCGGAATCAATTCGGGCATGGCCAGATCAAGCCGGCCTAGCAGCCCGAATGGAGAAAGCTGGCTGGAGCCAGGTCACTTGGAAGAACCTAACTTTTGGTGTTGTTGCAGTTCACAGCGGGATAAAGGGCTAGCGGTCAGCGGCATAGGCCAATCGACCTTAGGATTTCGACCGTGATACCGACATCAAATCCGTATGTACCGATTTTGGTCATTGGCGCTATTGGTTTCGGCTTCGCCATGTTCTCAATTATCGCCGGTGCGCTCACAGGTCCTGCACGATACAACCGCGCAAAGCTAGATGCTTACGAGTGTGGAATCGAACCTTCTCCTCAAGCCGCAGAAGGTGGACGTTTTCCAGTCAAATACTTCTTAACTGCGATGCTTTTCATCATCTTTGATATTGAAATTGTTTTCCTATACCCATGGGCGGTCACTTTTGATGCACTTGGTTTGTTTGGTTTAGTTGAAATGGCAATTTTTATCGGAACTGTTTTTGTCGCATATGCATATGTGTGGCGCCGCGGCGGATTGGAATGGGACTAAACAATGGGTCTTGAAGAGAAAATTCCGAGTGGTTTCTTACTAACCACAGTTGAGAAACTTGCTGGATACATGCGCAAGAACTCATTGTGGCCAGCAACATTTGGTCTTGCATGTTGTGCAATCGAAATGATGGCAGTTGGTTCGGCAGCAAAATATGACGTTGCACGTTTTGGTAGCGAGGTTTTCCGCGCATCCCCACGTCAAGCAGACTTAATGATCGTTGCTGGTCGTGTCTCTAACAAGATGGCACCAGTTCTTCGTCAGATTTATGATCAAATGTCAGCACCAAAGTGGGTTCTTGCAATGGGTGCATGTGCATCTTCGGGTGGAATGTTTAATAACTATGCAATTGTTCAAGGCGTTGATCACGTTGTCCCAGTAGACATTTATCTACCTGGTTGCCCACCACGTCCAGAGATGTTGCTAGATGCAATTATTAAATTGCAAGAACAAATCAACAACACAAAGCTAGGTTCAAACCGCGCACAGATCATCAAGGAAGTTGAACTTGCAGCAATGAATGCAAAGCCAACTCACGAGATGAAGGGCTTGCTTGCGTAATGACTGATGGAATGTTTGGCGCAAAAGGCACTGGCGATACTTCTGGCTACGGCGGATTAGTTCGTAAAGCTAGTACTGCAGGCTCTTCTGAGCGTCCATACGGCAGTTATTTCGATGATGTTGCCGACGATCTAGAGCGCGCTTACCCGGAATTTTCAGATGCAATCGAACGCGTAGTTGTTGACCGCGGCGAGATAACACTTCACATTAAGCGGGAAAAATTAGTTGAAGTGGCTTTGATTTTGCGTGACAAATTAAAGTTTGAAATGTGCATGGGTGTTAATGGCGTTCACTACCCAGAACAAACTGGCCGCGAACTACATGCTGTTTACCCATTGCTTTCAATGACAAAGAATCAGCGAATTCGTTTAGAAGTTTCAGTTGCAGATGGCGATGCACACATCCCTTCACTGGTTGAAGTATGGGCTGGTAACAATTGGCACGAGCGTGAAACTTTCGACATGTTTGGAATCATTTTTGATGGTCACCCAGGACTTACTCGCATCTTGATGCCAGATGACTGGGAAGGTCACCCGCAACGTAAAGATTACGCACTCGGTGGAATTGCAGTTGAGTACAAGGGTGCTACGACACCGCCTCCTAGTGAGAGAAGGAGCTACAAGTGACAACTTTTGATCCATACGCACCTTCGAGAGATACAACTGAAGGAAAAGTTTTCTCTGTCACTGGTGGAGATTGGGATGCACTTGTTCAGGATATTGGTGCAACAAAGGAAGAACGCGTTGTTGTAAACATGGGTCCTCAGCACCCATCAACACATGGTGTGCTTCGTTTGGTTCTTGAACTAGAAGGCGAAACAATTACTGAAGCTCGTTGCGGAGTTGGATATCTGCACACAGGTATTGAAAAGAATATGGAGTACCGTAACTGGACTCAGGGAACAACATTTGTAACTCGCATGGATTACCTAGGACCTTTGCACAACGAAACTGCTTACTGCTTAGCTGTAGAAAAGCTTTTGGGTATTACAGATGATGTTCCAGAGCGTGCTTCAGTTATTCGAGTAATGATGATGGAGCTCAACCGTATTTCTTCACACATGGTTGCACTTGGCACCGGAGCACTCGAATTAGGCGCAATTAGCCCTATGTTCTTTGCATTCCGAGAGCGTGAAACGGTTCTTGAAATCTTCGAAATGATCACTGGCTTGCGCATGAATATGGCCTATATCCGTCCAGGTGGAGTTCAACAAGATCTTCCAGAGGGTGCTCTAACAAAGATCCGCGATGGCGTTAAGTTGATGCGCAAGAACTTTAAGGAAAACGCAACTCTGCTTATTGGTAATTCAATTTGGATGAAGCGCACACAAGGCATTGGTTATCTTGATCTTGCTGGTTGTACGACACTAGGAATTACTGGCCCAGTTCTTCGTTCAACAGGAATGCCATGGGATCTACGTAAGGTTCAACCATATTGCGGTTATGAAAACTACAACTTTGATGTTGTAACTGCAGATACTTGCGATGTTTATGGTCGCTTCTTGATTCGTATGAATGAATTGGAACAATCACTTCGCATTATTGAACAGTGTGTTAACAAGTTAGAAAAGCTTGAAGGAGCACCAGTAATGGTTGCTGACAAGAAGATAGCTTGGCCAGCACAACTTGCATTGGGTGGCGATGGACTTGGTAACTCATTGGATCACATCCGCCAGATCATGGGAACTTCAATGGAGTCATTGATTCACCACTTCAAACTTGTTACAGAGGGATTCCATGTTCCTGCAGGTCAGGTATATGTTGCGATTGAATCTCCTCGAGGAGAGCTAGGTGCGTCAATTGTTTCTGATGGCGGAACTCGCCCATATCGCGTTCACTTCCGTGAACCATCATTTAATAATTTACAAGCGACAGCTGCAATGAGTGAAGGCGGCATGGTTGCCGACATCATCGGTGCTGTTGCATCAATCGATCCAGTTATGGGAGGAGTTGATCGCTAATGGCATATACAGATGAAGATTTCCAGATCATGGACTCAATTATTAAGCGTTACCCACGCCCTCGTTCTGCGATCATGCCTTTACTGCACTATGTGCAATCAAAAGCAGGTTATGTAACGAATGAAGGCATTGAAGTTATTGCCAAAGTCCTACAACTAGAGGCCGCTGAAGTCACTGCTGTGTCTACCTTTTACACCCAATACAAGCCAACACCAGTAGGTGAGTACCACGTGGGCGTGTGCACCAATACTTTGTGCGCGGTTATGGGCGGGGATGCAATCTTTTCTTCACTCAAGGATCACCTAGGTATTGGCAATGATGAAGTAACAGCTGACGGCAAAGTTTCACTTGAGCACATCGAGTGCAATGCAGCATGCGATTACGCACCGGTTGTTATGGCTAACTGGGAGTTTTATGACAACCAAACTGTTGAGTCTGCTAAAGATTTAGTTGATTCAATGCGTGCTGGAAATCCAAAGCCACCAACACGTGGACCAAACAAGTTGGTTACATGGAAAGAAGCATCTGCGGTTCTTGCAGGATTAAACGATGGACTTGCACATGAAGGTGTTCAAGCCGGAGAGCCAACTTTGCTTGGCCTGAAACTTTCGAAAGAGGGCAAGTAATGACGAAGCTAGCTCCAGTACTTTCTGCGCATTGGGATGAAAAAGATTCATTTACTTTAGAAGGCTATAAGCGTCATGGTGGCTACACCGCATCTGCAAAAGCACTTGCGATGGATCCAGATGCAGTGATTCAGCTTGTTAAAGATTCAGGACTTCGTGGTCGTGGAGGCGCAGGCTTTCCAACTGGCATGAAGTGGGGCTTTATTCCACAGGGTGATAACAAGGATCACTATCTTGTTGTTAACGCAGATGAATCAGAGCCAGGAACTTGTAAAGACACACCACTCTTGATGGCAAACCCACATGTTTTAATTGAAGGCTGCATCATCGCTTGCCATGC
>DAIMGQ010000003.1:28103-32073 GCA_036723815.1 Candidatus Planktophila sp.
GCCATCGTTAATAACGGTGCTGATTGGTACCAATCAATGGGAACTGAGAAGAGCAAGGGAACAACTCTTTACTCCTTGTCAGGTCACGTAGTTAACCCAGGACAGTTTGAAGCACCTCTTGGAATCACACTTCGTGAAATTCTTGATTTAGCTGGTGGAGTTCGCCCCGGACACAAGTTGAAGTTCTGGACTCCTGGTGGATCATCAACACCTTTGTTTACTGAAGCACATCTTGATACGCCATTGGATTATGAAGGCGTTGCAGCAGCAGGATCAATGCTTGGAACAAAAGCACTTCAAATATTTGATGAGACAACATGTGTTGTTCGTGCAGTATTGCGTTGGACAGAGTTTTACAAGCACGAGTCATGTGGAAAGTGCACACCATGTCGTGAAGGCACCTGGTGGTTAGTACAGATTCTTCGTGATCTTGAAGCAGGTAAGGGAACAGAAGCAGATCTAGCTAAGTTGCTTGATCTTTGCGACAACATCATGGGCCGTTCATTCTGTGCTCTTGGTGATGGTGCAACTAGCCCAATTACATCTTCGATTAAGTATTTCCGTGATGAATACATCGCACACCTAACACAAGGTGGATGCCCATTTGATCCAGTTGCTTCAACTTTATTTGTAGGAGCTGGTGCATAAATGACAACAGAAGTAGTTGACATGATCACCGTCGTAATTGACGGTTTCGAAGTAACTGTTCCAAAGGGAACATTAGTTATTCGCGCAGCAGAACAACTTGGAATTCAAATTCCACGTTTTTGTGATCACCCACTACTTGATCCAGTTGGAGCTTGCCGTCAGTGCTTAGTTGATATTGAAATTAATGGTCGTGCTTTTCCAAAGCCACAGGCATCGTGCACAATTCCTGTTGAACCAGGAATGATTGTGAAAACACAATTAACTTCTACTGTTGCAGAAAAAGCACAGCGTGGAGTGATGGAGCTTTTGCTTGTTAATCACCCACTTGATTGCCCAGTGTGTGACAAGGGCGGTGAGTGTCCATTGCAGAACCAAGCAATGAGCACAGGAGATGCTTCAAGCCGGTTCGAAGGCGTAAAGCGTGTATTTGAGAAGCCAATCAACATTTCTTCACAGGTATTACTCGATCGTGAGCGTTGCGTTTTATGTGCTCGCTGTACTCGTTTTTCTGAGCAGATTGCTAGCGATCCTTTCATTACTTTGAATGAGCGCGGTGCTTTGCAGCAAGTTGGCATCTATGAGAACAAGCCATTTGAATCATATTTTTCTGGCAACACTGTTCAGATTTGTCCGGTAGGTGCCTTAACTGGTGCGGCATATCGATTCCGTGCTCGTCCATTTGATTTAGTGTCAACGCCTTCTGCTTGTGAGCACTGTGCATCTGGTTGCGACATGCGCACCGATGTTCGACGTGGAAAAACTTTGCGTCGTCTCGCAGGTGATGACGCATCCGTTAATGAAGAGTGGAACTGCGATAAGGGACGCTGGGCATTTAAGTATGTAACAGCGGTTAATCGCCTAAAGGTTCCGCAGATTCGAAACGCTGAAGGCGTTCTTGAAGAAGCTTCATGGCCAGAAGCACTTGCAGTTGCAGCAGCAGGATTGAAAGCTGCAAAGTCGGCTGTGCTTGTTGGTGGTCGTGCAACATATGAAGATGCATACGGCTATAGCAAGTTTGCTCGCGTTGCACTTGGTACTAACGACATTGATTTCCGTTCACGTGTTTCATCGGACGAAGAACGTGAATTCCTTGCAGCACACGTTGTTGGTTCATCAACAACTTATCGCGATATTGATAAGGCTGATCAGGTGCTTCTTGTTGGTTTTGAGCCAGAAGAAGAATCACCAATAGTTTTCTTACGTATTAATAAGCAGTTCCGCAAGCGTGCATTAAAGGTTGTTTCAATCGGTTCGAAGGAATCAATTGCAGTAGATAAGCTCAAGGCAGAGTTTGTAAAGGTTGCACCAGGACAAGAAGCAGCAGCGATTGCGGCGCAATCATTAACAAATAAATCAGTCATTCTTGTTGGAGAGCGCGCGGCAGAAAGTGCAGGCGCCTTAAGCGCAGTTGCAGCACTTGCTGATTCAACTGGAGCAAAACTTGCTTGGATTCCACGTCGCGCAGGTGAGCGTGGAGCACTTGAAGCTGGCGCAATCGGCAATGTGTTGCCAGGTGGACGTCCTGTTACAGATGCTTCAGCCCGCGTGGATATTGCAGCACTGTGGAAGACGGATTCACTTCCAACTGAAGTAGGCCGCAGCACCTCACAAATCATTGAAGCAATAAATGCTGGGCACATTGGCGGACTAGTTGTCGGCGGTGTTGATCCACTAGATGGTGACAATAGCCAGGCAACATTGGCAGCACTTGATAAGGCATTTGTTGTCTCACTTGAGATTGCAACAAGTGCGGTGACAGAGCGAGCAAATGTAGTTCTGCCAGTTGCAGCGATTACTGAAAAGTCTGGTTCCTTCCTAAACTGGGAAGGTCGCCCACGTTCATTTGACGCAGCTGTTAGTGATTCACTAAATCGCAGCGATCTTCGTATTCTTTCAATGATCGCCCAAGAAATGGGAATTTCACTTAACTTAGGAACAGTCACAGCAGCCATCAAGGAAATTGCTTCAATTGGTAAGTGGGATGGCGCTCGAGTTGCGATGAACAAAGTGAACTCTTCAGCACAGCCTGCACTTAATGCAGATCAAGCATTGATTACTTCATGGCGTCGCTTGTTAGATCTTGGCACCTTGCAACAAGGCGAAGAAAATCTTGCAGGAACAGCCCGTCGCACAGTTGCAGTTATTTCTCCAAAGCGAGCACACGCAATGGGTGTTGTTGATGGGGATCAACTAAAGATTTCAACAACCCAAGGATCAGTAACACTTTCTGCTCTAGTTGAAAATATTCATGACGATGCAGTGTGGGCGCCACGTAATTCACGCGGTTCTCAATTGTTGGTAAACCTAGGCGTCGCACATGGCGCAGTAGTTACGGTGGTGAAGGCATGACAACTGCACAACTCATTGGAGCAGACCCAGGCTGGTTAATCGCCGTAAAAGCATTAATCGTTTTTGCACTCTGTGTAGTGCTAACCCTTATGTCCGTGTGGGGAGAACGCCGCCTCGTTGGGCGCATGCAGCAGCGGCCAGGTCCAAACCGCGTTGGTCCTTTTGGATTAATTCAGGCACTTGCCGATGGAATTAAGTTGGCGCTGAAGGAAGACATCATTCCAACAGCTGCCGACAAGGTTGTATTTGTTTTGGCACCAATTATCAGTGCCACAACCTGCTTTATGTCCTTTGCTGTTATCCCAATAACTGGTGAAGTAACAATGTTTGGCCGCCAAACTGCTATGCAGTTAACTGATATTCCAGTTGGAGTTTTATACATTCTTGCGATTGCCTCAGTTGGTGTTTATGGAATTGTTTTGGCTGGCTGGTCATCTGGATCTACTTATCCATTACTTGGAGGACTTCGTTCAAGTGCCCAGGTAATTTCATATGAAATTGCAATGGGCTTGTCACTAGTTGCCGTGTTTATTTATGCCGGTTCTATGTCAACATCTGACATCGTGGCCGCGCAATCTTCATGGTGGTATGCGGTTGTCTTGTTCCCATCATTTGCTATCTATGTGATTTCAATGGTTGGCGAAACAAACCGTGCCCCATTTGACCTTGCTGAAGCAGAAGGTGAACTAGTTGGCGGATTCCATACTGAGTACTCATCACTTAAGTTCGCACTCTTCTTCTTGGCAGAATACGTAAATATCATTGCAGTTTCTGCTTTGGCCACAACATTGTTCCTTGGTGGCTACAAAGCTCCTCCGGGACTTGGATTTACAGAAGCCTGGCTTGGTGGCTGGTTCACCGCTGTCTGGTTCTTCTTGAAGGTCCTTACATTCTTCTTCGTATTTGTCTGGCTGCGCGGCACCTTGCCACGTTTGCGATATGACCAATTTATGCAATTTGGTTGGAAGGTCTT
>DAIMGQ010000004.1:0-25550 GCA_036723815.1 Candidatus Planktophila sp.
TTAAGCTCCGAAACTATCCTCTGGCGGTGTGCTGTTTGTTTCACGTTGTTGCGTCCAGTCTGTTCCACTTCCAGAGTTTTGTGGCATGTCAACGAATCGTGCGTAATGCAGCTGAGCAGAGACTGTAATAGTTCTAGTTGGTCCGTTACGGTGCTTTGCAACAATTAGATCTGCTTCACCTGTTCGGTTTTGTGAGTCATACATATCATCACGGTGCAACATGATTACAACGTCAGCATCTTGTTCAATAGAACCAGATTCACGAAGATCAGAAAGCATTGGCTTCTTATCTGAGCGTTGTTCAGGTCCACGGTTTAGCTGTGAGATTGCAATAACAGGGATATTTAATTCTTTAGCCATCAACTTCAATTGACGAGAGAACTCAGATACTTCCTGTTGGCGGTTTTCAACCTTTTTACCTGATGACATCAGCTGTAGGTAGTCAATAACAATAAGTTTGAGGTCATGGCGCTGCTTGAGGCGGCGTGCCTTTGCACGGATCTCCATCATGGAAAGGTTTGGTGAATCATCAATAAACAGTGGTGCCTCAGAAATTTCACCCATACGACGAGCAAGGCGTGACCACTCATCATCTGAAAGTGAACCAGAACGAATGTTGTTAAGTCCAACGCGAGCTTCTGCCGACAACATACGCATTGTGATTTCACTCTTTGACATTTCAAGAGAGAAAATCACAGATGTTAAGCCATCATGAATTGATGCGTGGCGAGCAATATCAAGACCAAGTGTTGACTTACCCATTGCAGGACGGGCGGCAAGAATAATCATGTTACCTGGATGCAGACCGTGTGTTAGTAAATCTAGATCTTTAAATCCGGTCTTAACACCTTCAACACCAATACCTTTAGAGATCGCTTCGATCTCATCTAGTGCTTGTGGAAGAAGTGTTGAGAGTTGAACATAATCTTCTGATGAACGTCGCTCTGTTACTGCATAGACCTCAGCTTGTGCGAGGTCGACCATGTCATCGACTTCACCTTCGGTTGTGTATCCGTATTGAACAATCTTTGTTCCAGCTTCAACCAAGCGACGCATGATTGCATGTTCACGAACAATCTTTGCGTAGTAGCCAGCGTTAGCAGCTGTTGGAACAGAAGAGATAAGAGTGTGAAGATATGGCGCACCACCTGCGCGAGAGATATCTCCACGCTTTGAAAGCTCTGCAGAAACTGTTACGGCATCTGCTGGTTCACCGCGGCCATACAAATCAATAATTGCGTCATAAATTAATTCATGTGCTGGGCGATAGAAATCGCGATCACGAATAATTTCAATAACATCTGCAATTGCATCCTTAGATAACAACATTCCACCGAGAACAGATTGCTCTGCAATTAAATCTTGTGGTGGTGTGCGCTCGAACTCGGCGCCAACTGAGTTGATGTTGGGATCACGAGGACGGTTGTTAGGAAGTTCTGCGATGCTCACGCGTTAAACCTCCCATAGGACACTGACAAGTGCGTTACCTGCGTGCGTAACTTAAGCCTCCGGCCCCTGTGAGCGCGAAGATCCCCCTGTGGCCCTGGGGAAAAGCTGTGGGTAAGTGAGTGGATAAGGGCGATTTCCTGTGTATGTATCGGTGGATCGAATGTGCATAACTGTCGGTGTTGGCCCTCACGACTGACAAAGGCGCAGGTCAAAGACGAAATCTATGCACACAGCCCTGTGGAGGAAAGTAATTCTTTAAATATCACCAGTTGAGATTCCACTCTTCATTCATCTTTATAGTGCAGAGTTCACCCATGATCGTTGACTACGCCCTGTACCGCGACGGTGTCCGCTACACAGAACCTTCAAACTTGCCTGAGTTGATTACAAAAGCAAAAAGTGAAGGCGGTTTTGTTTGGGTTGGATTAGCAGAACCAACACAAGAAGAGTTCGACAAAATTGTTGGAGATTTTCGTTTTCACCCCTTAGCAATTGAAGATGCCATCAGTGCAAAGCAGCGACCAAAGTTTGAAGAGTATCCAGGGTTGCAGTTTTGCGTCTTGCGCACAGTTTTTTATGATGAAGCAAAAAGTGAAGTATCAACTGGGGAAATATTCTGCTTTATTGGCGATCATTTTATTGTGGTTGTGCGTCATGGTGATGGCTCAGCCCTAGTCAATACTCGTCACCAACTTGAAGCTAAACCTGAGCAGTTGGCAAAGGGACCGTATGCGGTCTTACACGCCATTATTGACCATTGCATCGATTGCTATATCGACATTGCAGCAGAACTTGAAACGGATGTAATGCAGGTTGAACAAAAAGTATTTAACAATAATCTGGAGACACAATCAGAAGATATTTACTTCTTAAAGCGAGAAGTTATTGAATTCCGCCACGCAATTGATCCACTACTTTCACCTTTGCAAAAGTTGGCAAGTGAAGGTGCGCCACACATCAATCCAACACTCACACCATTTTTCCGAGACACACTGGATCACTTATCACGGGCGTCAGATGCTGCAGCCGGCTTGGATACCTTGCTGACATCAGCTCTACAAGCAGATTTAGCCCACATTCAATTGCAACAAAATCTTGATATCCGCAAAATAACTGCCTACGTTGCACTGGCTTCAGTGCCAACTATGGTTGCCGGTCTCTATGGAATGAACTTTGATGTAATGCCTGAATTACGCTGGAAGTTTGGGTACCCGATGGTCATGACAGGTTTATTACTTGTAACCGGTTTTCTCTACTGGAAGTTTAAGAAAGCAAAGTGGTTGTAATAAGTAAGCATTAAAAAAGCCCGCCACAGTTTATGTGGCGGGCTTTTTAATCTCTTGTTACTTGTCAGCTACAACGCTTACTGAAACCTTTGCAACCACGTTGTGACCCAAAGAGATCTTTACATCGTGTGTGCCAAGCTTCTTGATGTGGCCCTTAGTAGCGATCGTGTGACGATCGATATCTAGACCGGTTGCAGACTTGATTGCCGATGCAACATCTTTGTCAGTTACTGAACCAAAGAGTGCGCCCTTAGCGCCAACCTTGACCTTAGTAACAATTGATGCGCTTTCAAGCTTTGCCTTGATTTCCTTAGCGTGATCGATATCGCGAACTTCACGTGCTGAACGCGCGCGACGAATGCTTTCAATCTGCTTTTCTCCACCAAGTGACCAAGCGATTGCGTTTCCGCGTGGCAACAAGTAGTTGCGAGCGAATCCATCTTTAACAGTTACAACATCTCCTGCAGCACCTAGGCCTGCAACTTCGCGAGTAAGGATTAGTTTCATGTGTCTAGTCCCCTTATCGCGCTGAAGATGTGTAAGGAAGTAGTGCTACTTCACGGCTGTTCTTTACCGCTGTTGCGATTGAACGCTGGTGCTGTGTGCAAGCACCTGTAACGCGGCGAGCGCGGATTTTGCCGCGATCAGAAATGTACTTGCGAAGTGTCGCAATATCTTTGTAATCGATAAATGAGACCTTCTGCTGGCAGAAGCTGCAAGGCTTCTTCTTAAACTTCTTGTTTAAGGCTGCAGCTTTTGCATTCTTATTCTTAGGCTCGCGTAGAGCCTTGTTATTTCTTGCTCCCATTATGGTGCTCCTTTTCGGGCCCTAGTCCTTGCGAACTAGGAATGGATTGTCGGTTGGTTTAGAACGGTGGTTCGTCGGTAGTAGATGTTCCCCATCCACCACCTGCTGGTGCTGAAGAAGAAGCTGCTGCCCATGGGTCTTCGTTAAATGAATCTGCAGCTGGTGCAGAGAATCCGCCATTACCGCCTGCTGAACGCTGGGCCTTAGTGACCTTTGCTGTTGCATTGCGTAGTGATGGACCAACTTCATCTACTTCTACCTCAAAGACGGTGCGCTTTTCGCCCTCTTTAGTTTCATATGAACGTTGCTTAAGACGACCAGAAAGGATGACGCGCATTCCTTTTGTCAGTGACTCTGCAACATTTTCTGCTGCTTGACGCCAGATCTGACACTGAAGGAAAAGGCTCTCGCCATCTTTCCATTCATTAGTTTGCTTATCTAAATAGCGTGGTGTTGATGCAACACGAAACTTTGCAACGGCCGCACCTGATGGTGTGAAACGAAGCTCTGGATCGTCAACTAAGTTGCCGATCATCGTGATAGTTGTATCTCCTGCTGCCATTTTATTTCCTCATCTCTACTCGTGGAGTCCTAGCATCATGTATGCAAAAAGATTATGCGTCTAGACGCATTGCCTTTGTGCGTAACACTGATTCGTTCAAATTAAGCTGGCGATCTAATTCCTTAATCGCTGCTGGTGCGCAATTCATATCAATGACTGCGTAGATACCTTCACCTTTTTTCTGAATTTCAAAAGACATACGGCGACGGCCCCACAAGTCGAGCTTGTTGACTGTTCCACCTGAGTCTTTAATGATCTTCAAGTATGTTTCTAGGCTTGGTGTGACTGTGCGTTCTTCTAGTTCTGGATCAAGAATGACCATAAGTTCATAATGACGCATGTGTTAACCCGACCTCCTCTGGACTAAGACGGCCACGGTATTTCCGTGACAGGAGGGTTAAATTCTCCGATAAAGCGAGCCTTACCGGAAGGCTAAGGGTAGACGGTGGAGGTCTCAAACAGTAAATCCAAGAGCTTTCCACGCGTATTTCGGCCCTTAAGGGCTCTTCTAGCCAGGACCGCCATCAGGTAGATCGTGCCCCCGATTCGGACCAAAGTCAGAACCGCAAAGCCCGTTGCAGCCAGGCCATATTTAGCACCGGTCACAGATGCAAGGTGTTGCCAGATTGCAACATGATAAATAACTTCAGTTGCTTGCCACACCCAAAATGCATGTAAATCTTTTTTATTTGTGAGTGCAATAACAGCTAACGGGGTTAACCACAGAACATATTGCGGTGAATACACCTTGCTAGCAAGCATCACAGATGCCAACACAATGAAGGCCATCGATGCAAGGGTTGGTGTGTACTTTAATTCAAAGAACAAAATAGCAACTGTTGTCAGTGCAATCAAAAGTAACAAGATTGAAAGATAGTTTAGATTTGTCAATGAAAGACCAAGTTGTTCTAACGCCAACCAGATTGAACCCCAATCTGCACCGCGCTCAAGGTTGAGTTTATAAAAGCGCCACCAACCAGTTGGGGTAGTTAATGCAAATGGTGCATTGATTGCAATCCAAGTAAGTGCGACAACTGATAGATACTTAATAAGTTCTTTTACTTTCGCATCTCGCCACAAAATAAATGCAATCGGAACAAGTAAGAAGATAGGTAGAAATTTAGTTGAAATCGAAAGTGCCAACGCCAAAGAACTAAACAGATACTGCTTTCTATCAAACCAATAGATGGCAAGCATCATTGTTGCAATCGCCCAGAGATCCCAGTTTATAAAAAGTGATGCAATCATTGCCGGTGCAACAGCGGAAAGGTAGGCGAGCTCTGGTCTTATCTTTCTCACAATCACGACTGTTGCAATAAATAGAAGCACTAGAAAGAAAATATTGATGTTGAAGTATGTGGCTGGGGAGTTAGCGCCAAAACTAGTTACATACATAACCATTGCTGTGACAACTGGATACTCAATACTGTTCTCATCACTTGTAAACGGCCATTCATTCTTATCTAAACCGCGGCTTGCATAGAGCGCTGGTAGATCGCTATAGCAGGCGTGAATATATTGATCTGGCGTTGCCCAGCCAGTGTTTTCACAATGGCTAAATTTTCCGAAGGAAAGCAGTGAGGCAAATATTGCAAGAACTACAAGCGTTCTAACTTTCATTACGGCTTTGGTTTTTGCTTTCCGCCAGATGTCATAACAACAGGTTCAAGTCCACCAATATTTGAGGGTGCTGGGAAATCCATCACTGGCTCGCCCTTTAGTGCACCCTTCATAAACTGTGTCCAAATACGTGCAGGGAAAGATCCACCTGTTAGAGATGTCATTCCACCAATACCGTTAAGTGTTTGCGTTGCGTTGTCCCGGAAGAAGGCAACAGAGGCTGCAATCTGAGGTGTGTAAGCACTAAACCACGCTGAAGCATTTGATTGAGAAGTTCCAGTCTTACCTGCAGCTGGGCGACCGAGTGCAAGTGCTGCCGCACCTGTTCCTCCAGTGATTGTTCCCTTAAGCGCGTAGGTTAAATCAGCCATAACCTCTTTACTAAATACTTCTTCGGTCTGTGGTGTGGCCTCATACAAAACACCTTTATTGCTACCAAGAACTTGAGTTACTAAAAATGGTTTTGACTTAATTCCCTGAGCAGCAAAGGTTGCATAAGAGTTTGCAACATCGATTACATGGGGACTTGAAGTTCCAAGAACTAATGATGGTGTTGGCATCATTGCAACACTTTCTGGGATTCCGGCACGACGTGCAACATCTGCAACATTTGTTGGTCCGACCTTGATTCCAAGTGGAACATAAACTGTGTTCACAGAGTGTTTTGTTGCAAAGAGTAAGTCGATTTGTCCCCAACCCTCATTGCCATAGTTGAATACTTCATATGGCTTTCCAGCATCATCAAATGTTTGTGGTGAATCACCATTCCACATTGATGTCAATGGGATGCCTTGTTCTAAAGCTGAAACAAGTGCGAATGGTTTGAAGGTGGATCCAGCTTGAGCAATAGATTGAGTTGCATCATTTAATTGACGCTCTAAATAATCACGCCCGCCATACATAGCAAGGACTTCTCCCGTGCCAGGGCGAATAGCAACTAATCCGATACGTAGATCGGCAGGTGCTTTGGCTGGATAAAACTTGTTTACCGCATCAACTGCAGATTGTTGCGCCTTTTGATCAAGGGTTGTCTTAATAACAAGCCCACCAACTAATAGTTGATCCTGACTAAAGCCAAGTTTTGCTAACTCTTTTTGTACCGCTTCAATGATGTGACCCTTAGGTCCACTTAATTGACCAGATGTTGCACGTGGTGCAACTGCTGGCAACTTCATTTTTGCAGCTGCCTCTTTATCTAGCCAACCTGCTTCAACCATGTTGTTCTTCACATACTCAAAACGATTAGCTAAACGCTCTGCGTTACCTTCTTTAAAGACTGGGTCATACAAACCTGGCGAGCGCAAAATGGATGCAATAACAGCTGCTTGTGAATTTGTTAGCTGATCCACGTTGCGATTGAAGTACTGCTGTGAAGCGGTCATAACACCATAAGAGCCACGACCGAAATAAATGGTATTCAAGTAACTTTCAAAGATTTGATCTTTGGAGAGTTGGTTTTCTAACTTAATGGCAATAACAAGTTCTTTAATCTTTCGCTGAATTGTTCGGCTTGGAGTTAAAAAGGCGGTCTTTGCGTATTGCTGCGTGATGGTGGAGCCACCTTGTAGGGCGCCACCTCTTAAATTGTTAACAACTGCGCGTAAAATTCCTGTTACAGAAAACGCTTTGTTTGAATAGAAGCCACGATCTTCTGCTGCTAGTACCGCGTAGCGAACATTGAGTGGAATCTTTGCAAGTGGCACGATCTGGCGGTTTTGTGTTCCAACTCGGCCGATCTCTTCGCCATTTGAGTACTGAATAATTGTTGATTGACTATTTACATATGCGTTGGCATCAGGGATATCAACGGTGAAATAGGCCAGTGCAAATAAAACTGAGCCGGCAATAAAGCCAAACCCGCCTAGAAAGACTGCGGCTCTAATCAGTAATTTACGGGCCATTTGCTAATGCTATCCCTTGGCGTAATCCTCATCCTCCAAGGTGCGAACCTTGCGCGGGGCTTTTCGTTCAACTCCATCACCTAAGACATATGAAGCACACAGGTGATTCCATGAACAGTTCTTACAGACTTCAACGATGTAGACAGTGAACTCACCGAACTCTCGCTCCATCGCAATTAACTCTTTGGGAGTCTTAATGCGGCCTGAGTACTGACCTAACTGCTCGCCAAAGGTGTAGCGCAATTCAACGAGCTCTTCCTTTTTACATACCGGGCAGTTGCGAGCGACTTTGTCACCATGCCACTTGGCAGCACGCATCAAATATGGGTCGGCGTCGCAGGCATCAACAACACCACGAAAGAGAGCCATCAAAGTGGCGCGCTTATCGAGTGAATAGTCGATGAACCCTCGTTGCGATTTCATTAAGGAGAAGAATAATCCCAATTTCAGGGTTACGCTCTTTCTTATGAGCTTTACCGGGTTGCTACGACACCCTCGGCTTTCTCGCCTCCTGGCTGTTCGATGGACCGGCCAAGCAACTGATGGTGTTTTTCAAAGCGCACTTGCTTCCTTTGTTTTATTTTCTCCAGAGCGCCAAGCAAATGCACTAAGTGCCGCAGTTGGTTTTGCAGTTGTGTTGTTACCGTATTCACTTATCGGTCCATTTGTTGGAACGATATTAGATCGGGTTTCTAGACAACGCGCACTCTTTTTTTGTAACTTAGCCCGAAGCGTAAATCTTTGCTTTGTCGCATTACTTGTTTATACCGGCACAACAGGTGTTGAGCTAACTGTTGTTGTTTTAATTGCATTTGGAATCAACCGTTTAATCCTTGCTGCATTATCTGCCGGACTTCCATTACTAGTTGATACAAAATCTTTGATCACAGCGAATGCAATTGCCGTGACGGGAGGTTCTGTTTTGGTTGTTGTTGGTGGTGGTATCGGTGTTGGTGTTCGTGCGTTAGTAGATGGTGCAGCGATCGCAGATCACGCTGATGCTTTGCTTATTGTGCTTGCTGCAGGGGGTTATTTCATCGCCGCACTTCTCACAAGTCGATTAAAGAAGAATGAAATCGGTCCGCTCCAACAAGAAAAGGAGTCGGCATCTTTTCTTCAGGGTTTTAGAGATATGCAGGAAGGTTTCAGATATTTGCGGGGGCATCTTGATGCATCTCGCGGAATCATTGCAACGGGTGTGCAGCGCGGCGGCCTAACCGCTTTAACTTTGACCGCGTTGTTATTGGAGCGAAATGCATTTAACGATCCAGCTAGACCAGAGGATGGATTGCAAGGCTTTGGTATCGCCTTGAGTATTGCAGGAGTTGGTGTTTTCTTGGGTGCATTTTTAGCCCCATACGGTGTTGCACGATTTGGAAGACACAGATGGATTAAGTTCGCGATGATCGCTAGTGCCTGTTCACCACTAATTCTTGCTGCATCACAAACAGAAGTTGGATTGTGTGTCACCGCTTTCCTAACCGCGTTTTTTGGTCAGAACATCAAAGTAACAAATGACGCATTGGTGCAATCAAAAATTGATGATTACCACCGCGGTCGAGTCTTTGCTGTTTACGATGTTGTTGTTAATGGCGCGATTGTTAGCGGTGGTTTGATTGCTGCGCTATTGCTGCCACCTTCAGGTTTGTCCCGCATAGTGCCACTTGCTGTGTCAGCTGCTTACTTGTTAGTTGCTTTCATTTTGCTTCGACCAGCAAAGTTTTACGCTACCTACTAGCCCACCATGCAAGTAGCGCCTTTGTTGCAGCCTCTTCACCAATTGGACCTTCTTCTAAACGAAGTTCCAGTAAGAAGTCCATCGCTTGTCCCACTTCGCGTGAAGGTTTTAGGTTAAGTATCTGCATCACTTGCGCGCCATCTAGATCAGGGCGAATCTTTGACAACTCTTCCTGCTCCATCAACACAGCAATACGTGCTTCTAGTGAGTCATATGTTGCAGCAAGACGGGCGGCCTTTGTTTTATTGCGGGTTGTGCAATCGGCGCGGGTTAATACATGTAAATGGGTAATGAAATCACCGGCATCACGCACATATCTGCGCACAGCAGAATCAGTCCATTCACCCTCGCCATAACCATGAAAACGAAGGTGCAGCGTTGTTAATAGCTCCACCGCTTCAATAGTGTCATTATCAAAGCGCAGCGCTTCTAAACGCTTTTTTGCAAGGCGTGCACCAACAACTTCGTGGTGATGGAAAGAAACTCCGCCACCTTCAATGAAGGCGCGGGTCTTTGGTTTTCCAATGTCATGTAATAGAGCAGCAAGTCGAATTACAAGGTTTGGTCCACCAAGGCGATCTTCATGTTCGATCGCTTGTTCTAGAACAGTAATGGAGTGTTCATAGACATCTTTGTGGTGATGGTGTTCATCAACTTCAAGACGAAGCTTTGGAATTTCAGGCAGCACTAAATCAGCCAAACCAGTGTCAACCAAAATTGTTATTCCGGTGCGGGGGTTAGGCGACATCAGTATCTTTGTAAATTCATCACGAACGCGTTCAGCAGAAATAATACTGATGCGATGTGCTAAATCTTTCATTGAGACAAGAACCTCTGGTGCAATCTCAAAACCTAGTTGTGATGCAAAACGAGCAGCGCGCATCATTCGTAAAGGGTCGTCGTTAAATGAATCACCAGGTTTGCCTGGTGTGCGCAAAAGCTTGGCTGCTAAATCTTGCAAGCCATTAAATGGATCGATGAACTCAGGTTTATCTCCAGTTAATTCAAGTGCCATTGAGTTAACAGTGAAGTCTCGACGCGACAAATCACCATCAATTGTTTGTCCGTATTCGACTTCTGGTTTGCGAGAATCAGGGTCATAACTTTCGGTGCGGTATGTTGTTACTTCAACAGTTGTGTCACCACGTTTTCCGGCAACAGTTCCAAAAGCAATTCCGGTGTCCCAAATGTTTTCAGCCCACTCTTGCAAAATCTTTTTTGTTTCTAATGGGTGCGCATTTGTCGTGAAATCTAAATCATTTCCAAGTCGCCCAAGAATTGCATCGCGCACAGGTCCACCAACCAATGCCAAGGTAAACCCTTTGGCCTTAAAGGCTTGGGCTAAGGAGCTTGCAAGCGGTGCTCGTTCAACTAATGAACGGATCGCTAACTCTCCTGCGGCGCCTAATGCTGTACTCACAATAAGTAAGGTTAAAGCACTACCCTTGCTCCATGATCCCGGCACCTGGTGCGGGCAGCGAAGGTACGAAGAAAAAGCGGAAGCGCAAGCGCTCCGGTAATCGCGGCCCACAACCACAGACACAAAACACTGCTCAGAAGAGCGCTCAACCGAAGCGTCCCTACGCAAAACGTGTTGATGAGGTCAGTGCTGGCGGTTTAGTCATTGATACAACCGGGACGATGGGTTTATTGATCGGTCGCTACGATCTCAAAGATGCCAGTGGAAAACGAGTTTTGTGGTCATTGCCTAAAGGTCATATTGAAGAAGGCGAAACGCCAGAGCAAGCAGCAATCCGTGAGGTGGCTGAAGAAACTGGAATTACTTCATCGATTACAAAATCTTTAGGTGTGATTGATTTTTGGTTTATGGCAGGTGGAAAGCGAATTCATAAAACTGTTCATCACTTTATGTTTACAGAAGTTGGCGGAACATTGCTTGCTCAAGAAAGTGAAGTGGATGAGGTTTCTTGGTTCCCGCTCTCTGAAATTGTTGAGCGATTGGCATACCCAGATGAAAAGAAGTTAATTGCAAGAAGTGCCGAGTTGGCACCATGAAAAAATTAATTGTCCTCCTAGCAATGTTGTTAGTTGTGCTTCCATTATCACCTGCAAAGGCGGCAGGCTCGATTGTGCGAATTACATCAATGGCACATCAAACTTTTAACGGCGAGTTTAGAAATGATGACTTGGCACAAGAGTTAACTCCTTCGGGTGCTCTTGGACAATTAGTATTTACCCCGCGCTCTAATAACAAAACTTGGGTAATAGATGCAGCGCTAATTGATGAAGTTATTGCAATGACTGGTGATTACACATTGGCAACTGGTGCATCTCCTGCCGGTAAAGATATTGCTGCCGCTTGGTTAAAACAGCTGCGACAAATTACATATGGTCAACAAGTGGTTGCGCTTGCCTACGGAAATCCAGATGTCTCACTTGCTAGACGATTAGCACCGAGTGAATTGAAGAATTATTACGCGTATGGAAAAACACAATTAGAAGCAGCCCTTGGTCGCACAGTACGAAGCGAACCAGATGGTGGTTGGAGTGTTGGTAAATCAGGGCTTAGTTATCCACTGCGTAAGGCGTACGGAGACAACCGCAAAGCTCTAACAAGGCTTTCTAAAGTCGTTGCTGATCCTGAATTAATCATTCTGCGAGCTCAACTTTCCAAGTTGCTCTCACCAAAGCTTGATAAAGATAGCCGTGATTTTTATTCTTACAGCGCCCGTGCGGCAGTTGATGAAATGGTGCGGAAACTACGCATCAATAGCGGTAAGTACCAGATCACTACGGCAAATGTTAAGTTACCGGTAACAGTCATCAATGAGTTTGATTCTGATGTGACGGTCAATATTTCAATGCTTCCAATTAATTCTCGTGTAATCGTTGATAGTTTTGAAGCGGTAACAATCCCGGCACAATCCAAAAGACAGCTTGAAATGGTTGTGGATGTAATCGCACCAGGACAAACAGCTGTTACGGCACAGATCATCGATGATGAAGGCAATGAAATTGTCCCTGAGGCGATACTGACCCTAAATTCAACAGTAATTGACTCGCGTGTGACCTGGTTTACCACTGGCGCCGCCATACTTCTTCTATTGGCAGGTGTGGCACAAAGTGTCCGTCGCGTGAGAAGGAGGGTTAAGTGAAATCTAACGAACTCTTCCGTGCTTCAGGCATCATGGCGCTTGGCACAATCATTTCTCGTATTACAGGTTTTGTTCGCGGTATTTTAATTGTTGCGGTCCTTGGAACAACATTACTTGCAGATACTTACAACGTTGCAAACACAATGCCTAATATTTTGTATAACTTACTTGTTGGCGGCGCACTAACTGCAATCTTTATTCCACAACTGGTCAGATCATTTGAACACGAAGATGGTGGTGATGATTTTGCATCACGGTTAATTACAACAATTTCACTTATTCTGCTTGTACTGGTTTCACTCGGTATGTATTTTGCGCCAGCTTTAGTTCGACTATATGCACCAGAGTTCTTTACAACTGGTTTTGAAACTGAGCAAGAAATCGCAATTGCATTTACGCGCTACTGCTTGCCGCAAATCTTCTTCCTTGGTTTGTTTACGATGCTGGGCCAAGTGGCCAACGCTCGTGGCTCTTTTGGCCCGCTTATGTGGGCACCGATCGCCAATAACCTCGTAGGAATCGCATTATTCGGTGGGTTCCTGCTGTTCTCACCTGGAATCGATATCTCAAGTATTACCGCAAACCAGGTCGCATTATTGGGTTGGGGCACAACCTTTAGTGTTGTTGTGCAGGCTCTGGTTCTAGTGCCAGTCATTAGAAAGCTTGGAATCTCAATTAAACCAAAGTTGGGTGTTTCTGGTTTAGGAAAATCATTTAACTTGGCTGGTTGGACCTTGGTTTATGTTTTGATCTCCCAGCTTGGGTATTTAGTAACCGTAAATGTTGCAACAACAGCTGCCGTAAGAAGTGCACAAGAGGGTGTTGTCACCGGTGTTGGTTACACACCATATACATATGCCTACTTTGTTATGTTGTTGCCATATTCGATTGTCACGATTTCAATTGTCACCGCGATCTTGCCTCACATTTCTAAGTTGGCATTAGATGGTAAGCGAGATGAAGTTAAGGCGCAGTTGATCAGAGCTATTCGTTTAGTTGGTGTGATTACGGTTCCTAGCGCTGTTGCATTCTTGTTGTTTGGTCCACTGATTACAGAAAGTATTTTCATCGGTATTCCAACAGAGGACTCCAGATACATTGGTTATGTTTTATCTGCATTTAGTTTTGGATTGGTTGCATTCTCTATCAACCTGATTTTGATTAGAGGTTTTAACGCGTTTGAAGATACGCGAACTCAAGTTATCTCGATTCTTGTAATCAATGTTTTCTCTGTTGCAATGTCTTACCTCTTCTTATACTTCTTAAAAACACAGTGGGTAACAGTAGGTTTGGGTGTGGCATTTTCTGCAAGTTATTTAATTGGATTGCTTGTCACTTTAGGGTTACTGAAAAAACATGTCGGAAAGCTTGCAATATCTGAGTTCTTTGGACAGCACCTACGCCTATTAATTGCCTCATTACTTGCAATGGTGCCGTTGTTTATTATGACCCAGTACATCTCATGGTTCTCAACTGATTTAACTCGCGCTGTAAAAGCAGGAGAGTTACTGGTTGTGATGGTGGTCGCATTCTTCACATACATCCTGGCTGCAAAGGCGCTTCACATTGAAGAGATTTCCATGATTCGCCACTTAGGCAGTTCAATAAGTCGGCGTTCAGCAAAAACAGAAGAAAACGAATAGATTTCAGGGCCTAGGGGGCGTCATGAGTGAAGTAAGAAATGTAGTAATCGTCGGATCAGGTCCTGCCGGATATACCGCTGCGATTTATGCGGCGCGCGCACAATTAGATCCAATCATCTACGAAGGTTCTGTTACAGCAGGTGGCGCACTCATGAACACAACTGAGGTTGAAAACTTTCCTGGATTCACAGATGGTGTGATGGGTCCAGATTTGATGGACAGCATGCGCAAGCAAGCTAAGCGTTTTGGTGCTGAATTAATTACAGATGACATTGTTGAGATGGATTTATCTGGGGATGTAAAGATTTTGAAGGATGGCTCGGGAAACACAGTTAAGACAAAGGCTGTAATTCTTGCAACAGGTAGTGCTTATCGTGAAATTGGTTTAGTTAATGAAAAGCGTTTGTCTGGCCATGGAGTTTCATGGTGTGCTACATGTGATGGTTTCTTCTTCCGTGGACAAACAATTGCTGTTGTTGGTGGCGGAGACTCTGCTGTTGAAGAAGCAACTTTCCTGACACGTTTTGCTGACAAAGTTGTTTTGATTCACCGTCGCGGCGAACTACGCGCTTCAAAGATTATGGCGGAGCGCGCAAAAGCTAATCCTAAGATTGAATTTTTATGGAACACAGAAGTAATTGATGTTCTTGGCGCAGACAAGGTTGAAGGATTAAAGCTTCGAAACACTATTGATGGCACAGAGTCAGAACGTGCATTTACTGGTTTGTTTGTTGCGATCGGACATATTCCGCGCAGTGAACTAATTACTGGACAAATCACTTTAGACAACGAGGGTTATGTGGTCTGTGAAGGTCGCTCAACTCGCACCAACCTCAAGGGTGTCTTTGCCTGCGGAGATTTAGTTGACCACACCTATCGCCAAGCAATCACAGCAGCTGGTTCAGGCTGTGCTGCAGCACTTGATGCTGAAAAATTCTTAGCCCACTAGTAATCTTTAACTAACAGACAAATAAGGAGCAATACGATGGCAACAAGCAAGGTAACGACAGCATCATTTGATGCAGATGTTCTAAAGAGCAGCACCCCTGTTTTGGTTGATTTTTGGGCTGAATGGTGTGGTCCATGCCGTGCTGTTGGGCCAATTCTTGAGGAAATCTCAGATGAGCATGGCGCAAAGCTAAAGATCGTAAAGCTCAACACTGATGAAGAGTCTGCAATTGCGATGAAGTATGGAATTACATCAATTCCATCTATGTATGTATTTGTTAATGGTGAAGTTGTGAAGCAGATTGTCGGCGCTAAGCCAAAGCCAGCACTACTAAAGGAACTAGAAAGCTTCCTCGTATAAATACATGTCAGATTTAACCGAGTCGGAGATCCGCTCATTTCAACAAGCCCGTGGCCTCGATGTCACGGGTTTTGTTGATGCGGTCACTGCACGTGCATTAGAAGAGGCGCAGTGGAAACTCGGAGATCGTTCTTTATATTTACAAGAATCACCATTAATGCATGGTGATGACATTGCCGCGTTGCAATCTCGCTTAACTGAAATGGGTTTTGATTGCGGACGTGTCGATGGAATTTATGGTCCGCGTACTGAGATGGTAGTCAAAGAGTTTCAAAAATCTGTCGGTGCAACTGTTGACGGTAAATGTGGTCCAGCGACGATAATCGCATTGATTCGATTAACAAGGATTGTTTCTGGGGGAGTGCCTTCAACGCTTCGACAAAATGCGATGCAACAAAGCCGGGGACCAGCACTTGCAAACAAAGTCATTGTTTTAAACCCAGATGGTGATGATCAACTTGTTTATGATGTTGCAGTTCGCACCGAAGGTCGTTTACTTGCATTAGGTGCTTCTGTTTTCTTAACACGCGGTGCTACAAATAATCCTTCAGAAATTGAGCGAATTGCGTTTAGTAATAAAAGTGGCGCGGACTTAATGATTTCTTTAAATGTTGATTCCTACGCCAATGAAAAAGCACATGGTGTGGCAACCTATTTTTATGGCAGTGATGCTCATGGTGTGCATTCAATTGTTGGTGAACGATTTGCTTCGTTAGTACAACGAGAAATTTGTGCACGTACGGATTTAGCAAATTGCCGAACACATGCAAAGACATGGGATTTGCTCCGTATGACAACAGCCCCAACTGTTCGAATTGATCTGGGATATGTAAGTAACCCTGGTGATTTGGGGCGCCTATCTCGTCCTGATTTTCGTGATGTGATTGCCGAAGCCTTGGTTATTGCGATTCAACGTCTTTATTTAGCTGCTGAAGATGATGCAAAAACAGGAACTTTGCGCATCTCTGATCTTCGCAAAGCCGGCATCCGTCGCTAAATAACACTCAAGCATTCCCTTGGGTGTGACAGACTTAGGCCATGACGGACATAACGCAACGGTTCTCAACGGGTGCTCCTCAAAATCTTGAGGAAAGATTTGCATCCAGAGCAGCCCAAATGAAGCCAAGTGAGATTCGATCTCTCTTTGCTGTTGCATCTCGTCCAGAAATTGTTTCACTTGCAGGTGGAATGCCAAATCTTTCAGCACTTCCAATGGGAATGATGGCTGATGTTGTTAACAACCTAGTTCGAAATAATGGACAAGAAGCGTTGCAGTATGGAAATGGTCAGGGACATCCAAAACTTCGCGAGCAGATCTGTGAAGTTATGGCACTTGAAGGAATTCGCGCTAATCCAGATGATGTTTTGATTACAACTGGTTCTCAACAAGCTTTGGACCTTATTTCACGCATCTTTTTAGACCCACACGATGTTGTTCTTGCAGAAGCACCTTCATATGTTGGCGCACTCGGAACCTTTCATCAATATGAGGCATCTGTTGTCCACGTTGAAACAGATGAGAATGGATTAGTTCCTTCAGCACTTGCTGAGGCAATCAAGAGTGTTCGCGCTACTGGTCGCAAAGTTAAGTTTTTATACACAATTCCTAACTACCAAAACCCAAGCGGTGTTTTATTGCCTGCAGCTCGCCGCACAGAAATCTTGTCCATCTGCCGTGAAGCGGGAATTTTCGTTGTTGAAGACAACCCATATGGTTTGTTGGGATTTGATAAGCCATCACCCAATGCGATGCGTGCTGAGGATTCTGAAAACGTGATCTATTTGGGCTCGTTTTCAAAGACAATCGCACCGGGATTGCGTGTGGGTTGGGCGTTAGTTCCACCTTCCCTAAAGGAAAAACTAGTTATCGCCAGTGAATCCTCAATCTTGTGTCCTTCAAACTTCACACAGTTAACTATTTCTAGTTATTTAGCTGATCAACCATGGCGCGATCAGATCGCATCTTTTTGTGAGCTCTATAAGGTTCGCCGTGATGCGATGTTGGAATCATTAGATGAGCACTTCCCAGCAACTGCGCAATGGACAAAGCCTGGTGGTGGTTTTTATGTGTGGGTTACTTTGCCACCTGAGATCGATACAACAGCAATGATGCCTAAGGCAATTGTTGCCAAGGTTGCCTATGTGCCAGGAACTGCCTTTTATGCAGATGGCTTTGGTTCATGGTCACTTCGTTTGTCCTATTGCTATCCAACACCAGAGCGCATTCGTGAAGGTGTGAAAGCACTTGGTGGAGTTATTAAGCAGGAGATGGCAAGTCGTAAAGGTTTTGAACTAAAGGGTTAGTTTTCTAACACCTTTGTAATTCGTTTCAAATCTTCGGCTCCCGCAAATTCAATAACAATTGTTCCTTTTCTCGCGCTGCCTTGAATTGAAACACGGGTGTCTAGGGCGTCACCAATACGCTCTGCAATTTCTTGTAGTTCAGGGCTAGCCGACTTTGTCTGCTTAGGTTTTTTAGCAGATTGTCCTTTGGGGGCTCCTGAAGAAATGATTTCTTCTGTTGCACGCACAGATAAACCTTCAGTAACAATTCGTGTGGCAAGTTTCTCGATTGCACTTGCATCACTTAATCCCAATAGTGCGCGAGCATGCCCTGCTGATAGAACACCGGATGCCAATTTTTGTTGCACAGATGTTGGCAGGTTCATTAAACGAATTGTGTTTGAAATCAGTGGACGTGATCGTCCAAGCTTTTGTGCAAGTTCATCGTGTGTACAATTAAAATCTGTGAGTAGTTGTGAGTACGCCGCAGCTTCTTCAAGAGCGTTCAGTTGGCTGCGATGAATGTTTTCAATTAGCGCCTCACGAAGCAGTTCGTTATCTGGCGTTTGGCGAATAATGACAGGAATGGTTTTCAAACCAGCAGCTTTTGCCGCACGGAAGCGGCGCTCTCCCATGATTAATTCATATTTGCCTGGAGTTGTTTGTCGCACAACAGGTGGTTGTAAAATTCCGATTTCTTTAATTGATGCAATTAATTCATCAAGTGCAACAGGATCAAAGTGTGTGCGAGGTTGACGTGGGTTAGGAGAAATCGCACTGATCGCAACTTCGTTTTGCTGTCCAACCTCTTTGTCGCCAACTGTCAATGATGTTGGGATTAATGCATCAAGGTTTGTTCCAAGTCCACCACGGCGTGCCATTAAGCGATCTCACCTTCACGTTTGTAATTGATTGAAACAATATTTGAATCAAAAGGTTTTCCGCGCTCTGCTAACTCTCTGGCAACAGCCATGTATGCAACCGCCCCCGGTGAAACGGGGTCATATGTCATCACTGTTTGTTTAAACCCTGGCGCTTCTGAAACGCGTACGGTGCGAGGGATTGGAATATCAATTAATTCGTTTGGATAATGTTTTCTAATTTCGTTGGCAACATCATTAGCAAGGTTTGTGTTGTTAAACATTGTTAACACAAGTGTTGACAACTTTAATGTTGGATTCAAGCGCTTCTTTACTAATTCAGATGTCTTTAATAGTTGTGATAATCCTTCAAGTGAGTAGTACTCGCATTGAATTGGAATTAAAACTTCTTTTGCCGCTGTGAATGCGTTAATGGTTAACAAACCAAGTGATGGTGGGCAATCAATAAAGATGTAATCAATTGTTTCACCAGTTGCTGCGCGATCTGCCACTAACTCTTCGATTGCTTCTTTTAATCGCATTTCGCGTGCAACCATTGGGACAAGTTCAATTTCTGCTTGTGCAAGTGAAGTATTAGATGACACGCATTCAAGTGAAGGAAATCCATTAACTTTTTGAATCACTTGTGACATTGTTAAATCACCCATCAACACTTCATAAATTCCTGGGTTGTCTTGGTGCTCAACACCAAGGGCGGTTGAGGCATTCCCTTGGGGATCTAAATCAATAACAACAACTTTGAGCCCGCCCATAGAAAGGGCTGCAGCTAGGTTGACGGTGGTGGTGGTTTTGCCGACCCCACCCTTTTGGTTAGCCACGGTGAGGATTCGCAGGGAGGCCGGTTTTGGCATAGCCTCTTTAAGACGGCGAGTGCCAACTATCTTTTTTGTTTCACGTGAATCATTCACGTGGGTAGTTAAGCACCTTTTTTAACTTCAACTATCCGACTGAGCTCAATTCCCTCCAGATTTACCTCATGGAGGATCGCTTTTGGCACAGATTTCATCTCTTCTTGGGCTTTTTCGCCCTTCATGGCTAGCAATGAGCCATTGGTCTTTAACAAGTGCCAGCTGATTTTCTTTAATTTTTCGAGTGGGGCCACCGCTCTGGCTGTCACATAGTGGGCTGTTGCCTTGACATCTTGGGATCGGCCGCGGATTACCTCAATATCAAGTCCTTCGACTGCCTCTTGGAGAAACTCCACGCGGCGCTCAAGGGGTTCAATCAGGGTTACTTTTAAATCTGGGCGGGCCAAGGCGATAACAATTCCAGGCAGGCCTGCCCCGGAGCCGATATCAAAGACGGTGGCACCTTCGGTGAAAAGGGTGGTTATGGGCAGGCAGTTGAGGATGTGGCGCTCCCATATGCGGTCAGCCTCACGGGGACCGATTAATCCACGCTCAATTCCAGCTGTTTCTAGGAATTTGGCGTAGGCGTGAACCCGCTCAACATCTGGAAAATGCCTCGCGATGAGGGTTTCACGTGAAACCTCCACGATTTAGGCTGGATAGATAACTACGAAACGGTTTGGATCTTCACCATCTGACTCGCTGCTAAGGCCTAGATCCTGGATTGTGTCGTGGATGATTTTGCGCTCAAAGGCGTTCATTGGCTTCAATTTGATTGAGTTGCCGGTGGTCTTTGCCTCTTCAGCCATATCTTCAGCCAACTTCTTGAGCTCTGTGCGGCGCCCAGCGCGGAATCCATCGATATCCAGCATTAGACGGCTGCGGTCTCCTGTTGAGGTCTGCACAGCAAGACGTGTGAGCTCCTGGATAGCATCCAAGACCTCTCCCTCTTGACCCACGAGGTGGTTGAGCTTTCCACCAACAATGGCTAGAGCTGCACGGTCATTTTCAACATCGATGTCAATGTCGCCATCAAGGTCTGCGATGTCAAGGAGTGCTTCTAGGTAGTCAGCGGCGATATCGCCCTCTTCCTCTAGGCGTGCCACACCCTTAGGTGCCTTTTTTGCCTCTACTGCCTCTGTTGCTTCAACAGGTGCTTCTTCAACTTTACTCTTTGCCATGATGCCCCCTTTGTCGGGATTGTAGTGATAAGTCCGTTTTGTCTACTTCTTCTTTTTCTTCTTTTTTGGCTGTTGGCGCTGACCTTTTTCTTCGATCGTTGTGCCCTCAGAGTTCTTGGTTGGGTCATTGCTGTCAACGACACCGTTTTTCTTATTGCGCTTTCGTTGAAGCTCTTCAAAAGCCGGAGATCCTGGTGTTGGGTTTCGCTTAATGACGTAGTACTGCTGTCCCCATGTCCAAAGGTTTGTTGTTGACCAGTAAATCAAAACACCGATTGGAAAGTTAACACCAGAGATTGCAAAAATAACCGGAAATGCGTACAACATAATTTTTTGTTGTTGCAACATCATGTTATTTGATGAATCCATCTTTGGCATTCCCTTCATCATTAACTGACGTTGGGTTGTGAATGTTGTTAAAGACATAAATGCAATAAGAATGATTGTTACGATTTTTACAGTTGTGATGTCTGTTCCAAGAAAAGTATCTGAAATAGGTGCACCAAAGAACTCTGCTTGTGCAGCAGATGCGACATCTTCTTGAGTAAGAACTCCGTGCTTAACAGGAGGGTTCTTTCCAATTCCGTTTAGAACTGTGAATAAAGCAAAGAAGATTGGGGCTTGAGCCAGGATTGGAAAACATGATGCAAGTGGGTTTGTCTTGTGCTCTTTATAGAGCTTCATCATCTCTTCTGATTGCTTCGCACGATCATCCTTGTATTTCTTTTGGATTTCCTTCATGTGTGGTTGAAGGGCGGTAAGTGCGCGCTGGGATTTAATCTGCTTTACAAAAAGCGGAATCAAAATAATACGAATGATGATTACGAGACCGATGATTGCAAGGGACCATGACACACCACTATTTGTTCCAAAGATTGGTGTTAATAAATCATGGATTGTGACAATAACCCAAGAAACAGCGATATATAAGGGTTTTAGGATGCTATCCATTAAATAACTACCTTCTCTTTCGGAACTGCATAATCAACACCACCGTGTGACCATGGATTACAACGCAATAAACGCCAAACGCTCATTGCAATACCTTTGAGTCCGTATGTCTCAATTGCTGTGACGGCATATGAGGAACATGACGGGTAGTACTTACAGCGCGGCCCAAACATCGGTGAGATCCATTGTTGATACACCTTGATAGGTGTGATCAATAACTGCCTCACTTCTGATCAGCCTTCTCGGACAATTTTTTTAGGAGTTGTCCGACAATCTTTGTTATCTCTTCTGCAACATCTGTCTCATTGGCACTGTTAAGTGCTCGAACCACTAACAAACCGCCAGTTGGTAATTGTGAGTAAACATCTCGGATTGCATGACGTGCTTTGCGAGCAATTCGGTGTCTAGTTACAGAGCCACCAACATTTTTACTAATGATTAATCCAGCGCGAGCAGGTTGATCTAAGCTAGTTGGGTAGAGGTATCCGACAAAGTTTTGGGTTGAAAATCTCAAACCACTCTTTGTTGCGCGCGCGAAATCGGCGCTCTCGGTAAGGCGTGCGCTTTTTGCAAGCACGGGTATCGGTTATGAACCTTTATGCAGAAAGCTTGGCGCGACCCTTGCCGCGACGAGCAGCAAGTACTGCACGGCCTGCGCGGGTTGCCATACGGGCACGGAAGCCGTGCTTCTTGGCACGACGGCGTGTGTTGGGTTGGAAGGTGCGCTTTGTCATTGAAAACTCCTAATAATGAACTTCTACTCAGGGCCAGAAATACGGGGGAAGCAAGGAGGTAACGGTAGAGGTCTGGGGATAAGCCGGTCAAACTGGCGCCCAGTTGATGTGAGGGGTGGGGTGATTGTGGATAACCAGTTGCTTTTTTTGCCAAACCGCTCTACTTTTCACTCCCCCTCCACAGGTAGATCGCTTTTGGGGGGTATTGCAGGGCTCAACCTGGGGTTTAGACCACAGGTTGTGGATAACCCTGTGGATGAGTTTTTCTATGGAATTGAGGCCTTGGTGAGTGTTATTGAAGTCGAGCTGCCAACCCTGTGGGGCCGTGTAATCGAAGAGGTTGCGATCAATGCACCGCAACACCGAGCATTTTTACAGTTAACAAAACCATTAGGCCTTCTTCATAATGACGATGTAACAACTTTGTTGGTCGCAGCTCCTAATCTTTTTGCAAAAGATGTTTTAGAAAGCCGTTTGCGCACAGTTGTCAGTGATGTTTTAACTCGCGAGCTTGGATCGACCACAAATATTGCTGTGACAGTTGATGAAACTTTGGAAGTTGTTGCAACACCATCCCAAGATGTCGAAGTTGAGTTTGTTGCTCCTAAATCTGGCATGGGTCGCGATGATGCACCGGTTTCAAAATCTGCCGAGACCTCAACTTTAAACCCTCGCTACATTTTTGAAACTTTTGTTATTGGTGCATCCAATCGTTTTGCACACGCGGCTGCTGTTGCAGTGGCAGAAGCACCTGCCAAGGCATACAACCCGCTTTTTATTTACGGAGAATCTGGTTTAGGAAAGACCCACTTGCTTCACGCTATTGGTGCATATGCTCAAGAACTATACGGAAATGTGCGTGTTAAGTATGTTTCATCAGAAGAGTTCACTAATGATTTTATTAACTCTATTCGTGACGATAAAGCATCTGCTTTCCAACGTCGCTACCGAGATCTAGATATTTTGTTGGTTGATGATATTCAGTTCTTAGAAAACAAAGAGCGCACACAGGAAGAGTTCTTCCATACCTTCAACACTTTATATAACGCGAACAAGCAGATTGTTATCTCAAGTGATCGCCCACCAAAGCAGTTAACAACTTTGGAAGATCGCCTGCGCTCCCGATTTGAGTGGGGTTTAATTACAGATATTCAGCCACCTGAATTAGAAACACGTATTGCAATTCTTCGTAAAAAAGCCGCGCAAGATAAGTTGAATGCACCAGATGATGTTCTTGAATATATTGCGAGCAAGATTTCAACAAACATCCGCGAACTTGAAGGTGCGCTAATTCGTGTGACGGCTTTCGCATCCCTTAATCGTCAAAGTGTTGATTTATCGTTGGCCGAAATTGTCCTCAAGGATTTAATTCCAAATGAATCCAACCCGGAAATTACTGGCGCAACCATCATGGCTCAAACAGCGGCCTACTTCAGTCTGACAATTGATGATTTGTGTGGGACATCCCGTTCTCGAGTGTTAGTTAATGCTCGACAGATCGCGATGTATTTATGTCGAGAGCTCACAGAGCTTTCATTGCCGAAAATCGGACAAACATTTGGTGGACGTGACCACACAACGGTTATGCACGCCGATAGAAAGATCCGTCAACTGATGGCTGAGCGCCGTTCGATCTATAACCAGGTCAACGAACTCACCACCAGAATTAAGCAGCAGGCTAGATAGGACTGCGGTTGATTTGGGCTATATGTCCGAATTGCCACTCTTTACCCCCAGTTGGGGACAAGTTGTGGATAACTGTGGAGAATTAAGGCAACGCCGTGGATAACCTCGGTGGATTAACTGGAGAGAAAGGTGTGGTTGAAATGAAGCAGAGTTATACCCACACCTTTCCACTAGTTGTTAACACCTTATACAAAGCCAATCCCCACACCGAGCAGGGCTTTTATAACTTACCCACAGAAAATCGCTCTAGTTACTACGACTACCTTTATATACATACATCCAGTTATGCGAATAACCTTTCCACATTACAGAAAAGCCGAGGATAGAGATGAAATTTACAGTCGAGCAGTCAGCGTTAGCCGATGGGGTTAATTGGGTTTCGCGCTCTCTATCCACTCGCCCAATTAAAACCGAGCTACTTGGAATTGTTATTGATGCAACCGGCAATGAAGTCTTCTTATCGGCATCAGATCTTGAGACAGCAAGCAAGGCACATTTTACAGCTGAGGTAAAAGAGCCAGGCAAGGTTTTAGTTCCAGGAAAACTGTTGGCAGAAATTTCCCGTTCTCTTCCAAACAAACCAATTACTTTTGTTTTAGATGGCACACGAGTTGCTGTTACTAGCGGCAGTGCAAAATTCACACTCCCAACACTGTCAGTTGATGAGTATCCAAACCTGCCAGAACTTCCAGACTCAACAGGCACGGTTGCAAGTGACACTTTTGCAACAGCTGTGGCACAGGTTGCTATTGCTGCGGGCCGCGACGATTCACTACCAACACTTACTGGAGTGCATGTTGAGATTAATGAAGACACAGTCACTTTTGCAGCAACAGATCGCTACCGCTTAGCTGTCCGCGAAATTCAATGGACACCAACTGCACCAAACACTTCAACAACAGCGCTGCTACGCGCTCGCACCATTGCAGATGCTGCTAAATCACTAACAGGTTCTAAAGATGTTTCTCTTTCCTTTGCACCTAACACAAGCAATGATCGTCTAGCTGGTTTTGCGGGCGACGGAAAAACAATGACATCACGCATGTTGGATGGAACATTCCCTCCATATCGCCACCTACTCCCACAAGAGGTAACAACAACCGCCCTTATTGAGGTTGCAACGCTGTTGGATTCTGTTCGCCGCGTCGCACTTGTTACAGACAAGACAGTTCCACTACGTCTTGATTTTGCCAACAACACTCTTTCGTTAGAAGCGGGCGCCGGCGAAGAAGCGCAAGCAACCGAAGCAATTGAAATTTTGTTAACCGGAGAGGCAATTTCAATTGCTTTCAATCCAACATTTCTTGCAGATGGTTTAAGTGCGGTTGGAACGAAATTTGTCCAGATCTCATTTACTGGTTCAAACAAACCTGCGATCTTGATGGGTAAGAGCGATAAAGGTGGCGCGGTAATTGAAAACTACCGTTACCTATTAATGCCAATGCGCTACGCCTCATAACCACAAATCTTTTGAGGACACTTAGTGCGTATTAACAAGTTGGCTCTGACCAACTTTCGTTCATATAACTCACTAGAGCTAGATCTAGAACCGGG
>DAIMGQ010000005.1:0-19340 GCA_036723815.1 Candidatus Planktophila sp.
GCTAAGCACCACGAGCGCGAAGCAGCGATCATCGCACGTGCTGGTGTGAAAGGCGCAGTAACAGTTGCTACCAACATGGCTGGACGTGGTACTGACATCATGCTTGGCGGTAACCCTGAATTTATGGCGGACTTTGAATTACAACGTCGTGGAATTTCTCCAGTAGATAATGCTGAAGAGTATGAAAAAGAATGGCCAGCAGAAATTGCACGTCAGAAGGCGGCAGTTGAAAAGGGTCATGAAGAAGTGATTGCACTTGGTGGTTTGTATGTTCTAGGAACAGAGCGCCACGAATCTCGCCGTATTGATAACCAGTTACGTGGTCGTTCAGGTCGCCAAGGTGATCCAGGTGAATCTCGTTTCTATCTCTCACTTCAAGATGATTTGATGCGTCGCTTTAATTCAGGAATGGTTGAGCGATTCTTAACTGCAGCAGGCCTTCCTGAGGATGCGCCTATCGAGTCAAAGATGGTTTCAAACGCTATTCGTTCTGCACAAACACAGGTTGAAGCTCAAAACTTTGAGATGCGTAAGAACGTTTTGAAGTATGACGATGTTATGAACCGCCAGCGCACCGTTGTTTACGGAGAGCGCCGCATGGTTCTAGAAGGTGCCGACATTAAGGATCAGGTTGCGGGATTTGTTTCCGATACCTTGACTGCGTATGTGCAGGCAGCAACTGCCAATGGATATGCAGAAGATTGGGATCTAGAAACTCTCTTCACGGCGCTTAAAACTATTTACCCAATCTCATTTACGATCGATGAATTGGTTACCGAAGTGGGATCTCTTGCAGGGCTAGATGCAGATTATTTGGCAACTCGTGTTGTTGACGATTGCAAGACTGCCTATGCAAAGCGTGAAGAGGCACTTGGTGAAGAAGTTATGCGCGAACTCGAGCGCAAGGTATTGCTATCTGTTCTAGATCGTAAGTGGCGCGAGCACCTATACGAGATGGATTATCTACAAGAAGGTATTGGGCTTCGTGCAATGGCACAGCGTGATCCACTTGTTGAGTATCAAAAAGAGGGCTTTGATTTATTCGCTGCGATGATGGATGCAATCAAAGAAGAGATTGCTGGATTCTTGTTTAACATCGAAGTCACAGTTGAAAGCTCAAGTAATCAGGTAGTTGCGCCAGGACTTGAGGCAAAGCAGCTTCCTGCCGCTGGCTTGCAGTACACAGCAGCAGATGAGTCTGGTGTTCGCACAACTGGTGATGTTTCTAGAAACGCTCAATGCCCATGTGGTTCAGGTAAGAAGTACAAGCGTTGTCATGGTGGAGCTGCTTAACTTAAATCAAAGTTAAAGCAGTACATAGCCAACGTCCATCTAGTCCTTCGAACCTGATTGCAACAACGCGCAATCTATCCCCGTAACGAACTGTCACCGTTGACTCGCTGATGCCATCTAGCGGTTCAGTAACTTTAATCTTTCTTATTCTCCCTACAAGTTTTTGTTGTCCGGCCTTGCGCTGCAAATCAGCAAAGATAAGGTGATGGCACATTGCCTGGACTTGTGAGGCAGATCGGCGTCCAGCCCAAATTTCAACAACATTGTGAATGAAATGAAGTGTTAAGCCACTGATTTCTGGCAGCTCCGTAGCTGATGTTGGTTTTGGTGCAAAATCTGCGTCGTACTCCTCGCCAAATGTTGAAGGAGTTAAATAAAGGCGAGGCTTTTGTTCAGGGAGTACTGGGGTTTCAGGTCGAAACATTTCAAGTACTAGATGTTGCCAATCTTCATCTGGATCACTTGAGATTGGTGCTAAATCAATTGTTGAGAATGATGGTTGCTGGCTGTATTCGAGTTCTGTTGTCATGGACTGACAATTGCTGTGTACTCGTGCACATACCTCAGACTAAAGAGTGGATCGCTCTAGTACTTAAGTACCACTGTGGACACAGAGTAGGAAGATGTCTCGCATACGGTTTGGGTACTCCTATGACTCTACAAAAGAAAACACGCTCAACACGGCTCCCATTGGCAGTGACCCTAATTGTTGCCGCATTTGTTTCAGCTTTTCTGATTGCAACTTTTTCCAATAAGGGAGCTGATTATTGGGTGATTAGTCTTCCGATTTCGCCAGGTCATCAGATCTCAGCATCTGATGTTTCTATCGCGCATCTAAATTTAGATGAAAGTGCGCAGTTTTATTTGAGCGTTGAAGTTGAACCGATTGGAATGGTTGCAACACGAATCATGCATCCAGGTGAAATTATTGGAAGTGATGATCTAACCTCTGCCATCGATGCGATGTCGACCAGTGCGGTGCCACTTAGCGTTCGCTCCGTTGATGTGGCAACTGGCTTAAGTATTGGGGAAGGTGTTGATATCTATTGGGTTTTTGATGCTCAAAACGGTGATGAGGTCATGGATCCAGTACTAATTCTCGGGGGAGTGACTCTGCTCAGCTATGACGATGGAGGCAAGAATTTTGGAAGTGATGTCGGATTATCTGTTGCCGTTGAAGAGACACAGGTTCTTCGGCTCTTAAGTGCCACAACACTAGGACGTTTAGTAGTGATCAGGTCACATGTCTGAGTTAGAAATGCCCACAGTAATAACTGCAATTGCATCATCTGAAACTGAAGGATTCATTGCAGGAACTCTATTTGCACAGGGCTGGAGTGTTGTCTTTCGCGCAATTGATTGGGAGTCACTTGAGCGATACATACATGCAAATCAAGAAGCCGCCCAGGGAGCACTTCTTTTGTTTGCTTCTGATCTGCCGGGTATTTCAAAAGCTAAGATTGATTTAATTGGGGCAAAGATCCGTCAGACAATTGGGTTTTCAATAGGTCAGCAACAAAGCAGTGATTTCATGGAACTCCACGAAGTGCCCAAATCGGCAACAGATCTAGTGAGCCTAGTTAGAGGTTTTGTACGTGCGCCAATGGTGCGGGGAGTTAACACGCCACAACGTACGGCACGAAAAGCCTGTGTCATCGCAGTTGGATCAGCCGGCAGTTATACAGGCTGCACAACCCTGGCCATAAATTTAGCTATGGAGTTGAGTCTTCTTGAAAAATCAACACTGTTAATTGAAGGTAACTATCGAGCCCCTTCGATTGCTGCATATTTAGCAATGCGCAATATTAATAGCGATGCACCGTGGAAAACTATTGCTCCTGACTTTTCCCTCACTGAGATTGATCAAGAACATGCCGGCACTATTGATGAGTTTATGGATCGGGCTGCAGCGGAGTTTGACTACATCATCATTGATCTAGGTTCAATATCAGGATTATCAAATCGCCTGACCGATCGAAGATGGACTTCTACAATGACAACCTGGTGTTGTGATCAAGCAGATGAGTTAATGATTATTTCCAGGGCCGATCAATTAGGAGCGCATCGATTGGCTCAAGTCATAGAGCTGCTACAGAGCACCTCTGTTCGGGCCAAGTTGAGTTTTGTCATGAATATGAAATCTCCTGGCAAGCGAGGTGAGAGCGAGGATGCAAAGTTCTTGAGCACTACAACGGCTCTCAAGCCGATAAGAATCAGGAGTATCGCTAAGGACTCTCGTGCAATTATGGCCGCCGAAGATGAGCATGCGACCTTGGTAGAGATAAATGAGCGCTCAAATCTACGGAAATCGATAGCTGAATTGGCCCGTGAATTAAAAAGTTAAGATCTATTACTATTGTCTAATGCGTGCATATCTGCCTATTAGTCATAAGGATCTTGAGGGCTTTGTACTGAGCAAAAGCCTTGAGGTCGATGAACTCTATGCACCGACCATTCACTTTGAAGTTGAAAACCCAGATTGCGATGAAGAAGAGCTTGAGTATTTGCTCTCAGTTGCTGCAGGTGAAGAGGCTTTAGAGCTTCGACTTTCTGAAAAAGCACCAGGAATTGTCATAGCCCTTGAAGTTGAAAAGGAACAGATCGGCGAGCACTACGCCCAATCAATCACCTTAGTTTCTCCATTGCTATGGGATCAAGTTCAATGTGCATTACTTGCTTTTCAAGGTGATGACGAATTGATCTGGTTTGCTACCCAGGAAATCGATCTGCACCTGGCGGAGTGGAAGTAAGAATGTTTCAGTTAGATAACTTGCTTGGTGGCCGCACCACAGTAACTATTCATCAGTCCCATCGCTTAAGAGAACTAGTGGCGGACTGGCAGCTTTTATCTGATCTTTCTTTTGCAGATTTGATTTTGTGGGTTCCAATCCGTAAAGACATCAAGTTATGGCCAACTGGTCACATCGCAGTTGCTCATATTCGTCCGACAACATCTTCAACTGTGTTTAGCAACGATGTTATTGGGGATGAAGTGTTGTGGGGTGAGCGTCCAAACATTGATGAAGCACTTTCAACTGGTGACATCATCCGAAATACCGAACCTGAACACGTGGGAGAGATTTTGGTGAAGGAAGAGACTATTCCTGTGTTCTTTCAAGGTCAGGTGATTGCCGTGATTTCTCGCCACCGCAATGCTGAACACATGCGCTCTCCTGGAAAATTAGAATTAAATTACCGAGAAATTGCTAACCATTTGTATCAAATGGTGGCTGAAGGAAACTTCCCGTATCAATCTGCTGGCTCTTTATTTGAACCGGTTCCTCGCGTGGGAGATGGTTTGATCCGACTAGATGTTAATGGAGCTATTTCATTTGCTAGTCCTAATGCAAAGTCCGCGTTTTCTCGCATGGGGTGGAACGGTGAATTAGAAGGCCGCAATCTTGGAGAAATTGCAGAGCAAGTTGTCACTGCTTCTCCAAATCCACATGAGGAAGGTGTTCGTACTCGTTTAAATGGGAAGACGTTGCGTCGGGTAGAAATTGACAATCAAGGCGCAACTATCGATCTTTTAGTCTTACCGATGATTCAAGGATTAGATCGAATTGGTTCAATTGTTCTTTTGCAAAATGTGACAGAACTTCGTCGACGAGATCGTGAACTAGTAACAAAAGATGCAACCATTCGGGAAATTCACCACCGTGTAAAAAACAATCTACAGACCGTCTCTGCCCTCCTTCGATTACAGTCCCGCCGTATTGATGACCCAGCAGCAGCTGCGGCATTAGATGAAGCGGTTCGACGTATTGCCTCGATTGCTCTCGTCCACGAAACTCTTTCAAATAGCACGGAAAATACTGTTGCCTTTGATGAGGTTCTGACTTCACTAGTCACGCACGCACTAGAGCTAAGTCCTCGCATGGGGCAGTTAAGTATTGAACGCAAAGGTCATCTTGGCTCCCTTGAATCAAGAATTGCCACACCCTTGTCTTTGGTAGTTACTGAGCTAATGCACAACGCCTTGGAGCATGGCTTATATGAATCTGGAACTCGTTTATCAATTGAACTGCAACGCTATAGCAATGAAGGATTAATCACTATTTCAGATGATGGCATCGGCTTGCCAGCTGGGTTTGATCTTTCAACATCTTCAAACTTAGGTCTACAAATTGTGCGTACGCTTATAGAAAATGAACTAAAGGGTGAATTGAAGTTGGAATCAACACAGCAAGGAACGCAAGCAAAGCTGCGCTTCCCACTTTAGATATGGTTTTGCTGCTCCATTAGACGGGCACGATTACGTGCTGCACGGCGCTTAAGAGCACGACGCTCATCTTCAGATAAACCGCCCCACACACCTGCATCCTGACCGCTCTCAAGGGCCCATGCCAAGCAAGGCTCTTTCACAATGCAGCGATTACACACCTTTTTTGCTTCTTCGATTTGAGTAAGGGCTGGTCCTGTATTTCCAACAGGGAAGAAAAGCTCCGGATCCTCATCGCGGCAGGCTGATTGATGTCGCCAATCCATTGCATGTCTCCTTAGGGAAGTACAACTATTAAAAGTTATTTGGTATTAATACACACAGTTGTGCGTGCAAGGTCTCAATTGTCCCTGCTCAAGCCTTGTTATACAAGGATGTAAGCAAAGAGTTTTTGAAAATATGAGTGATGTACCTCAAGTGTGCCCCCGACAGGAATCGAACCTGTGCACCTGCCTCCGGAGGGCAGTGCTCTATCCCCTGAGCTACGGGGGCTCGTGGGTTTAAGCACAAGGTTATCAGCGGGTGCGAATATGTCTGCATACTGCAAGAATTCACGCATGAGATCAACGGCTTACTTTGCAACAGGATGTTTCTGGGGAGCAGAACGACGCTTCTGGCAGATGGATGGAGTCCTTGAAACAAGCGTTGGATATATGGGTGGAACTCGTCCTAATCCATCATATGAACAGGTGTGCACAGGCGTTACTGGCCATGCTGAAATGGTCAAGGTTGTATTTGATGAATCAGTAGTTTCTTACCAACGTTTACTAGAAGAGTTTTGGACGATGCATGATCCAACCTCTTTGAATCGACAGGGTGGTGATATTGGAACCCAGTACCGAAGCGCTATTTTCACAACCAGTCCACAACAGCTAGAAACCGCGCTCGCATCACGAGCTGCTTACCAAAGCGTCTTAACACCTGCTGGCATGGATGAAATTTGCACAGAAATTCTGAGTGCAGATGGCATTACGTACTTTGAGGCTGAGGAGTATCACCAAAAATACTTACAGAAAAATCCTAACGGATATGACTGTCATTCAAGCACTGGGGTTGCCTACCCGGTTAGTTAAAGAGAAAAACTTGGGTACTCATCTGTTACGAGAAGTAGTGCGTAACCAACAACTCGGTTCCAGTAAGCGATAACTCCCACAATGCCTTCAGCACAGAACTCTGGGAAATTGCCAGAGAACAAAATGCTGATCCAAGCAAACAAAGTTAAAAATGCACCGTAGAAAATATAAGCAATTCCAACGATGTATAGAGGAATTGCAAGCAGCCACTTGATCAGCGGCAACCAACGATTCAGAGCTTTGGCATCTACCTCTGGAAAAGTCACACTAACGACATCGTTGTCTTCAATTGATGGGTACTCATCTGTTAACAAAAAGACATAAGCATTAAGGCGAGTCTGTAAAGAAAGAAACGCCTCATTAAATGCTAACAAATAGCTTGGGTAGACCTGGCGGAAAACCAAAGCAAGGGCTACGGGCAGTACCAAAAATCCGACAGTCCAACTTTCGGTGTTGGCAGCCCAGGATGGAGCAAATGAAGCCACAAAGATCGCCATCGGAACGACAAGGATCATGCGAAATAGTGCGGTCACGCGATTGCGCTCGGTCAGAGTTACATCGATTTGGGTTTCAATTTGGTTGCTCATAGCGTCCAATGTACTCCCATTTCACGCACAAAATTGCTAATTACAGGTTTCTTGTCATACTTTTGCAGTTGTTGCAGAAATTTTTGCAGTATTTACTTGCGGAAGGAGGCGATCACATGGCAGGAATCAAGGAAGTTGCAGAAGAAGCAGGAGTTTCAACTGCAACCGTCTCACGCGCTCTGCGCGGACTTCACCATGTGAATCAACAAACCCGCGAGAAGATTATTGCTGCAGCTGAAAAATTGAACTACCCATTAACGTCAGAACGCCAGAACGTAGTTGGTGGGCGGACAAATGCTGTTGGTGTTGTTGCCCCATACATTTCGCGCTGGTATTTCTCGCAGGTTATTAGCGGTGCCGAACAAGCACTACGTGAGGCTGGCTTGGACTTACTGCTATACAACTTTTCACAGATGAAGGGCCGTGAGCGTCTTTTCCAGCACCAGTTATTAAAAGGTCGAGTTGATGCCCTCATTGTTATTTCTTTGCCGCCAACAGAAGAAGAGTTTGATTCGATACTTAGCCTCGGTGTGCCAATCGCACTGGTTGGAATGGAGCATGCAAACTGTGCATCAATTAAAATTGATGATGTTGCAGCAGCTAAAACCGCTACCCAGCACCTTGTAAATCAAGGACATAAGAAGATTGGTTTGATGTCAGGTCGACCTGATGATCCCTTCAATTTCAGTGTGCCGCAGGATCGTCGCAAAGGTTTTATGCAAGCTTTAGCTGAAAGCGGCTTGGAATGGCTACCTTCGCGTGAAGTACATGGTGACTTCACCATGCATACCGCATCACGTGCGATGGATGATTTGTTAGCTCGCCCAAATAGACCAACTGCAATCTTTTGCGAATCTGATGAAATGGCAATAGGCGCGATGCAAGCGTTGCGTCGACATGGATTAAAGGCACCAGATGACATTTCAATCATTGGTTTTGATGGTCATGAGATGGCTGAGTTTTCTGAACTCACAACGATTGAGCAACCCGTCACGCTCATGGGTGAAATGGCAGCGTGGTCAATTATGGAAAGACTTCGCAAGCCTGCAATCGATCCACCCTCTTTGGTGCTTCCAACAACACTTGTTGTGCGTAATTCAACCCGACGATTGACTCCCGAAGAACAAGCATTCTGAGGTAGCCTTGCAGGCATGAGCGATCATCAGTTCTCGGCGCACAATCTTGCAGAGCTACACACTCACCGCAGTGAGAAGTGGCGCGGATTCCCCAATGATGTGTTGCCATTACCGGTTGCCGAAATGGATTTTCCAGTAGCAGAACCAATCAAAGCGATGCTTACCGAGATGGTTGCTCACTCAGATCTTGGTTACCTTGGCCCGATTCCAGAACTTGGTTTAGGTTTCAAGAAGTTTGCAGCAGAACGTTGGGGCTGGGATGTTGATGAAAAGCAAGTTCGCCTAGCCACCGATGTAGGAGTAGCTGTTGTTGAAATTTTGCGTGTGTTTACACAACCCGGAGACTCAATACTTATTAGTTCGCCGGTCTATCACAACTTCTATACCTGGATTAATGAAACAAGACTGACTCTTGTTGATGCTCCATTTGAACGGACCGGAGATGAAGCTACAAATCCTTGGGTGATTAATTGGGACTCAATTGAAAAGGCATATGCATCTGGAATTAAGGTGCACTTGTTGTGTAGTCCACATAACCCGCTGGGATTTATCTATACCAAGCAAGATTTAATAAAAATTGTTGAATTGGCAAAGAGGCACAATGTGCTGATCATTAGCGATGAGATCCACGCACCATTAACTTTTCCAGGTGAGACCTTTATTCCTATTCTAAGTTTAGGTAGCGATGCTGAATCAGTGTCAGTCTCTGTCACAGCAGCCTCTAAGGGTTGGAATATTGCAGGATTAAAGTGCGCCATTATCATTTCTCAAAATGCCGAAATGAATTCTAAGTTGTCCAAATTGGCACCTGCCATGCATTACCGCGCATCTTTACTTGGCGGATTTGCTACCGCCGTTGCATTTGCTGACAGTGGTGTTTGGCTAGATACCGTAATTGCACAACTAGATCACAACCGTCATTTGATAAAGAAACTCTTAGCTGAAAAACTTCCTACGGTGAGATATCACATCCCACAAAATAGTTATTTGGCATGGCTTGATGTGGAATCTTTGAACCTGGGAGTAGATCCATCAGTCACCCTGATAGAAAAGGGACGAGTGGCCTTTAACCCTGGACACGCATTTGGTAAGCAATGCGATCAATATGTGCGCTTAAACTTTGCAACAAGTCCAGAAATCATCGCTGAAGCTATTGATCGGATTGCGCGAGCAGTTTAAATGGAGGCCAAGAAATACGATGTCACCATAATTGGTGGTGGGCATAATGGCTTAGTTGCTGCAACCTATTTAGCAAAAGCTGGAAAGTCAGTAGTAATTCTTGAAGCAAACCCTGAAATTGGTGGGGCCACGCAAAGTGTTCAAGCATTTGAAGGATTTGATGCTTATCTCTCGCGATATTCCTACCTTGTTTCGCTACTTCCCGACAAAATAGTGGCAGATCTTGGACTTTCATTTGAATGTATCTCTCGTGAGGTTTCTAGCTACACCCCATATCTAGATAAGGGTCTCTACGTTTCAAGGCTGTGGGATGAAAAGACAGCAGCATCATTTGATGAATTAGATCCATCTGGGGCAGAAGCAAAAGCCTGGGAAGAGTTTTATGGTGAGGTAGCAGAGTTTGCCCAAAGAATTGCGCCAACCCTTTTGCAGCCACTAAAAACTAGAAGTGAGTTAAAGGCTGAAATAGATCTGCCACAGACTTGGGATTACTTAGTTGAACAACCAATTGGTGTTGAAATAGACAAACGTTTTAAGAATGATCTGGTCAAAGGGGTTGTGTTAACGGATGCCTTAATCGGAACATTTGCATCTGCCTATGATTTGCAAGCAAATATTTGTTTTCTCTATCACCTTATGGGTAACGGGACTGGAGAGTGGAAAGTCCCAGTTGGGGGAATGGGCGCTCTTGTTAATGAACTCATTCGCGCTTCAACTGATTTAGGCGTTGACATCAAAGTAGATTCAAAGGTTAGTTCTATTGTTAGTGACGAATCGGGCGTTGCCGTTAGAACTGAATCTGGCGAAGTGTATCAATCTAATTGCTTGCTTTCTAATGCCGCACCTGCTGTGTTAGCAAAACTTCGCGGAAAAGCTAAACCGAAATCATTAGATGGCTCACAAATGAAAATCAATATCTTGTTAAAGCGTTTGCCTAGGTTGAAATCAGGGATAGATCCACGACTTGCCTTTGCCGGAACATTCCATGCTAACGAGAGTTTTTCGCAGTTGGAACAGACATATAAGGATGCTAAATCAGGTGTGATGCCAGCCAAGATGCCAATTGAAATGTATTGCCATACCTTGTCTGATCCATCGATTTTGGGTCCAGATTTACAAGCCGCCGGTTATCAAACGCTCACTCTCTTTGGACTGCACACCCCGGCATCATTATTTGACGCAGACAATGATGGTGCTCGCGAAGTGGCACTTGCTTCGGCGCTTTCATCTATCAATGAGTATTTGGCAGAGCCCATCGAAGATGTAATTGCTGCGATTGAGGTTAAAACACCACTTGATATTGAAGATGCAATTGCACTACCTCGAGGAAACATCTTCCACAAAGATCTTTCAATGCCATTTCGTGAAGATGGATCAGCTCCTTCGTGGGGCGTTGAAACAGATGACCCTCGCATCTTTATCTGTGGCGCAGGGGCGATACGTGGCGGTGGAGTAAGCGGGATTCCTGGTCATAATGCGGCTATGGCTGTGCTGTCTAACAATTAGACTAAATCCATGAGTCTTCACCCTGAAACATCTGCAATCACAGCCGGTCGTCCTGATGCGACTCCTGATGCTTCATTGAATCCTCCATTAATTTTTTCTTCCACATATCACGCAGGTGGTCCAGTTGGTTATGGACGTTATGGCAATGAAAGTTGGAGCGCGCTAGAGGCTGCAATTGGTGAACTAGAAGATGGAGCAACACTTTCATTTTCATCAGGTATGGCAGCGATCAGTGCAGTCTTTTCCATCCTGCCAATTGGTGCACCGGTTGTTGCATCTAATCAGGGTTACAGCGGCACCATGAGTTTGCTTAATCAACATCATGCAAGTGGACGGTTAGAGGTTCGCTTTGTTGAAATTACAAAAACTGAAGAAGTGATTGCAGCCATGAAGGGTGCGGCAATGCTCTGGCTGGAATCTCCAACAAATCCATGCCTAGATGTTGCAGATTTACCGGCGTTGATCGCAGCAGCTAAGAAGTTAGGTATTGGGGTCGGCGTAGATAACACTTTTGCTACTCCACTTGTCCAAAAGCCATTAACAATGGGGGCAGATATTGTTATGCACTCTGTTACTAAGTTCTTAGCCGGGCACAGCGATGTTGTGTTGGGATCGCTTTCAACGAAAGATGAAGCGCTCTATAAGCGGTTAGAAGAATCAAGACGATACAACGGCTCAATCCCAGGTCCATTTGAGGCATGGCTTGCACTACGTGGAATCAGATCATTTCCTACTCGCTTTAGAGCAGCAGAAAGTAATGCCAAGGAGTTAGTAACTCGCTTATCAAAGCATCCAAAGGTGACCAAGGTTCGTTACCCAGGTTTTGGTGCAGTTATCTCCTTCGAGATAGATGGCACAGCAGCAGCTGCCGATACAGTGTGTGAGTCATCAAAGTTGATTACATATGCGACCAGTCTTGGTGGGATTGAATCTTTGTGGGAGCGACGCCGTCGTTGGGCGGGTGAGAGCCCTTCGGTTCCGGAGCAATTGATTCGACTTTCAGTTGGTTGCGAGCATGTTGATGATTTGTGGGCAGACATTCAGCAAGCGTTAACCGTCTTATAAAGAAATTTTGAGCCAAAGGCTGTATTTTTAACACATGTTTAAAACAGTTCGTCGAGTATTCGCAGCAGCGACAGTGGCCATCTTGGCCTTTCGCGCTGTCGGCTCATTTCTTTCTTGGATAGAGCATCAAGAAGATTCAGTAGCCGATACTTGGGTCGACGAAGATGAATTAGAAGATGCCTGATTTCGCATATATTCCTGGAAGCTGCAATATTGGCAAAGGTGAAATTCGTCGCAGGCAAATGGTCGCACTTGTTGGTTTGTTCTTTTCTATCTCAACTCTCTTAACTTTCAATACGGTGGATGCGCCCACAGTAATCCGCTTAGGTATTTTCTTCCCTTTAATGGTTGCTTCCGTTGGCTTTGTGCAATCCCGTAGCAAGTTTTGTTTAGCCTATGGTTTTGCTGGGACCTTTAATGTGGGCAAAATGGGAGACATCAAGCGAGTCACAAGCAAGGAAGATCGGGCTGCTGATAGAGCGACAGCACTAAAAATCCTGGGTAAATCTTTTTTACTCGCATCCATAGCGACAGCGGTGGTATTAGTACTACCCTTCTAAGTATGAAGATTCTAATTCATACCCGTCACGCAGACTTAGCAGAAGATTTCAAAACAATCGCTGAAGAAAAACTAATCAGCATGGAGCGATTTAGCGTAGTAATCGATCGCGTCGAAGTTGAAGTTCTTCACGAGGCAAATCCCCAACAGGGAAAACATGCACATAAAGTTGTGCTCACAACACATGGTTCAGGGCCGCTAATACGAGCAGAGGCAGCAGAGTTCAACGACTTAGCAGCTTTTGATACAGCGATTAAAGCTTTTGCCTTACAGATCCGAAAGATCCATGAGCGCTCGAAAGATCATAATCGTGAAACCTTGCGAAAGATGAAAGCGGATCTTTAAACGATTTCGCTTCCATCTTTACGTGTTGCCGTAAGACTTGCGACCGCTGTCACAATCAGGGTTGCAACAATTACTCCTAGGCTTACTTCAATTGCAACATGTGGAAGTTCGATTCCAGCTAGCTCATGAATGCCAATTCCATGGAAGGCTTCGATGATCATCTTGAACCCGATAAAGGCCAAGATAAATGAGAGTCCCTTAGATAGATAGATCAGGCGCTCTAGTAATCCCTGTAACAAGAAGTACAACTGGCGCAATCCCATCAGCGCAAAGATGTTTGCACACACAACAATGTATGGATCGCGGGTAATTCCGAAGATTGCTGGGATTGAATCAAGAGCAAAGACTAGGTCTGTGAAGCCAAGTGACACCAAAGCAATTGTGAAGGTTGTTGCACCCTTCTTGCGCAAGAAGGTGACGAGGCGATCCTCTTTCCACTCCTCTTCGCCATGCTCTGACAAAAGCTTGTAGGCGGTAAAAATTAAGAATGCGCCAAAGATGAAGAAGGCACCTGAGAATTTTTCAAGGATTGCGCTACCTGCTGCAATGAATCCACCGCGAAGGACAAGTGCAATGATGATACCTAGTAGCAGCACCAGCTGTTGCTTTGTTTTTTCAACTTGCAAGCGACTTAAAATGATTACGAATACGAAGATGTTATCAACAGACAACGCATACTCAGTTAACCAGCCTGCAAAGAATTCTTTTTGTGCGTTGGGATCTGATGTCCAGTTCGGCATGAAGTAACCAAAAACTATTGCGGCAGTAACATAGATTACAGTCCATATTCCTGCTTCGGTCATACTTGTCTCTTTATTGCGACGCAATACCGCAAGAATTAAGTCAAAGATGATGACAGCAGATAATCCGCCAAGTGTTACAAGCCAAATAGTCGTAGATTCCATGGCGGTATTGTGCCAGTTAGTGGTGGACCCACAATGTTGAAACAGGTGGAATCGTCATCTTTCCATCTCGCCCATCTGGTGTTCCAGCGCTCACAATCAGAACTTTGCCAGTGATTTCAACCTCAATCGGCAAATCGCCCAGATTCATGTAGATCGAGAGATTGCCACGTCGGTAGGCAAGTAGTGATGGGTTCTCAGAACCATGTGACGGTGATTCAATCCATTCAATCCCGCCATTGTTTACAAGGTGTTCTGCTCGCAGATTCAGTGCATTGCGATAAAGATTGAGTGAACTCTTTGGGTCAACAGATTGCTTATCAACAGTTAAATCTTTCCAACCATCCTGCATCGGTAGCCAAGGAGTTCCAGATGTAAATCCAAATGGTGCGCTATCTCCACTCCATGGCAAAGGAACACGTGCACCATCTCGACCCTTTTGGCCGCCCTTTGTGCGAATATAAATTGGATCTTGTCGAGACTCATCTGGAATAACACCATCTGGCAGTCCTAATTCTTGGCCGGCATAGACATAGGTGGAGCCTGGTAATCCAAAAACAAAGAGAGCAAGTGCGCGAGCTTGCGGTTCTCCCATGCGAGATGCAACGCGAGGTGAATCGTGGTTACTCAATGCCCATGTTGGAAGGGCATCGACAGTTTTCATTAAATCAATTGCTCGATTAACTACTTCGTAGAGATGAGCAGCATGAAAAGGAGCATCTAAGAGATCAAAGTTAAATACTTGGTGAAGCTCATCCGGGCGCACGTAACGGGTGGCATTAACAGGTGGTTGAACCCAAGCCTCTGCAACTGCCATTACATCCCGATCGCCATATGAATCAAATAGCTTGCGCCACTTGCGGTAAATCTCGTGGACTCCTTGGCGATCAAAGTACGGAACTGTTTGAAGTAATGCGTAACGCTTTTCAACATCCATTGAAACATCAAGACGCAGCGCATCACTTAACCCTTGGGGATCTGGATGATCCGTGAGCACATCCTCTTTTACTAAACCGTGTGCAACATCGATGCGGAAACCATCAACACCAAGATCTAGCCAAAAGCGCAAAGTCTTTTCATAATCTGCAAACACTTCAGGATTTTCCCAATTCAGATCAGGCTGAGATGAATCAAATAGATGGAGGTAGAACTGTCCATCTTCTACTTGTGTCCATGATGGTCCACCGAAAAGTGAGATCCAGTTATTTGGTGGAGTTCCATCTGGATTGGCATCATAGAAATGGAAACGTGAACGCTCTACTGAACCGCGTCCAGCCGTAAGAGCGGCCTGAAACCAGACATGCTGATCTGAGAAGTGGTTTGGCACAACATCAACTAATACTCGCAGATCCAATGAATGTGCGACATCAATCATTTTCTTAGCATCAGCTAAATTTCCAAAACGTGGATCCACATCACGGGGATCAGCAACGTCATATCCACCATCTTTATTTGGGGATGTGTAAAAAGGGCTTAGCCAAATTGCATCGACACCTAGAGCTTTTACATATTCAAGTTTTGAAGTAATTCCTGGTAGATCGCCTTCACCATCGCCATTGCTATCAAAAAATGACCGGGGATAGATCTGATAGATCGTTGCTTCTTTCCACCACGGTGTTGACTTCATGGTGAAAGGCTAGGGATTGGGCAATATTGAGACAATGTAAAAAGGGTGTAATACCCACTTCAAGGTTGCGCTTTTATAACGTTTTCACAGAAGGTGGCAATTACCCCTCAAATAGAAGGAAATGCTCAGACGATACACTTCATACATGGAGATTCTTTATAGCGCTCTACTTTTCCTAATTCTGTTGGGCATCACATATTGCGCCAAGTTGCTGCGATCACTTCATTCAAAGGTGAGTAAGACCTCCGCTGCAATTACCCGTGACATCCAGAAATTATCTGTAGAGAACAAAAAGAACTCAATGATTGCATTCCGACAAACTGAAGCTTTCACTCAGTTGACTAATCTTTTAGATTTCAAAGCAGCAATTCCTGCAACCCGCAGCTGGGCTGCATCACCTGATTTGCTTTTAACTATCTCTGAGATCGTCAAGAAAAACAGACCTGGCTTGGTAGTTGAATTAGGTTCAGGCATCTCCACACTTGTCGCCGCCAAATCAGGTGCCCGAAAGATCATCAGCATTGATAACTCAGATGCTTGGGGTGCTAAAACGGTTGCATTGCTTAAGGAGCACAAAGTCCGTGGCGTTGATGTTCGTATCGCACCATTGCGCCCATATGCCAATGGATCTGAGTGGTATGACTTAGATGCGATTAAGGATCTTAAGAAAATCGATCTTCTAATTGTTGATGGCCCTCCAGGATCAAAAAATCCTGAAGCACGATATCCAGCTCTGCAACAGTTCAAAGACAAGTTGTCACCAGCTGCAATTGTAGTTATTGACGATGTTAATCGCGAAGGTGAAAGAAAACTAGCTGAAGACTTCGCAAAAGCCCTACCAAATCATGAGCTAACTATTCTTGATCATGAAAAGGGCACAGCGATTATTGCCCCTCGCTAAGACCATGCAAATATCTCGCGAAGAAGCCTTGGCTGCTGCCAGTTCAAAGATTCTTGATACGACAACCTTTGTTCGTGCTGTTTTATCTGGCCGTCGCCGCAACATGCAGGTTGAGTTTGAGCGTATTGATATTCGGTTAGTTGAGATAAAAGGAGTCTTAAATCTGCAGTTAATGCAAAATGATGGACGTGCCACAACGACAAAGAATCTATTGCCACAACAAGTTGCTGTGGACGAGTTACTAGATAGTGGCTATGCAAACATCACTGTGGAAAGCACGTACGAGGCTTATTCAGTGCGCATAACAAAAAGTGGGGAAGCCCAAGTGCACACAGAAAAGCGAGAATCAGAACAAAACCTGGCACATGATAAAAAGAAGGATCGATTGCTAGATTCCAATGATCCATTCTTGCGTGAAGTAGGTATTGCAGATGCTAAGGGAATCATTAAGCCTTCGCGCCAAGATAAGTACAAGCAGGTTGAGGAATTCTTGCGGTTGCTTTCGCCAACTCTTAACGCTGCAATTGAGGCTGGACAGATTCATAAGCCCACTGCGCAAAATCCCTTGCGCATCACAGATCTTGGTTGCGGACATGCTTACTTAACATTTGCCGCCCATCAGTTCCTGATCAAATCTGGAATCCCAGTTGAAGTTACAGGAATTGATGTTCGCCCAGATTCAAGGGATCGCAACAACGCTATCGCCCAAAAACTAGGTATTACAAAGACAATTAACTTCAAAGCAGAAGAGATTTCTAAATCAACGGCAGATATGGCAGATATTGCCATTGCCTTACATGCATGTGACACCGCAACAGATGATGCAATTGCATGGGCTGTTAATGGGGGAGCTAAGCTTTTGTTGATTGCGCCTTGTTGCCATCATGACATTCAAAAGCAAATCGATAGCGTGCCGGAGCCATGGGGAGCGCTAACTAAGTTTGGTTTAATGAAAGAGCGCCTTGGCGATCTTTTAACTGATTCATTACGTGCTCAGTTATTGCGCATCGTTGGATATCGAGTTGAGGTAATTGAGTTTGTTGGGGGAGAACACACTCCGCGTAATTTGATGATCCGTGCAGTTAAGACAGATGCAAAGCCAGAGAAGTTAGATATCGATAGATACCTCGAAATCACCGCACAATGGGGCCTTACTCCTGCCTTAGAGAAGAAACTTCCTACGCTTAACATCCGTTAGACTCGGCACATGTCCAAGGTCCTTGCATCCCTTCCAGTTGGCGAAAAAGTTGGTATCGCCTTTTCTGGTGGGCTCGACACTTCAGTAGCTGTCGCCTGGATGCGAGCTAAAGGCGCTGTTCCTTGCACATACACAGCAGATCTTGGCCAGTATGACGAGCCAGATATTGATTCAGTTCCAGATCGCGCAAAGGAATATGGCGCGGAGATTGCACGCCTTGTTGATTGCAAGAGCGCACTTGTTGAAGAAGGTTTAGCTGCAATTGCTTGCGGAGCCTTTCATATTCGCTCAGGTGGAAAACAATATTTCAATACAACTCCACTAGGACGCGCAGTCACAGGAACAATGCTTGTGCGCGCAATGCATTCAGATTCAGTAGAAATTTGGGGCGATGGCTCAACTTATAAAGGCAATGACATTGAACGTTTCTATCGTTATGGGCTTCTAGCAAATCCAAACTTGCGAATCTATAAGCCATGGCTTGATCAAGATTTCGTAACTGAACTAGGTGGACGTAAGGAAATGTCTGAGTGGTTAGTCGCACATGGCTTGCCATATCGCGATAGCACCGAAAAGGCTTATTCAACCGATGCAAACATCTTGGGTGCAACACATGAAGCAAAGAGCCTTGAAAACTTGGATACTTCAGTTGAGCTGGTTCAACCAATCATGGGTGTTCGCTTCTGGGATCCTGCGGTAAAAATTGACACTGAAGATGTGAAGATCTCATTTAAGCAAGGTCGCCCTGTTGCTATCAATGGCAAAACTTTTGATGACATCGTAGATTTGATGAAGGAAGCAAATGCTGTTGGTGGTCGCCACGGTCTTGGTATGGCAGATCAGATTGAAAACAGAATTATTGAAGCAAAGAGCCGTGGAATTTATGAAGCACCAGGAATGGCGCTGCTCTTTATTGCATATGAGCGTTTAATAAGTGCAATCCACAACGAAGACACTATTGCTAACTATCACGCAGAGGGTCGCCGCCTAGGTCGTCTTTTGTATGAGGGTCGCTGGTTTGACCCACAAGCGTTAATGCTTCGTGAATCACTCATGCGTTGGGTTGCATCTGCTGTTACAGGTGAAGTAACTATTCGCATGCGCCGTGGTGATGATTACTCAATCATCAATACAACTGGCCCAGGACTTAGCTACCACCCAGAAAAACTGTCCATGGAGCGCACAGAAAATGCTGCCTTTGGTCCAGTTGATCGCATCGGTCAATTAACTATGCGAAATCTTGATATTGCCGATACCCGTGCCAAGTTAGAGCTCTATCGCGCGCAGGGTCAGATCGGTGATGGGGAATTTAAACTAATCGGCGAAATCAAATAACAAGGAGAACAATGCCAAAGAAAACTCTAGTAAAAGTATTTGCGGTTTTGGCCGTATTAGCAATTGCATTTGCAACAATCACATCTTTCGGAGGGAAAGACACAGTGTCAGAATCAGCAGCAGGATTGCCAGTGGTAACTGGTAACGCAGGCGAAGCTCCAACAATCACACCACCAACAGGTGCAGCACCTGCAACATTGCAGACACAAGACATCATTGTTGGTACTGGCACAGAAGTTCTGCCAACTTCAACTCTCACAGTTCATTACACATTGATGTCATGGTCAAATGGTGCACTAGTTGAATCTTCATGGTCTGGTGGACAGCCAGCAACATTCCCACTCTCAGGTGTTATCGCAGGATGGCAAGAAGGTTTGCCAGGTGCAAAGGTTGGCGGACGTCGTTTGCTCGT
>DAIMGQ010000005.1:19440-24998 GCA_036723815.1 Candidatus Planktophila sp.
TCAACTTCCTTTGCAAACCCAGCTGTGACGGTGGGCCGAATCTTTTCCGATTCCTTTGCCGGAATCGCACCAGAATGTGTCACCAAGTTTATTGCTGCTCAAATCCTCGGAGCCTTAATTGGCCTGGGCCTAACGAAGGTGCTTACCAATGACAAATAAACCAACAGTTCTTTTCGTCTGTGTTCACAACGCAGGTCGCTCACAAATGGCAGCCGGGTTCATGCGCGAGCTGGGACAAGGCCGCGTAGAGGTTCTTTCTGCAGGAAGTGCTCCTAAAGATTCAATTAACCCGATTGCAGTTGAAGCAATGGCTGAAGTTGGAATTGATATTGCAAACAACACTCCAAAGGTTTTAACACCAGAAGCGGTTCAAGAATCAGATGCTGTGATCACAATGGGTTGCGGAGATGTGTGTCCGTTTTACCCAGGCAAGCGCTATGAAGATTGGGTACTAGATGACCCAGCAGGCCAGGGGATTGAATCTGTTCGAGTAATTCGCGATGAGATTAAAGCCCGGGTTGAGGCTTTGTTGTCCGAGCTTCTCCCCGCCTAATAGGCGTGCCGTTCACCCCGATTTCATAGAAAATAAACCCAAAAGGCCTTCTTTCCTCTAGACATCCTTTCTACTGTCCTTCCATGACACATTCTGGACCATCTGCATTTAGCGAAGTTAATGAAAAAGTTGCCCAAGCAGGAGAAATTCTGGGATTAAAGCCCGGAGTTATCGCTTCACTTAGCAGTTGTGAACGAGAAGTAGTCATTTCTATTCCACTTCGTCGAGGCGACGATGTGGAAGTCCTCACGGGTTATCGAGTCCAACATTCAAGTGCCCGCGGACCACGCAAAGGCGGCATCCGTTTTCACCAAGATGTAGATCTTGATGAAGTCCGCGCTTTAGCATCTTTGATGACATGGAAAACTGCACTGATTGATGTTCCATTTGGTGGAGCAAAGGGTGGTGTAGCTGTCGATGCATCAAAACTAACTCCTATCGAAAAAGAAGAAATCATCCGACGTTGGACCCGTTCCCTAGTCCACGTGCTTGGTCACCATCGCGATATTCCGGCCCCAGATATGGGAACCGATGCAAAGACGATGGCGTGGTTGATGGATGAGTTCCACAGACTAGAAGGCTTCCAACCTGCATGTGTAACTGGCAAGCCAGTTGAACTGTTCGGAGCACCGGGACGTGAGGAAGCAACAGGTCGTGGAGTAGCACAGATCGCAGCTGCAACTTTGGAAAAAAGTGATGTAAAGGTCAAAGGTGCAACAGTTGCAATTCAAGGCTTCGGAAACGTCGGACGATATGCCGCCCTTGTGTGCCAAGAACTTGGTATGAAGGTTATTGCTATCTCCGATGTTTCTGGAGGAATCGTTGATAAAAAGGGAATTGATATCGCTTCAATATTTAATGTTAAGTCTCTTGCTGATGTGCAAGCAGATGAGCGCGTCGGAGCAGCCGATGTACTAGAGGTTAAGTGCGATGTTCTCATTCCAGCTGCCCTCGGTGGTGTTATTAATGAAAGCAATATGAACAAAATCAATGCAGATTTCATTATTGAAGGTGCTAACCAGCCTCTGTCAATTGCAGCAGACCGTGAACTTCGAGCTCAAGGTGTTGTGATCGTGCCCGACATTTTGGCTAACTCTGGTGGTGTAATGGGCTCTTACTTTGAATGGACCCAAAACATTCAGGAGTTTAGTTGGCCTATTGAGAAGTTCCGCCGTGAGCTAGATATCCGTATGGAAGCAGCCTTTGGCAATGTTCATAAAGTTTCTAAGCAGTATTCAGTAGACCTGCGCACCGCCGCCTTTGTAGTCTCAGTTGAGCGCGTTGCAAGAGCCTTTGAGATGAGAGGTTCCTTGGTTTAGTGAAAAAGATAAAGGAATTTATCGATCACTTGCGCTGGTTAAAAGCTAGCCAGCGATTTAAGAAAGAGCGCTTTAAAAAGGGCCGTGGAGAAGACTTCCACCACGAATAACAGTAGCTAACTTACGAAGCTACGGTGCGAAGGATTGGTTGTTCGAAATCTTCGAACTTTGCAATCCATGAGTATCCGCATTCACCGCATAGGGTCATGGGACCAAACTCATCATTTGTAACAATTTCCAACTCAATAGAACGGCATACATAGCAAGTTGGAAAATCAATTAGTGACGACATGACAACTTCCCTTCTAGTACCGAACATGGGCGGGGAAGCATCTCAATTATCGTCTTGAGCCTGAATCTGCCTTAGATGTCGAAGTGAATGTCAGGTTAAATCTCTATTTACCCGTTATTTCTTTTCCTCTAGGTGTAGTGCCACAGAGTTAATGCACCAGCGCTCATCTGTTGGCACGTCATACCCCTCGCCCTTAAAAACATGGCCAAGGTGTGAATCACAGGCAGCGCAACGAACTTCGGTACGAATACGTGGGGCAAGTGAGCGATCTTCAAGCAGTACCACTGCATCATCTGCAGTTGGTGCATAGAAAGATGGCCAGCCACAACCGCTGTGAAACTTTGTTTCACTCTTAAACAATTCTGCATTACATGCCCTGCAGCGATAAGAACCGACTACTTCAGTGTCTGTGTATTCACCGGTGAAAGGAGCTTCGGTCCCAGCATGGCGCAAAACTTCATAGGCCAACTCGCCGACTCGAGCTTTAAGAGCTGCTTCATCAATAGTCACTTTTTCCATGGCGAAACCTTAGAACAACTTGCGAGTATGTGCATCTCTAGGAGTTTAAAACGGATTTGGCTATGTCTAGATCTTTTTCAAAGACCATTAACTGCGGGCCATCTAGGGTTTGTGTGAGCGTTGCTTTGATGTTGGAATCAAGAAGTTTTTGAAGAGCCATTTGGGCTTCGATGTAATTACCAGGGGTTGGCAGGGGCTTGAGTAGTCCGTATTGATCTTTCTTGCCAGCTTTGATGGGGGTGATAACTAGTTTTTTGTTACTAGAAAATCCCCACTTTAAAACAAGGATCAAGATGGCAAGACCCACAAAGCCACCAAAGGATTGTAAGAACAATCCGTTATTGATTCCTCCCAGCATTGTTTAAGCCTACTAAAACAGGACCTAAGTCACACCTTTTCAAGATGCGAGGCAAATAGCAGACCTCTACCTTTCATTCTAATTAAATGAATCGGAGAGATCATGAAGAAAAAGATTGCATTTGCCTCAGTACTTTTGCTTGCCTTAAGCGTGCAAACGGCGCAGGCAGCGGTCAAGGTAACAGTTCTTAATCCAAGTAAGGTTTCAACAAAAACAGGTTTAGTAACGCTGACAGTTGCAGGACTTCCAGCAGAGCACGGTATTTATATTTCACAGTGCATGGGTATCGACAAGGCTACGAAGGCACCTTCTGCCTGTAACCCATCAAAGGCATCAAAGCTGTGGGTATCAAATCTTCCAGCGGATCAAAAGATGGGCGCAAAGCCAGGCAAAGGAAAGTTAACTTTGAAGGTTGATAAGTACTTTAAAGATGGCGATTGCATCCACACCAAGTGCATCATTTATGTAACAAATGATCACAATGCAACAGACAAGACTACAACTCAAGCAATTCCATTTAAGTTTGGTGGAATTAACCTCTTCTAACGTCAATTAATACAAAATCGCACCTGCATAAAGTTTGCAGGTGCGATTTTGTATTGAGTTCTCTTTTTGATTTCACCCTGCTAATTTCTGTCAGGTAACGAGAGATCCACTCTTGTTAGACCTGAAATCGGAGAGAGTTCAATGTCAGTTCTAAATGAAGTTTTAGATGCAAACAAGAAATATGTTGAAGGCTTTGGAGAAAAGGGCAAGCTTGCTCTGCCTCCTGCTCGTCAATTCGCAGTTCTGACTTGCATGGATGCTCGACTAGATCCAGCAAAGTATGCAGGGCTTTCTGAAGGAGATGCACACGTTATTCGTAACGCTGGAGCTCGCGCATCAGATGATGCAATCCGATCATTAGTAATTTCTTACAAACTACTTGGCACAAAGGAATGGTTTGTAATCCACCACAGTAACTGCGGCATGGAGTTCTTCACCGATGAAGTAATGCGTGGACTGCTTTCCAAGAGCCTAGAAACAGCAGCGTTGGGCGATGAAGGTTTCTATGATGTCGGCAAGGGTCCAGGATCAACTGAGGGCGCATACATTGACTGGTTAACGATTGCAGATCGCAACAAGTCTGTGGTTGAAGATATTCAACGCATCCGCCGCCATCCATTAGTTCCAAAGAACATTCCAATTCATGGCTTTGTCTATGAAGTGGAAACAGGAAAGCTTCTTGAAGTTCCAGGTGCTAAGGAAGCTGGCGCAGCACAGTAATTGCATTTAATTAAAGATACCCTTGCCTAATCTCTAGGCGGGGGTGTCTTTTTTATTCCCCTACTCTGCCTTTAAAGAGCTTGCGAACGAAGTATTGAAAGCGCACGATTAACTTTGATTTAAAGGAACCTCTAGTGCCTTTGGGGACAATCGTTCGTTCGATAAAGGGTCGAGAATGTTTAGTGACTTTCTCAAAGTTCTCCATACTCAGCTCCTCTTTCAAAGTTTCAGATTTACTGTATGAATCAAACTTTGAGATTTCGATACCACCGCAAAAAGGACAGGTAGAACTGCTATCGGAGACCCTCTTTTGGCATTGAGGGTTTAGACAAAGGGCCATGAATCAGATGCTAATCATTGGAAAGCATGCTGTCCCTGTAGAAACAGGCTTCACAGGCAATTCTAGGATTGATTTGGGCGAGTCTGCGTATTTCTAAAGGCTCTCAGTTATTTTCCTCTCAAGTCCAATGGGAACGGGAGATCCACATGGAATTTAAGGTCAAGGACATCAGTCATAAATTTATTGATTCGTTAAGCGATGGTGTCTTCTCAATTGCCCTAACCCTTTTGGGTCTAGATGTTCTCAGCCTGGCACATGGAATTAGTAAGAGCGAAGATTTCAATGCCGCAATGTTTGAACATTGGCCAACCTTTTTCGCTTACGCTCTTGGGTTCGTCGTGTTGTTTTCCTGGTGGTATCAGTATCACGTTACAAGTCAATACGTAGTAGGAACAACTGCAACGGTTGTATGGAACCACGGAATAACGATGGCATGGGTTGCACTGATGCCCTTTGCAGCTGCCCTTCTAGCTGAAAATATAAACAAACCAAATATGAAGTGGGCAGTGTTCTATTTTGGGATTTGCCTCTTTGGGCAGAGTTTCACACTCACTATACAGTTCCTGTTAGTGAAGTTATTTAAAGGGAACACTACTATTACATTCACTGAAGATTTTATGTTGAGCAGTTTTTCTCAGCAAGCCCGCTTTAAGTTCCTATTACTTTTCAATGCCGTGCCAGCATTGCTTGGCAGTATCCTGATCTCAATCAGCCTTTTAAATGCTTGGATTGCTTTGACTGGCTATGGTCTCTACATATTCACCTTAGTAACTCCGGTAAGAAATCTAAATAGGTTGAAGCCAATAGTGATGAAAATGGCAAATTAATCTGCGCCCTATTTAGCTGACTTACATATGTGGGTGGTGAGGGACTCGAACCCCCGACCCGGTGATTAAGAGTCACCTGCTCTA
>DAIMGQ010000006.1:0-3392 GCA_036723815.1 Candidatus Planktophila sp.
CTTGCAACATGGTTTCGCGAGAGCTGTGACTCAGGATCTTTAGTTCGCTATCTTGAAACCTTTGATCACACGATTGCAGTCATGCAGCGTCGCCAAGACATCATCAGAGTTGCCCGTGAGTGCGCACTTGATCTTGCTCGTGACGGTGTTGTCTATGCAGAAGTCCGCGGCGCACCTGAATTGTTTACTGGACGAGGTCTTTCAATGGCAGATGTTGTTGAAGCAACAATTGAAGGTTATGAAATTGGTATGAAAGAGGCAGCAGCTGAGGGTCACCCAATTGTTGTGCGTTCACTGTTATGCGGAATGCGTCAGAACAAAAACTCGCAAGAAGTTGCTGAGTTAGTTGTTAAATACCGAGATAAGGGGGTTGTTGGCTTTGATATCGCTGGTCCTGAAGATGGTTTCCCGCCATCTGATCAAAAAGATACTTTTGATTATCTTCGTAAAGAAGATGCCCATTTTACTATCCATGCTGGTGAAGCGTATGGAATCCCGTCCATCTGGGAAGCCATCCAACTCTGCGGAGCCGAAAGACTAGGTCACGGTGTTCGAATCATCGATGACATCGATTTTTCTGGTTCAGAACCAAAGTTGGGCCGACTCGCATCATATGTTCGCGATCGTCGTATTCCGCTAGAACTATGTCCCACTTCAAATCTGCAAACAGGTGCAGCAGCAAGTTATGCCGAACACCCGATTGGTGTCTTGGCAAAGCTTCGTTTCCGGGTAACTCTTAATACCGATAACCGTTTAATGAGCCAAACTTCTATGTCCTTCGAGATGGAAGAGGCGGTAAAGGCTTATAAATGGGACTTTGCAGAGCTTCAAAGAGTCACCATTAACGCTATGAAAAGCGCATTTATTCCATATCCAGAGCGTTTAAAGATCATTGAACAGATCATCAAGCCTGGGTATGCAAAGGTTTCATCTGGTTCATGATCGACTTTAGTGACCCAGCCTTTGTATCTAATCCATACCCAGCGTTGAAGGAGCTTCGTGCTGCCGGTCAACCTGTGTGGCACGAGGGAATGCAGATGTTTCTTGCTGCCCGCCATAGTGATGCCAACGATGTTTTTCGTAATAAATCATTGGGCAGAATTTTCAAAGAAAAAAGTCCGGAGTTTGAGTGGGAAATCTTTAACTGGCTTCATGCCGATTCAATTCTAGATAGCGAACCACCGAAGCACACTCGACTTCGCTCACTTGTCGCAAAAGCCTTTAATCGTCAAAAGATCGAAGGAATGCGCCCGGCAGTTGGCCGCATCACTGATCAACTACTTGATGCAATTGATGAAAAGGTAAAGTCAGGTCAAACATTTGATCTCATTGCAGATTACGCCGAACCGCTACCGGTAAAGATCATTGCAGACCTTTTAGGTTTTCCAGAGTCTGAAGAACATTTACTTCGACCTTGGTCGCAAGCTATTGTGAAGATGTATGAAGTAAACCCAAGCGTGCAATACCAAAACGAGGCAAAGATTGCTGCAAAAGAGTTTGCCGATTATGTTCGTGATTTAGCTGAAAGCCGCAAAAAGACTCCGGGTGCGGATTTGATTTCAGACCTTGCAAGTGTCGAAGAAAATGGTGAGAAGTTAAATATGCACGAACTTGTTGCCACTTGTGTCTTGCTACTTAACGCCGGACATGAAGCAAGTGTGAACGCATTTGGTAATGGAATGGTTGCCGTACTTCAGCGTCCCGATCAAGTTGCATTACTTCGCGATAATCCCCGTGGCATTACAGATACAGCTCTTGAAGAGTTCATGCGCTTTGATGCACCCCTGCATTTGTTTGAGCGCACAGCAACCGCAGACACCGAACTCGGAGGAGTAGATATTAAAGAAGGGCAAAAAATAGCTGCCCTGATTGGCTCTGCAAACCGCGATGAAACAGTGTTTTCTAGCCCAGAATCAATGGATTTAACCCGAGATCCAAACCCTCATATTGGTTTTGGCGCAGGTATTCACTTCTGCTTAGGCGCACCACTGGCTCGGCTTGAAATGAGTGTTTCCTTGCCAGCGTTGTGGGAAAAATACCCAAACATGCAATTAGCAGGCGAAGCGATACGCAGACCTACCTTTGTATTGCGCGGCTATGAAAGCGTTGCAATCCAAGCTAATTAAAGACCTATTGGATGCCAAACAGTTTTAGCCTCCATAAAGGCAATGATGCGGCCAGGATCTGCTGACTTAAAGGAATGTATTCGCTTTAGATTTTCAGCTCCGGCAACTTTGATCTCAGTATGTTTCTTAGAAGGCAACCCTGAAATATCCAATGCATCGATATCCATATGAGATGCCATCCAAGGCGCAATCTCATCTTTTTTGCCTGTCAGGATGTTAATTACACCTGCAGGTAGATCACTTGTTGCTAGAACTTCAGCAAATGTCATCGCTGATAATGGAGCTTTAGTACTTGCTAGAATAACAACAGTATTTCCTGAGGTAATAATCGGTGCAATTACATCGATGAGCCCAAGTAGTGAAGGTGTTTCAGGTGCAATCGCAGCGACTACTCCCATACTTTCAGGGATCGTAAAGTTATAGAAAGGTCCTGCAACAGGATTTGTTGAGCCGGCAAGTGAGGCAATTTTATCTGTCCAACCCGCATACCAAACGAGGCGATCAATAGCTTCAGTAACCTCTTTGTCAGCCTTTGCCTTTGTAGCACCAGTGACATTAACGATCTCTTCTACAAATTGTCCACGGCGACCTTCAAGCATTTCTGCAATGCGATACAAAATCTGACCACGGTTATAGGCAGTTGCTTTGTTCCATCCAGAATGTGCGGCGCGGGCTGCAACTACTGCATCACGTAAATCTTTACGAGATGCAAGGCATGGGTTTGCAATAAATACGCCCTTTGCGTTCTTTACTTCATATGTTCGCCCTGATTCTGAGCGAGGAAATGCGCCATTGATATATAGCTTGTATGTCTTCTTCACATCGATGCGATTACTCATGGCTAACTCCCTTCAAGTATGCAGACAGGCCGTGGCGTCCACCTTCGCGGCCCCACCCCGATTCCTTATATCCACCAAATGGTGAGGTTGGATCAAACTTATTAAATGTATTAGCCCAGATAACACCTGCGCGTAGCTGCTGTGATGCCCACAATGTGCGGCTTCCCTTTTCACTCCAGATGCCAGCCGATAGACCAAAGGGAGTGTTATTAGCCTTTTCGATGGCTTCCTGTGGTGTTCTAAATGTTAAGACAGATAGAACTGGACCAAAAATTTCTTCGCGAGCAATGCGATGAGCCTGAGTTACCCCGGTAAAGATTGTTGGTGCAAACCAGAAACCCTTACTCGGCAGTTTACAGGCCGGACTCCAACGCTCAGCACCTTCTGAATCACCAACAGCTGCGAGTTCAATAATCTTTGCAAGCTG
>DAIMGQ010000006.1:3492-24130 GCA_036723815.1 Candidatus Planktophila sp.
TTGACCACACCTGCAGGAAGTTCTGCTTGCTGACACACCTCTGCGAAAAGCAAAGCGGTAAGCGGTGTTGATTCTGCTGGCTTTAAGACAACTGTGTTTCCTGCTGCAAGTGCTGGTGCAATTTTCCAGGCCAACATTAACAATGGAAAGTTCCATGGAATGATCTGTCCTGCAACACCTAGTGGCTTAGGGGATGTGCCAAGACCTGCATATTCAAGCTTGTCTGCCCAGCCTGCGTGATAGAAAAAGTGAGCTGCTGCCAATGGAATATCGGTATCTCGTGATTCACGAATCGGCTTACCGTTATCTAGAGTCTCTAGTACTGCAAATTCACGTGCACGCTCCTGCATGATGCGGGCGATGCGATACAAATACTTTCCACGCTCTTTGCCAGACATCTTTGACCATGTGTTTGTATACGCCTTGCGCGCTGCCTTGACGGCTGCATCGACATCTGCTTTTCCGCCAAGAGCGATCTGGCTGAGCACCTCTTCAGTTGCTGGATTAATTGTTGGGAAGTGCTTGCCACCGGGGACAAACTTGCCGCCAATGAAATGCCCATACTTCGGCTTGATTGTGACAATTGCGCGAGATTCTGGCGCTGGGGCGTATTCGAAGGTCATAGTCGTCTCCATTAATCCATCGTCACATACTGAGGGCTAGTGTAATAACCATCATCCATCTTCATGCGCTGCATCAATAGATCATTGAGCAATGCACTGGCTCCAATTCGAAAGAGTTTCGGATTGAGCCAATCTGGTCCAACAGTTTCATTGACCAAAACCAATTGTTTGATTGCATCTTTGGTGTTTCGGATTCCACCAGCAGGCTTAACTCCGATGCGAACTTGTGTCATCTCATAGAAATCTCGAACTGCTTCTAGCATCACTAATACAACTGGTGGCGTTGCAGCTGGTGCGACCTTTCCAGTTGAAGTCTTAATAAAGTCAGCACCTGCCGCCATTGCCAAAAATGATGCTTTGCGAACATTGTCATAGGTGACTAATTCGCCTGTTTCAAAGATAACTTTTAAGTGCGCCTTATCGCCACACACTTCGCGGATTTGCACGATCTCATTAAAGACATCGATGTATCGACCGGCAAGAAAGGCACCACGATCGATCACCATGTCGATCTCTGCAGCACCTGCATCAATTGCATCTTGTGTATCTTGAATTTTCACTTGCATTGAAGCTCTACCTGATGGAAAAGCAGTAGAAACCGCTGCTACTGGCACATGCTGACCACCGATTAAATCGAGGTGTTTGCGAGCAACTGAAACCATGTCGTTGTAAACACACACAGCACCAACACTTGGAACTGATGGATCAGTTGGATCTGGTCTGACAGCCTTTGTACAGAGCGCCTTAACTTTGCCAGGTGTATCTGCGCCTTCAAGTGTTGTTAAGTCCACCATCGTGATTGCGGTATCTATAGCCCAGCGCTTTGATGTTGTTTTAATACTTCTGGTGGCAAGCATTGCCGCACGAGCTTCAGCGCCCACCTGGTCCACACCAGAGAGATTGCCGAGGTAGCTCTTTAGTGAGGCATCAGTGCCGTCAACTAAACCATAAAAACTCACGATAACAATTCCTTTAGCGGTGGTCGCAGTTGATCCAATACTACTTGAGCGGTTTTGGAGTCCTTTTCAATAACCTCAATGTAACACTTCATCTTTGCCTCAGTACCGCTGGGGCGAATAATGATTCGAACTCCACCATCTAGCCAAATTCTTAAACCATCCGTAGGTGGCAATCCATCTGTAGGTGCTGCCAGATCATCAATTGATGTAACTGCTCGGCCCGCAATATTTTGCGGTGGATTACTACGCAGCCCACCAAGAATTACTCCCACCTTTGATAAGTCACTGAGTCGAATAGAAATCTGTTCGGTTGCGTGGAATCCATGACGTGACCAGATCTCATCTAACAAATCAAGAAGTGTTTTTCCATCAGCTGCAAGATCTGTTGCTATTTGTGCCAATGTAATCGCTGCTGAAATTCCATCTTTATCATTGACGGTCTTTGCATCCACTGCATATCCAAGCGCTTCTTCATAACCAAAGGTTAGATTCTTAATTTTTGCTAACCATTTGAAACCTGTGAGCGTTTCTGTGAATTCAATTTTGTAGTGTGCAGCAATTTTCTTTAGAATTGATGAGGAAACTATTGAGTTAGCAAAGATGCCCGCTTGTGTCTTTCGAGCAATAGATTCGCCAAATATTGCGCCTAATTCATCGCCCTTCAGCATACGCCAGCCCGTTGCAGGATCTTTGACTGCAGCAGCACATCTGTCTGCATCTGGATCATTTGCAATCACCAGGTCTGCATCAAAACTTTTGGCTGTCTCCAGTGCTAAATCAATAGCACCAGGCTCTTCCGGGTTAGGGAATGCAACAGTTGGAAAATCAGGATCTGGTGCAGCCTGTGCCTCAACCAAGATTGGGGATAGGAAGCCAGCTTTGTGGAATACCTGTTGAAGGGTTTCAGTTCCAACCCCATGCATTGCTGTGTAAACAATGCGCAAGGAACCAGACTTTGTAGCAAGTGATGCAGTGCGATCGATGTATTTTTGAATTATCTCTTCGCCAAGAACTATCCATTCTTTTCCACGTGGTTGTTCCTTCAGGGATGTGATCGCATCAATTTTCTGTGCGATTGAAACATCGGTGGGTGAAACAATTTGAGATCCGCGGTATTCGATGCCATCTACAGTTCCGCCAAGATATACCTTGTATCCATTGTCTTGTGGCGGGTTATGGCTTGCAGTAACCATGATGCCGACATCGCAACCCAATTCATTAGTGGCAAATGCTAAGACTGGAGTTGGCAGAGGCCTTGGTAATACAAATACCTTCATACCCGCACCGCTCATAATCTCAGCGGTTTCAAATGTGTAATCTTCAGATCCATAGCGTGCATCGCGACCAATAACTACAGAAGTTAAATTGCGCTCTTTCATGTAGGCAACTAATCCTGCAGCGGTGCGTCCAACAACTGCGCGATTCATTCCAGATGGTCCAGGTCGAATCGGACCGCGCAATCCGGCTGTTCCAAACTGTAAAAAGCCATTAAAGGAGATGCGCAGTTCAGCTTCGTTATTTGTATCTAGCCACTGCTGTAATTGAGAGGCTGTAATCGGATCTGGGTCATCAGCAATCCAGGCTTGAACTTCGCCGACTAATGATTGATCCATGTGCCTAGAGTAACTTCGAGGCACCTCTTTGAGAAGTCGAGTTATTTATCGATAATGTCACAGAGATTAGTTCCACTAGAAACAGTGGTACCAATGACAGCCGTGAGATTAGTGATGATGCCCGACTTGTGAGCAGTAAGTGGCTGCTCCATTTTCATGGCTTCAAGAACAATGATGAGGTCGCCAATTTCAACAGTGGCACCTTCTTCTACTGCAATTTTAACGACCGTGCCTTGCATTGGACTTGTTAGTCCAGACCCACTTGATCCACCCGCCATAGTTTGTTTTGCACGGTGACGTTTGACAACAGGCTTGGGTGCATGCACAAGAATCTCAAATCGCTTCCCATTAACTTCGGTAATTAAATATTCAGGTGCCATATGTGTTTCAAGAGGTGGCTCGGTAAATGTGAATGCTGGAATTTGGTTACTGAATTCGTTTTCGATGTAACTGGTGTAAACCTTGAAATTCTGCGTGTATGCGGGATCTTCAAGAATTGCGCGATGGAAAGGAATCGCAGTTGCTAGTCCTCCTACTTCAAATTCAGAGAGAGCTCGGCGAGCACGTTCAATTGCTTGTTCGCGAGTGGCACCAGTAACAATTAACTTTGCAAGCAGCGAATCAAAGTTGCCACCGATTGTGTCGCCACCTTGGAAACCTGCATCTACGCGCACACCAGGACCTGTCGGAATTTTCCATTCAGTTATGCGCCCCGGTGCGGGCAAGAATGAACGACCAGGGTCTTCGCCGTTGATACGAAATTCAATTGAATGTCCGCGAATTACGGGATCCTCGAATCCAAGTGCTTCACCATCTGCGATTCGGAACTGTTCACGAACAAGATCAAGTCCTGTTACCTCTTCGCTAACAGGATGCTCAACTTGTAAACGTGTATTTACTTCAAGGAATGAAATAGTTCCATCGACGCCAATCAAGAACTCACAAGTTCCAGCGCCAACATAACCAGCTTCCTTCATAATTGCTTTACTTGAGCGGTAGAGCTCATCATTTTGTGCTTGGGTTAAAAATGGTGCAGGTGCTTCTTCGACAAGCTTCTGGTGACGGCGTTGCAAAGAGCAGTCGCGAGTACTAACAACAACGGCGTGACCGTGCTTATCAACTAATACTTGAGTTTCCACATGTCGGGGCTTATCTAAATAGCGTTCCACGAAGCATTCACCACGACCAAAACCTGAAATAGCTTCACGCACGGCAGATGCAAATAGCTCTGGAATCTCTTCCATAGTTCGCGCAACCTTTAGTCCACGTCCACCACCACCGTGGGCAGCCTTAATGGCAACAGGTAAACCATGTTCTTTAGCAAAAGCAGTAACTTCTTCATGGCTAGCAACAGGATCTTTCGTACCAGCAACTAATGGAGCACCTGCTTTTGATGCAATCTTTCGAGCAGAAACCTTGTCACCTAGTGCCCGAATGGCATCTGGTGGAGGCCCGATCCACGTAAGACCAGCATCAATAACAGCTTGAGCAAAGTTTGCATTCTCTGACAGGAAACCATAACCAGGGTGTACGGCATCTGCGCCAGATTCTTTTGCAACAGCGATTAGCTTTTCAATATCTAAGTAAGTTTGCGTCGCAGTGGTGCCATGAAGTGAATAGGCAGTATCTGCCATTTGCGCATGAAGTGCTGTTCGATCCTCATCTGAATACACCGCAACGCTCTCGATTCCATGATCCTTACAAGCACGAATAACGCGCACCGCAATCTCACCGCGATTGGCGATTAGTACGCGCTTCATTTCATCGCCTTTGCCTGAGGCCAGGTGTAACCAAGTTGGGCAAATGCTTTGCGCACAAATGGCATCGAAATGCCAACAACATTTGTGTAGTCACCTTCAATAGAAGGGATAAAAGGAGAACTAAAACCATCAAGAGTAAAGCCGCCTGCAACATGTAGCGGCTCTTCAGTTGCAACGTAATCTGCAATCTCTTCATCGCTCATATGATCAAAAGTGACGCGAGTTGTTAAGCGATCTGAGATTTCAACATCTTTGTCTGTATCGATAATGCAATGACCGGTATGTAACAAGCCTGTATTACCTCTGACTCGCTTTGCCCGCTCTGTTGCAATATCTGGGGTTCCTGGCTTACCTAGTGAAACTCCATCAAATTCGAAGGTTGAGTCACAACCAATAATGACGGCTGGATAGTCGATTTGCTCGCGGACTGTGTGTGCTTTTGTGATTGCTAGTGCAATAACCATATCTGCAGGATGCATCGCATTGAAAAACTCGGTATCTTCATCAACATTGCTCACAATGATCTTTGGTGATAATCCAGCTGACTCCAATAAGCGGCGTCGACTAGTTGATTGCGAAGCTAGAACAATTGTTGGCATTATTATCCAAACCTTCTTGCACCAAATGTAATTTGATGAGGAAGTGGCTGACGCAGTTGTGGCCGACCATAAATACTGCGACGAATAACAGGTTTGAGTTCTTCACGTTTGTGTTGAGCCATTACAGCCTCAATGGCGGCCAACTCTTCTGGAGTTGGATTGCCTGATGTGATTTCAAATTTCATTACAGCGGAATGTTTCCATGCTTACGAGCTGGCAAGATGTCGCGCTTTGTTTTTAACGTTCTAAAAGCTTTAGTGATGTATGCACGAGATTGGCTTGGCTCGATAACAGTGTCAATAGTTCCGCGCTCTGCAGCTAAGTAGGGATTCGCAAGTGATTCGTTGTAATCCTTAACCAACTCAGCACGCTTTGCTTCAGGATCTTCAGCATCGGCTAAATCCTTGCGATACAAAATGTTTACAGCACCTTGCGCGCCCATAACTGCAATTTCGGCACTTGGCCATGCGAAGTTAATATCACTGCCAAGGTACTTAGATCCCATAACAATGAATGCTCCGCCGTATGCCTTGCGCGTAATAAGTGTTACTAGTGGCACAGAAGCTTCAGCGTATGCGTAGAGCAATTTAGCTCCGCGACGAATGATTCCGTCCCATTCTTGTTCTGTGCCAGGCAAGAAACCAGGAACATCTACAAGGGTAAGAATTGGAATATTAAAGGCATCGCAGAAACGTAAGAAGCGTGCTGCTTTTTCACTTGAATTGATATCAAGTGTGCCTGCTAATTGATTGGGCTGGTTAGCAATAATTCCAATTGATTCACCTTCGATTCGTGCAAATCCAACAACAATGTTTGGCGCATAGAGTGCATGAACTTCAAGGAACTCGCCTTCATCTACTAACGCCTGAATAAGAACCTTCATGTCATATGGCTGGTTGGGGCTATCAGGAATCAAAGTATCAAGTGCGATGTCTGAGGCCTTCTTTTCCAAAGTCTCTGTTGGCGGAAGGTGAGGTGTTGCATCCATATTATTTGATGGAAGATATGAAAGCAGCGCCTTCACATAATCAATCGCATCATCTTCATTTTCTGCCAAGTAATGTGAGTTACCGGTGCGGGTGTTATGTGTGCGCGCACCGCCAAGCTCTTCCATTCCAACTTCTTCACCCGTAACGGTCTTGATGACATCAGGGCCAGTAATAAACATGTGTGAAGTTTCATTAACCATGACTGTGAAATCTGTGAGTGCTGGTGAGTAGGCAGAGCCACCAGCGCATGGACCAAGGATCAAAGAGATTTGGGGAATCACACCTGATGATCTGGTGTTGAGGCGGAAGATTTTGCCGTATCCATTAAGAGATGCAACACCTTCTTGAATACGAGCTCCACCAGAATCATTAATTCCGATAAGCGGAATTCCAGATTTAAGGGCGAACTCGGCGATCTTTACGATTTTATCCGCGTGGACTTCACCAAGTGATCCACCCATTACGGTGAAATCTTGTGAATACAACGCTATTGGTCTGCCATCAACTGTTGCAGTTCCGATCACTACGCCATCACCATATGGGCGATTTTTTTCCATTCCAAATTGCGTGGAACGGTGACGCGCAAACTCATCAATTTCAGTAAATGAGTCGGCATCAACGAGCAAATCAATTCTTTCGCGAGCAGACTTCTTACCTTTTGAGTGCTGCTTCTCTACGGCGCGCTCAGAGCTCCCATGGACAGCTTCCTCAACACGGTCGCGAAGATCTTCTATTTTTCCGGCAGTTGTATGCAGATCACGGCTCATGGGCGTACGGTACTAGTCGTGGGCAAAGAATTGTTAAGTGCAGCGCTTGATCAGGCCGAGATCAATAGATTAGTTACGCCTTACTGGCGAGTAAGCGTGGTTGAACTCACGAGTACAACGCAAGGTGATTTAGTGCAGCGAGTTCGCGACGGTAAAGCACAAGTAGGAGATGTCATCACTGCAGAATTTCAAAGCGCAGGTCGCGGCCGATTAGATCGCACATTTGAAGCAGCTAAAGGAACTGCTTTGCTATTTTCATTTTATATTGAACCTCAACGCAATCGTGATGACTGGGGATGGCTTCCATTAATTGCTGGATACAGTGTGGCAAAGACTTTGCATGCTTTTCATGCAACCGTTAAATGGCCTAATGACATTTTGATTAACAATAAAAAAGTTTCTGGACTTATCGCAGAAGTTGTTGGTGATGGCGTAGTAATTGGGATTGGAATCAATGTTGGAATGAGTGAAGATCAACTTCCTGTCGAAACGGCAACATCCTTGCTAATTGAGGGAGGGGTCGAGTTAACTCGTGATGAAATTTTGTGCGAGGTATTAGAAGAGTTTGAAGAGCATTTCCTGCAGTGGGATCAAGGAATTGATGAAGTTCAAGCGCTGTATAACCACCTATGTGCCACATTGGGCAAGGAAGTTCGAGTGGAGTTCCCAGGCGGAGCTACACATTTAGCGGTAGCCGAATCTATTTCAGACATTGGCGCACTGGTATTAGATGATGGGACACATGTTCAATCCGCAGATGTAATTCATCTACGATAATCAGATGAGAAAAGCCTTCCCAACAGTCGGAATCCTCGGTGCTGGACCGCTTGCTCAAATGTTTTTGTCACCTGCTGCAGAACTAGGTATTGAATTACTCTTATTTGAAGATGACACCAAAGACTTAGAAACCGTCCGCGCCTTTGCCATCAAGTGCGATGTTGTGACATTTGCCGAGGATCATGTACCGCTTAGCGTAATAAAGACTTTAGAAGCACAAGGGATATCGTTTCGGCCATCCTCTGCTGTTACTGAATACTCATACAACAAAGTAACCAGGGATCAATCAATAGATTTTGACTACGAGGTCACCGTATTGGTTGCTCGCTCACCACATGGGCAAGCAGCAACTTGGGCTCCAACGCAAGTGATTCAAAACAACGGTAACTCCATGATGACCATTGCTCCTGCGCCGCAGCTGTCACCAGAGTTAAGTGAACAAGCACAAAAGCTGGCCTTAGATCTTGCAGCTGAAGTTGGAGCTGTTGGCGTAATGGCTGTTGAAATGTTTGTTCATGATCAGAAATTATCTGTGCGTAACCTGGTGATGCGTCCGCATGTTTCAGGAAACTGGACCATAGAAGGAGCCTGCACAAATCAGTTTGAACAACATTTACGAGCTATTTTAGATCTTCCACTCGGGGATCCTTCAATGACTGCATCTACTGCTGTAATGGGAAATGTTGTCGCTGGAAACAAGAGTGATATGTATCGTCCATATTTGCATTTGATGGCACGTACACCTGCGCTCAAGTTCCACCAATACGCAGTCGATGCACGCCCAGGTCAAGTAGTTGGCCATGTCACTTTGCTCGGCAAAGATAATGCTGAATTAATCAGCGAAGTCCAACACGCGTTGGATTATATGAGTGGAGAAATTGATGAGTAAATCTAGAAAGAAAACAGCTTTTAAGCTCTAGCTCGATATTCAATCGCAGGGCAACAATCCATAACAGTTAATAAGCCTGCAGCTTGGGCACGGGCAATGGCATCATGATCGATAACATCTAATTGAAGCCAAACCGCTTTAGCGCCGATTGCAATTGCTTCATCGACAACTTTTCCAACTAGTGTTGAATTAACAAAGCAATCAACAACATCTACAGTTTCTGGAATTTCTGAAAGTGTTTTGTAACCAGTTTCTCCATGTACAACTTCGGCGCGAGGGTATACCGGAATAATTCGGTGCCCTTTATCTTGAAGAAGCTTTGCTACCCCAAATGCTGCGCGCTCAGGGTTATTGCCAAGACCAACCACTGCCCATGTTTTGAGTGCAAGGACAGCATCAATGGTTTCTTTGGTATTAATCAGTGCGCCCTAATGCGTGGAATTTCCACCCAGCGTTTCGCCACAAGGTGCGATCGAGCATGTTACGACCATCAATAATGATTTTGCTCCTAACAATTGAAGAAATAGCGGCAGGATCGATCTGGCGATACTCCTTCCATTCAGTTAAATGGAGGATTAAGTCTGCATCTTTGATCGCATCATTGATGACTGGTGCGTAATCAAGGTTTGGAAAACGCTTTCGAGCAGGTTCGATGCCTTGTGGATCATGGATAACAACCTCTGCACCCGCTGCATGTAATTGAACAGCGATATCTAATGCAGGGGAGTCACGCACATCATCACTATCTGGCTTAAAGGTTGCACCTAAAACAGCAATCTTGTACTTAGTCAGATCTTCTGAAAGCTCACCACGCACAACATCGATGACACGCTGGCGAGCACGCAAGTTAATTGCATCAATTTCACGCAAGAACTCAAGTGCTTGCTTTGCACCTAACTCTTCGGCACGTGCCATAAAAGCACGAATATCCTTTGGAAGGCAGCCTCCACCAAAGCCAATACCTGCCTGCAAGAAACGACTTCCGATACGTGGGTCATAACCAATCGCCTTTGCAAGCACAGTTACATCTCCACCTGCTGCTTCACACACTTCAGCCATTGCGTTGATAAATGAAATCTTTGTGGCAAGAAATGAGTTTGCGGCAACTTTTACAAGTTCAGATGTTGGAAGGTCTGCACGAACCCAAGGTGTTCCTAAAGCAATTACTGGCTCATAAACTTCTTTGAGAATTTCTTCTGAGCGATCATTGGCAACACCAACAACTAAACGATTTGGTGTCAAGGTATCTTCAACTGCAAAACCTTCACGAAGAAACTCTGGGTTCCAGGCTAAATCTGCTTGAGGTGCAATCTTGGCTAGTTCAGCGCGTAAGGCTTGCGCAGTTCCAACTGGAACGGTGGACTTTCCAACAACAAGTGATCCATCTTTTAGATGTGGTGCGATAGCTGCAACAGCTGATTTAACGTATGTCAGATCTGCTGCTAATCCATCTTTGCTTTGCGGTGTTCCAACACATACAAAGTGAACATCAGCATCTTTGACTGCAGTGAAATCAGTTGTAAAGGAGAGTCGACCTGTTTTCATCTCTTGCTCAAGTAGCGTGTCTAGACCTGGTTCATAAAAAGGAAGTTTTCCACTTTGTAGTAGGGCTACTTTTTCAGGATTTGTGTCGACACCAATTACTGTAAATCCAAGCGAGGACATACAAGCAGCATGAGTGGCTCCTAGATAACCGCAGCCAACAACCGAGAGAGTTAAAGTCATGTGGGGGAGTTTACTTCAGAGCCCCGCAAGGATTTTCATCAGCGGTACGAGTCTTGAATTTATCGATCACAGTTGGAGTTGCCTTCTTAGTAGAAGAGGCTGAAGGAGAAGGGGTTACTTCATCAACCAACGGCAAGTCTTCACGTAAACGGTTGAAAAGTTCAGGGGCTAACACTGGATCCCACGTAACAACAGAACCGACTCCGGGGACTCGAGCATTGGTATTGCCTAATGGAATAGTCAAAGTCCGCATTTTGCTAGGAGTTAGATTTTTCATCTGCTTCGCAAGAGTCAAGAGATCACTCTCATTGAGTTCAGAGTCTGTTTTTATTGTCGCAATAGCAGCATTAAAGAAATTGACTAATTTGATTGGGTTAAGCAGAACACCTGTGCTTGTTACTTTTCTAAGTACCGCGCCCATGAATTGTTGTTGACGTTGCATACGTCCAAGATCGCCCATGCCATCAAAGTCGCGTGTTCGGACATACTTAAGAGACTCCACACCATCAAGTGTGTGAACACCTGCAGCCAAGACTAAGTGGCTACCTGGGTCATCAATATCTTTCTTAGTACACACTTCAATTCCACCAAGTGCATCAACCATTCCTGCAAAACCGGCAAAGCCGATCTCAATGTAATGATCCATGCGAAGACCAGTTTCGTTTTCAAGGGTTTGAATCAGAAGTGGCGCTCCACCAAAGGCAAAGGCTGCATTAATTTTTCCTTTGGCTGCGGGAACAGTTTTAGTTTTATCAAGTGATGACGGATGTTCAGGAATTGTCACTAAAGAATCTCTTGGAATTGAGATTATTGTTGCTTTGTCGCGTGACTTGGAAATGTGAACAATTACCATGGTGTCAGAACGAGATCCGGCAGCTGTTGCAGTTGAACCGACGCGAAGCAATTTTCTTTGTTCTTTTGTTAAACCTTCACGAGTATCTGAACCAACTAATAGGTAGTTCAGGGCTTTGTTTGGTTTATTGGGGCGATCTTTCAATGTGCCGAATGCATCGATTCGATCGATGGCTCCGCTCACCTGCCCTAGACCTAACCAAGAAAATGCGGAGATCAGGACGACTCCCACAGATAGTGAGGTAATAATCCGAATTGCCCGCGTTGATTTCACTGTCCGAGAGTACTTGAGCGATAGCGTGTGCGGGTTATGTCGACATCAGCTAACGCGTTATATGGCTCACCGAAGCGGGAGATTTCGGTAATCCTGCCTGTCCTCAATGAGGAGAAGTATCTTGAGGATGCAGTCACAGCCATCCTTGCTCAACAATATGACGGCAAACTTGAAGTGATTCTGGCCATTGGCCCATCACATGACAAAACCTTAGAGATTGCACAGCGTTTACACATAAAAGATCCTCGAGTTGTAATCATTGAAAATCCAACAGGTCGAACAGCAGCAGGATTAAATCTTGCAATAGCTGCATCTCAGTACGGAATCATCGTTCGGGTTGATGGTCATTCAAATATTCCAAACAACTATTGCCAATTGATATCAGAGATCTTGGAAAGTACTGGCGCGGTAAATGTTGGTGGCGTAATGGCTGCTGAAGGACAAACTTTGTTTGAACGTTCCGTTGCTCGTGCAATGCGCAGCCCACTGGGTGTTGGTGCATCCAGATTCCACACCGGTGGAGGTGCAGGAGAAGTAGACACGGTTTATCTCGGTGCATTTAGAAAAGAAGCACTTCTTGCAGCAGGTGGTTTTGATGAGCGATTTACTCGCGCTCAGGATTGGGAACTCAATTTCAGATTGCGCCAGGCAGGTGGAGTTGTTTATTTTGATCCTCGATTAGTTGTTACATATCGACCTCGATCATCAGTTAAAGGATTAGCAAAGCAGTATTTTGAATATGGACGTTGGAGACGAGTTGTCTCACGTCGTCATCAGGGCACAATTAATTACCGTTATTTAGCTCCTCCATTTACTGTTGCTGCAACAACACTTTCATTGCTTTTGGGGTGGTTGGTTTCACCAGTTCTGTTTATCCCAGCCCTTATTTATGCTGTGTTTATCCTGATTGCATCTGTAGTAATTGGAAAAAGTGTGGGTGAGATTCTGTGTTTACCCACAATTTTGCTAACAATGCATATTTCATGGGGGCTTGGATTTCTTACTTCGCCTAAGTCTCTTGCCCCTGCTGTAACCTTGAACCCGTGAGCACTCCACTGCAGGTATATGAGCCATTTAAGGCTGGCCTGCCAAAACTAGGTCGTTACTGGAAATCCCTATGGTCTAGACGCACCTTCATCAAGGAGTACTCCAAATCTGAACTTCGGGAGCAACATTTTGACTCCGTTTTTGGTCAGTTGTGGCTAGTTCTAAACCCGCTATTGCTCTCTGGTGTTTACTTTATTTTGATCATCATTATTGGTGGGGCTACAGATAGTGCCCGGTATGCACATTTAACTGCAAGCTTATTTCTATTTTATTTAGTCGCAAACAGTCTTACCGGTGGGGTCAAATCTGTCACCGCTGGCCAGCGCTTGATTCTTAACACCGCATTTCCTCGAATCATGCTTCCAATTTCAGCAGTGGTCATTGCAATCTTTAAGTTTCTTCCAACACTAATTGTTTTTGTGGTGATTAAAGCAATTGTTGGTTCGCCATTTACAATCCAGATGCTGTGGGCCATCCCAGTGTTATTGATAACCATCTTTCTATCGCTCGCAGTAGCAATAACAATTTCCTGCATCAATGTTTACTTCAGAGATATCGCAAGCTTCTTGCCGTACTTAACCAGAACACTTCTTTATTTGTCACCGATCCTCTATGAAGCATCTGCCCTCAAACCAAGTCTTCGCGCAATTGAGATCGTTAATCCTCTTTTCCCAATCTTGGATTCATGGTCACGCGCAGTTGTACAAGGAAAGGCACCTGAACTTTCAAGCATGCTTCAGGGCTTAGGTTGGGCAACAGGAATCTTCTTTATTGGAACGTATTTCTTCTTATCGAGGGAGCGTGAGTTCGCTGTCCGTCTCTAATTCGCACCTCACAAATGAACTCGCGGTATCAATCCGTGGGGTTGGCCTTACCTACACAACATCTATTGATAAGAAGCCGACCCTTAAAGCACGTGTTAAATCACTCGGTCGTGGAAAAAAACAAACACGAGTTGTTCGCGCACTAGATGACATCAATTTAGATGTTCAGTATGGACAAGTACTTGGTGTGATCGGAACAAATGGTGCCGGAAAGTCTTCTTTAATGCGCTGTGTTGCTGGCATCTTGCCTCCATCACAGGGTCGCATCGAGGTATATGGATCAGTAAGCACGCTATTGGCTTTAGGTGTTGGCTTTAATCCTTCGATGTCAGGCCGAGACAATGTATTTCTGGGCGGCTTAGCTGCGGGTATGTCTCGCGAGGAGATTGCTGGCAACTTTGATGAAATTGCTGAATTTTCTGAGTTAGGCGATGCAATTGATGCTCCAATGCGCACCTATTCATCAGGAATGTATGCGCGCTTAGCTTTTTCGGTAGCCGCTGTTGTTCGACCAGATATTTTGATTATTGATGAAGCGCTGAGCACAGGAGATGCCAAGTTTAAAGAAAAGAGCCTTAATCGCGTTAAGGAACTTCGAAGTGATGATCGCGCTCTTATTTTGGTCAGCCATGCGATGCAAACAGTGCGCGAAACATGTAACGATGTTGCATGGCTACACAAGGGAAAACTTGTGCAACGCGGCGAACCCAACGCAGTCATTGATGCATATCAAGAGTTCTTACACCTTGGAAAGAGCGCAGTAATTGATGAGGATTTTTAAGCCACTAGTTCTGGCTATTTCAATTGCGCTGATGATGCCAGCGCAATCTTCTGCAATAGATGTTCCTGTTTCATTTCAAGTACAAGGTGCGGGCTATGGCCATGGTGTTGGGATGAGTCAGATAGGTGCAAGAGCAAAGGCTATAGCGGGTGAAACAGCGACTGCAATTATTTCCTATTACTACAAAGATGTTGCAATTGAACCCCTGGATGATACAAAGATATTGCGAGTAAATATTGGCCATTTGTTAACTTCTGCAAAAATGGCAACAGCAACACAGGATGCGACGATGCAAATCTTTAGTGGTGATATTGGTGATGCGCAAGATGTTGTTCCACTTGCTACTGTGCCTGTTAAGAGTTCATTAAACTTCACAATTCTTGGTTCAACAGTATTACCTAGTGTTGTTACTGGAAAGAAAACTGTCAGTATTCCTCGTAATCGCATCTTCACAGTTCGCTGGAGCGGCACCCGTTATCTTCCTGGTGTTGATGGAGTTATATCCCTATCTCACACAAACACAACGAAGAAGTATCGCTACGGACAGATGCAATTTAGAGCTGTTAAAGCGGCAACGCTTGGATACCGAATAGAAGTTACAAACTCAGTGCGCTTGTCCGATGAATACCTATGGGGCATAAGCGAAGCCCCATCCACATGGCCAGAAGCCGCGCTACAAGCACAAGCAATTGCTTCTAGAACTTATGCGATGAGTAAAGCTGGGATTTATCGATCTTCATGTGATTGTGACCTTTATGGTGAGATCTCTGATCAATCCTTCTTGGGTTATGCGAAGGAAACAGAAAAAGGTTGGGGCCAGTTCTGGAAAGCAGCAGTTACTAACACGGCAGGCTTAACAATTACTCAGGCGGGCAAACCGATTACCGCCTATTTCGGTAGCTCAACCGGCGGGCTAACAGAGACTGCAGTAAACGCGTGGGGAACAGAAAAAGCATTCACGCAAACAGTTGCAGATGTCTCTAGCCTAGATCCAGCGCTTAATCCACGGTTTTATAAGTGGGATCGAACAATTACACAAGCCTCTGTAGCGGCAGCCTTTTTGCTACCCGATGTGGTCACTCTTGAAATAGTTACGAAGAATGCAACTGGAACGGTTGGAACAATAAGGGCAACATCTAGCACAGGAATTCAAAAGAGTTTACGTGGTGAAACATTTAGAAGCCGAACTAAAATTCCATCTGCCTATTTTGATTTAGTTGGCATGCAAAATGCTGTTGAGCCCACCCCAAGTCCCAGTCCGTAATACAACCTCTAAGCAACCATCTAAAGAGTTACGGCGGAATAACAGATTACTTGCTCCAGAAAGTGTTCCAGCTTTAACAACTTCACCATCAGGAAGTCTTACCTTCGCAGCCGAAGTTACATAGGTACCAGCTTCAATTACGCAGTTATCACCCAGTGAGATGCCAAGACCTGAGTTTGCGCCAAGTAAACACTTTTTACCGATAGAGATAACTTCTTTTCCACCACCGCTGAGCGTTCCCATAATTGATGCACCGCCACCGACATCAGTGCCATCGCCAACTACAACTCCGGCAGAGATGCGACCTTCAACCATCGAAGTTCCCAAAGTTCCGGCATTGAAGTTAACAAAACCTTCGTGCATGACAGTTGTGCCGGATGCAAGATGTGCACCTAAGCGAACCCGATCTGCATCTGCAATTCGAACTCCACTAGGAACTACGTAATCAACCATTCGTGGGAACTTATCGACTCCATAAACACTCACATGACCATGCACAGCCTTTAGTCGCACGCGAGTAATTTCAAAACCATCGACTGCGCATGGACCAACTGATGTCCACACAACGTTGCTCAGCAATCCAAAGATTCCATCAAGTGCCACCCCATGTGGCTTTACAAGACGGTGTGAGAGTAAATGTAAACGAAGGTAAGCATCTGCTGCATTTTCAGGAGCTTTTGTTGTATCAATCTCAATACTAATTATTTCGCGAGAAACTGCGCGTGCTGCATCGGTTCCAGCTAGCGCAGTTAATTCTGCAGGGGCCGAACCAGATAGTGCGGACAGAGATGGAGATGGGAACCAAACATCCAAAGTAGTTCCCTTGGAGATTGTTGCGATTCCGTGGCCAGATGCAATGGTCGTCATGTCCTAAGCCTAGCCTCTATTGTTAGCGGTATGCGTATTGCCGTCTTCTGCTCATCATCCCCAACGATTGATGATAAGTATGTAGAGCTTGCCTATGAACTAGGGCAGGGAATCGCAGCAACATCCAACGAGTTGGTAACAGGTGGCGGCCATATTTCAATGATGGGTGCTGTTTCCCGAGGTGCTCGTGACAAGGGTGGCAAAACTGTTGGCGTAATCCCGCAGGCGCTGGTTGATATTGAATTTGCAGATCATGACAACGATGAACTCCATGTTGTCGAAACAATGGGTCAGCGCAAACATATGATCACTGATATTTCAGATGCATTCATTACTTTGCCAGGTGGTGCTGGAACTTTAGAAGAGTTCTTTGAAATTTGGGTTGGCCACTATCTAAAGTTTCATACTAAGCCAGTTGTCATCCTGGACCCATTTGGAATTTATGCGCCGTTACACGAATTGATTGTGCATCTTGAAGAAGAGAAATTCATAAAGCCCGGAATGCGCGAGATTGTGCAGTGGACGACAAACGTAGAAGATGCACTGAAAGCATGTGGCGTATGAGAAGTAATCACATTGCTATGAGCCTTGTCATTAAGGCACCTATTGAAAAAGTCTGGGCAGCACTTGCCGATTGGGAATCCCAGGGCGATTGGATGTTGCAGACAAGAGTTGATGTGACATCGCAGATTCGTGAAGGTGTTGGAACAACAATTGCTGCATTTACAGGAGTTGGTAAATTAGGAGTAATGGACCATATGGTTGTTACTTCGTGGCAACCTCCACACATCTGCGATGTTTTGCATACAGGCAAAATCATCAAGGGATCTGGCAGATTTGAACTCGTAGTAATCGATGCAGAGACAACTCGATTTAATTGGTCGGAAGAGATTTTGGCTCCGAGAGCGATATTTCTTCTTATTGCACCTGGTTTATACGCTGGCGTCCGCATCTCATTGACCAAGCTCGGCCGCCATTTGCGCCATTGAAAGTAATCCAAACGAAGTAAACTAAGCCAATGGGCAAGCAATCGCAGACTCTCGCAGATGCGCTTGCTTCCCTCCCGGATGAAGAACGCATCATCTTGACTATGCACTATCTCAAATCAATGACAGCAGCCGAGATTGCGGCGATGTTAGGGGTTCCAGAACGCTCTGCAGAAGCGATCATCAAGCAAGGTAAGGCCAGATTGAGCGCGATTTTGGGTATTTAAGGCTCTATCCCGATTTCGCACAACGGTGCATTGTGCGAGATACTTACCCCCTTGCTTCAAAAGAGTAATTCAACCGATTAGAGGAGTCCCCACATGGCAGCCATGAAACCCCGCACTGGTGATGGTCCAATGGAGGTTACAAAGGAAGCTCGCTCATTGGTTATGCGAATCCCTCTAGAAGGTGGCGGCCGCTTGGTCGTTGAAATGAATCCAGAAGAAGCAAACAACCTCAGTGCCGCCTTACACGCCGCAGTCGCACTAGTTAAGAAGTAATTCCTTTTCCAAGGCACTAGCCTTACCAATCATGTCAGCACTACCAATCGCCGCCTCACTTGATATCAAAGCGGCATCATCGGCCAACTCAATTGCAATCGGATTTGTTAAAAATACTGATGATTCATTTGAATTCGTTGGACCACTAGTTGGCGATATTGAAAAATTCTTCGGATTAAATCTTGTTGACGAGTTAGCTTTCTTTGGACCAACAGCAAAAGCCGGTGAGATTTTTGAGATTCCAGTAAGTACAACTGATTGCCCAACTGATCGAATCTTTTTGGTTGGAGTCGGAGATCAAAGCGGTTCAGCTCTGCGTACAGCTGGCGCATCTGTTGGACGCAAAGTGCGTGGTAAGAATCTAACTGTTTATTCTGTATGTGCTGTGAAAGAAATTAAAGCACATGCGATCTCGATGGCACTAGGTGCCTGGGTGTGGAATTTAAAGACGGATAAGAAAAAAGAAGAGCCAAAGTTACTAATTGGATGCAAAGACAAGAAAGTTGTAGAAGATGCTGCCGCAATCGCACAAGCGATGTGCCGCGCTCGCGATTTAGTTCACACGCCTGCAAATATCAAGACTCCTGCATGGATGGGCAAGCAAGCCGAGCTCTTTGCAAAAGGAACAGGATTAAAGGTAAAGATTTTGGCTGGAGCTGAACTTAAAGAGTTTGGTGGATTGAGAGCAGTTGGCGGATCTTCACCAAAGCCCGGTCCGCGCATGATTGAAGTGTCTTATCAGCCAAAATCAAAGAAAAAGTCAGTTAATGCATTGCCCCATGTAGTTTTAGTTGGCAAGGGCATCACCTTTGATACTGGCGGGGTTTCATTAAAGCGTCCCTATGACACCATGATCGCGATGAAGAGTGACATGGCAGGATCTGCCGCAATTCTTGCAACCCTTACTGCGCTAGAAGAATTACAACCCAATGTTCGGGTTACAGCATTGATGATGATGGCTGAAAACGCTATCTCTGGCACGGCGCAGCGCCCCAGTGACGTCATTAAACATTACGGTGGCACAACGGTAGAAGTAATCAATACAGATGCAGAAGGTCGTTTGGTTTTGGCAGACGGACTTGCTTACGCTGACATTAATCTAGATCCTGATTACTTAGTTGATATTGCAACCCTTACAGGTGCAGCAACTCTTGGATTAGGTCGCCAATACGCTGCGATGTATACACGCAATAACGCACTTGCTGCCCAGCTATCAAAGGCTGGCGAAGCATCAGGTGATCGCGTTTGGCATATGCCACTTGTTGATGATTACAAAGATTCACTTGGTAGCGATATTGCAGATTTCAATCACAACGCTAGTAAAGGAAAGTACTCTGCAGGATCTGTAACTGCAGCACTATTCCTTGAAAACTTTGTTGGCACACGCCGCTGGGTTCACTTAGATATTGCCGGCACGGGGCGAAGCGAAGTTGATGCAGGAGAGAATTCAAAGGGTGGCACCGGCTTTGGTGTTCGCTTGCTAACAGAATGGATCTGCTCACTGTGATGAAGATTGATCCACATGAATTTGCTGAAGGATTTATTACAGAGGATTTCTTCAAGTCCCAAGCTCGAGCTCGCGGTGTTGAACTAGGAACCAAGGACACGACGCCTGGCTCTGGAGCTTTTCTTCGCTACTTGGCATTTACCTTAAAGGCGCAATCTGTCGTTGAAGTTGGAACAGGTTCAGGTGTTGGTGCATTGTGGTTACTTGATGGGATGTTAGAGAGCGGAACCCTCACCTCAATCGATGATGAGATGGAACATACGCAAATTGCCAAATTAGCATTTGCTGATGCTGACATCACGCAAGGGCGTTATCGCTTAATAACCAACACCGTTGTTGATGTCATTTCTAAGTTAACTGATCGCGCATACGACTTAGTTGTATTGCGTCATAATCCTGAAGATCTCAGTTTCGTCATTAGCGAAGCACACCGCATTTTGCGAAGTGGTGGAGCGCTAGTTATTGATAATTACTACGGTGGCGGCAAAGTCAGCGATGCCACCCAGCGCGATCCAAAGACTGTCGCGCTGCGAGATGCTGGGAAGATTATCAAGAACGACTCAGAGCATTGGGTGAGTTCCTTGATTCCAATCGGAGATGGCTTGCTCGTAGCCACCAAGGTGTAAAGATAGAGCCATGATTTTTCCACGTAAGAAAGAAGTTCAAGCCGCCCCAGCTGCATGGTGGCAATCACCAGCACCATCAAAGAGCGGTAAAGGCACAGTTGCTTTAGTTGCAGTCCTTGCTGGATCTCTCGGTGGATTCTTAGGAGTTAATGCTGCAGGTGGCGACCTATTTAATCGAGCTCAGTTGGTTTCATCTACAAGCACAATTCAACGTGCTCCAGATTCAGTTGCAGGAATTGCACAAAGAGTTTTGCCTTCAGTTGTTTCAATTAGCACCCGATCAATTAGTGGTGGTGGTACTGGATCCGGATTTGTGATTGATAGCAGCGGTTACATTTTGACGAATAACCATGTGATTAGTAAGGCTGCACAAACTGGTGGAAGTATTCAAGTTTCTTTAAGTGATGGA
>DAIMGQ010000007.1:0-24098 GCA_036723815.1 Candidatus Planktophila sp.
CTAGTTGCCTGAAGGAGTTACTGCAGATGATGCAGAATCATTGGCGACAACATCTGCAACCTTTGGATCCCACTTGCCGTAGCGAGGATTAACGGTCACGCCAACCTCATTTGATTTTGCTACAACAAGCTTTTGAATCTCTGCTCCAACTTGATCTTCTGTTACACCAGCAGCAATAAGTGCTTGGCTGATCTTGTCGGAAAATAAAATTGCTTCAATGTATGTATCAAGATCTCCTGGTGCGATTCCAGCACTTACTAATGCATTTGGAAGTGCTGTTGTTCCGCCAACTTGCTCAATGATGCTTGCACGACGTGTATCAATCTCAGCCTTAGTTACTTTAATCTTTAACTCTTCTCCTAGGGCGCGAAGTAGCTTGCTGAGCAAATGGAAACGAAGTTGTGAGCGGTTAAGTGTCTCGCCTGTTTCCAACTGCATCTGCGATGTATCTACTTTTGCTCGTTCAGCAAGAATTGAATCAATACTTCCTTGCACCGTTGCCTGAGTGATCTTTGTATCGCCAACTGTTGCTGCCGCTCCAACTTGTGAGCATCCTGTTAACAAGAGCGCTGTTGCTGCGATAATTGCAAGAAACTTCTTCACTATGAGCTCGCTTTCGGTACTTCGCTTAGTTGGTTAAGGACCTCAACGACCCAGGCCAGAAGAGAAGTATCCACTACAACAGGGGCGTTCTGCGACGGATTCCATGCAGCAGCCTTTGGTAGGGCCACTAAAACCGTGCTTGCTGCGCCCTTATAGAGCGAACCGGGATACAAACGTGTCAGACGTAACTGGCGCGATTCGGGTAGCACCAATGGAGCCAATCGAAGGAACTTGCCCTGAACTACAACCTCGGTCAACTTCACAGCTTTTGCTTGTGCGCGCAATGCTGCAACACCTAACAGAGCTTTAGCCTCTTCCGGTAATTCTCCGAAGCGATCAAGTAGCTCTGCTTCAATTGATGAAACATCAGTTGGTGATTTCACATCGGCGAGGCGTCTATATAAATCAAGACGCAATCTTTCTCCTGGAACATATTCTGAAGAAAGGTGGGCATTAATCGGAAGTTCCACTTTGCATTCAGAGATCTTCTCTTCTGTTTCAATAATTCCCGACTTATATTCCTGAACTGCCTCACCCACCATGCGCATATACAAATCAAAACCAACATCTGCAATGTGCCCTGATTGTTCACCGCCCAATAGATTTCCTGCACCACGAATCTCTAAATCCTTTAATGCCACACGCATTCCAGAACCAAGGTCAGTGTTAGTTGCAATTGTTGTTAAGCGCTCATGAGCTAATTCAGATAGAGGTTCATCTGCTGAGTACAAGAAATAGGCGTAAGCACGCTCACGGCCTCGGCCAACTCGTCCACGAATCTGGTGCAATTGAGAAAGCCCAAAACGATCTGCGCGTTCCACAATAAGCGTGTTTGCATTTTGGATATCCAAACCACTTTCAACAATTGTTGTGCAGACCAAGACATCAAAGTCACGGTTCCAGAAAGCAAGAATTACATCTTCCAATTCACCTTCTGACATCTGTCCATGAGCAACGCGAATGCGTGCTTCTGGAACAAGCTCCTTTATGTGCAGGGCTTTGCGGTCGATACTCTCAACTCGGTTATGTAAATAGAAGATCTGCCCATCACGTAATAGTTCGCGATGTATGGCAGCAGCAATCTGTGCATCTTCTGCCGGACCAACATAGGTAAGGATCGGATGGCGCTCTTCAGGTGGTGTTGTGATCGTCGACATTTCACGAATACCGGTAACAGCCATTTCAAGTGTGCGCGGAATAGGTGTTGCAGACATAGCTAAAACATCCACTGTTGTGCGCAATTTCTTTAGTGATTCTTTTTGCTCAACTCCAAAGCGTTGTTCTTCATCGACAATAACTAGTCCCAAATCCTTAAACTGCACATCATTTGAAAGTATTCGGTGCGTACCAATAACAACATCGACTGATCCTGCTGCCAAGTTGGCCAAGATCTCTTTACTCTCTTTTGCTGTGTTAAAGCGAGACAGTCCAGCAACCTTTAGAGGAAAGCCTGCATATCGTTCTTCAAAAGTCTTTGAGTGTTGTTGCACTAGCAAAGTTGTTGGAACAAGGACAGCCACCTGCTTGCCATCTTGCACAGCTTTAAATGCTGCGCGGATAGCAATCTCTGTCTTTCCATATCCAACATCTCCGCAAATAATGCGATCCATCGGATAGGGGCGTTCCATATCCTCTTTCACATCGTTAATTGTTGAGAGCTGATCTGGTGTTTCAATGTATGAAAATGAGTCCTCTAACTCTCGTTGCCACGGTGTATCAGCAGAGAATGCAAAGCCTGGAGAACTAGTGCGGGCTGCATACAACCTGATTAATTCACCAGCAATCTGTCGCACAGCCTTTCGAGCACGACCCTTTGCTTTTTGCCATTCCCCGCTACCGATTCGATGAACCGTCGGGGCTTCACCTCCGACATACTTAGATACTTGCTCTAGCGCATCCGTTGGAACAAATACGCGATCACCCGGTTGGCCACGCTTTGCTGGTGCGTATTCAATTATTAAATATTCACGAGTAACACCAGCGACTGTTCGCTCCAACAGCTCAACATAGCGACCAATACCGTGTTGTTCATGAACTACGTAGTCACCGCTTTTTAGCTCTAGCGGATCAATAGCTTGCTTTCGCTTTGATGGCATGCGATCGCCATCTTTAACGCTTCCCTTGCTTCCTGTTAGATCTCTCTCGGTCATAAAGAAAACTTGATCATCAGCGCTCTCAAAACCATGGGTAATGATTGAAGTTGTTAAATAGATACTTCCCTTTGCAGGGGTTGCAACAAGATTCTCAACAATCTGCACCGATAAATCTGCGCTTCTAAATATTCCTGCATATCTTTCTAACATTCCGTGTCCATGCGTTGCAAAGATAACAATGCGATGTTCTTCTAGTGATTGGCGCAAGACCTCAACAGTTCGTTCAATATCCCCACGCATTGGATCAATAGGTGAATAATCCAAAAAGAGTGTGTCCTCTTCTAAATCAGTTCCGAATGGACTCAATTCAGCAGCTGTTATGCCACACGAAATAATCTCTTCTTTGAGCTCATCCCATGAAATATATGTTCCGGCACCATCATGTAGTGGTGCGATCCCGCCAAGGGCTGCATTCGACCATGAGGCATTTAGAAACTCTTCGTTAGTTGCCAACAAATCTGCAGCGCGTGATCGGATGCGTTGTTCATCAATAAAGACAATCTGTGTGTTTGCTGGCATGCGAGAAAGCAGTGTCTCTGTCTCATCAATGAGCAATGGAATCAATGACTCCATGCCCTCAAAGGCAATACCTTCACTTATCTTTTCAAGCATTTCAGCAGCTGCTAGGTACTGGTCCTTGATTTCAATTGCACGGTGTCTTACTTCATTCGTCAATAGCATTTCACGGCAAGGGTAAATCTCTACGCTTCCAATAACAGGTGCGAATGTGCGCTGATCTGAAACTTCAAAATAGCTTAAATCTTCGATTTCATCTCCAAAGAAGTCGATTCGAATTGGATGATTACTTAAAGGCAAGAAGAGATCAACGATTCCGCCTCGCACGGCAAACTCTCCACGGTGCTCAACTAAGTCAGTTCGTGAATACGCCAATGACGATAAGTGGCGAACCAAAAGATCTAGTGACTGTTCCTTGCCAATTTCCAATTTCATTAATGGTGTTGAGCCAAGGTTGCTAATTATTCGATGAATCGCGCCTCGTACTGGTGTAACAACGATTGGATTGATTGAATGTTTGTTTTGTAGTGCATAGAGGGTTTGAATTCTCTTGGCAACGGTGTCACTGCGAGGGCTCAAGCGCTCATGGGGCAATGTTTCCCATGCTGGAAATTCCAAAACATCGTCATAGAGTTCACGCAATTCATTGACAAGATCTTCACTGCTACGACTTGAGCTAGTGACAACTAATAACGGATGTGATGATGCACGTGCAGCAAGTAAAAATGGATACATCGATTGCGGTGCCACAATATGAGATGCATCGGGTGCAATTGGCAGGACAGGAATAAGTCCACGCATGCGTGCCTCCAATGCCTTAAGGCCCCATTTCCTTTTGGAGGGGGGTCCAAATGGAGGGGCTTGAAGTGCCAAGTGTAATTTGTTTTGAGCACACCCCAATACCTGAGAGGATTGCCCAATGAGCCAGAGCCCTATCGCTGCAGATGAGGCAAGTTTACGTAGCGATGTGCGCCGCCTTGGAGATTTGTTGGGCCAAACACTTGTCCGCCAAGAAGGTCCCGAACTTTTAGCGTTAGTAGAAGAGGTTCGAAAGTCTGTTCGCGAAGGTAATGGCGCTGCGATTCTTGCAAATCTTTCAGTTGAAGACTCTGTTCAGTTAGTAAGAGCCTTTAGTACTTATTTTCACTTAGCAAATGTTGCTGAACAAGTTCACCGTGCCCGCGTTTTAGCTGATGCACGTGCCACTGGTGGTTCATGGCTTGCTCGCGCAGTTGACCGCATTGAAGTTGCATTAAAGGCTCAAACACCTGGCCATGAATTAAGCAAAGAAGATATCGAACAATGGGTTGCTGCCATGTCTGTGCGACCTGTTTTCACAGCTCACCCAACTGAAGCAGCGCGACGTTCGGTATTGAACAAGCTAGGAAGCATTGCCGAATTATTAGACGATCCACGAAATCCGTCTCAGCAAGACCGCTTGGCAGAAACAATTGATTTACTATGGCAGACAGATGAACTTCGCTTAGGTCGACCAGAACCTTTGGATGAAGCACTTAACGCTTTGTATTACCTCGATGATCTATTCACTCAAACGGTTCCAGAAGTTCTCAATGACTTTGCAAAGGAAATGAAGCGCATCGATGTTCAGGTGCCTATCACCGCTCGTCCGCTCTCTTTTGGTAACTGGATCGGTGGAGATCGAGACGGAAATCCAAATATCACGGCTCAAGTAACAACTGATGCGATGGTGTTGCAGGTAGGACACGCAATTCGTGTGACTATCGCTGCCATGAATGATTTACGCCAAATGCTTTCTGTTTCAACAAAGATTGTTGGGGCAACGCCTGAACTTTCAGCATCAGTTGAAAAGGATCTAGCTAATCTGCCTGAATTTGAACCACGTTTCTTGCGCCTTAATACTGAAGAGCCATATCGCTTAAAGGCAACAGCAATCGTGCATCGTTTGGCAGCTACACGCGATCGCCATGCAAAGGGTGGGGCACATGTGCCCAATCGCGATTATGCAAACACAGCCGAATTACTCGCAGATCTAGTCTTGATGCGTGATTCCTTGTTGGCTCACCGCGGCGAACTGATTGCCACAGGCTTACTTGAGCGCACTATCCGCACCGTTGCAGCCTTTGGAATTACACACGCAACGATGGATGTTCGTGAGCACTCAGATGCTCACCACCATGTTTTGAATCAGATAGCTGGCGTGGATGGATATCTAGCTAAGTCTCATGATGAAAAGTTTGAATTGCTTACCAAAGCACTTGCTGACACAACCATTTATGACACATCAAAGCTGGATGCATTAGGCAAAAAGACACTAGACACCTTTATTGCAATTAATGATCTGGTAGATCGCTTTGGACCAGAAGCCATTGAAACCTATATCGTTTCAATGACTAAGGGTGCAGATGATCTAGTTGCAGCAGTGGTTATTGCCCAGCATGCTGGCCTAGTTTCACTGAAAGAGAAAAAGGCTGTTATTGGTTTTGCGCCTTTGCTTGAAACAGTGGCGGAACTACGCGCTGCAGGCGAAATACTTGAAAAGCTTTTAAGTAATCCTGCCTACCGCGCTGTGGTTTCTTTGCGCGGTGATATGCAAGAGGTCATGCTTGGATATTCAGATTCCAATAAGGATGCCGGTATTGCAACGAGCCAGTGGGAAATCCACCGTGCTCAGCGTTCATTGCGAGATGTTGCGATGAAGCATGGCGTCAAACTTTGTTTATTCCATGGTCGAGGTGGTTCCGTGGGCCGCGGTGGCGGACCAACATATGAAGCGTTGATCGCATTGCCATGGGGATCAGTTGATGGCCATATAAAGATGACAGAGCAAGGCGAAGTGATTAGTGACAAGTACGCGCTACCTTCACTTGCTCGTGAAAACGTTGAGTTAACTTTGGCCGCATCACTAGAGGCAACTGTTTTAAATCGTGGTCCACGACAAACTCCTGCAGAGTTGAAGTCCTGGGGCGATTGCATGCAATTGCTCAGTGACGCTTCATTTAAGCAATATCGATCACTTATTGATCAACCAGATTTGCCGGCTTACTTCTATGCATCTACTCCTGTTGAACAGCTAGGAGACATGTTCTTGGGCTCACGTCCATCACGTCGCCCAGATGCTGCAGGTGGTCTTGATTCTCTTCGTGCGATTCCTTGGGTATTTGGATGGACTCAGTCACGCCAAATTGTGCCTGGTTGGTTTGGTGTGGGATCGGGGCTTAAGGCAGCACGCGAAGCCGGTCATTCAGAACTTTTGGCTCACATGCTCAAAGAGTGGCACTTCTTCACCACCTTTATTAGTAACGTGGAAATGACACTTGCAAAGACAGATTTGTCTCTTGCAAAGCGTTATGTGGAAACGCTTGTTCCTGTAGAACTTCATCACTTCCTGGACAAAATCCAAGCTGAATTTGAGTTAACTGTCGAAGAGATCCTGAAACTGACAGACAAGAAAGCTTTGCTTGGCGATCAGGAAATTTTGGCTAGAACATTGCAAGTTCGTGATGCTTATCTTTCACCAATACATTTATTGCAAATCAACCTGCTCAAGCGCGTTCGTGATGCTGGTGATTCTGCAGATCCAGTACTGCGCCGTGCACTATTGCTAACTATTAATGGTGTTGCAGCAGGCCTTCGTAATACTGGCTGATTTAGCTATTAAATGCAGATTGTGTTGCTTCTAAACCTTTTGAAATAAGCGATTCCACAACATCTGCGCCACGATCAATAAACTCACCCAAATCTTTTTGTTCAACCTTTGAAAAAGCTTTTAAAACAAAATCTGCTGGATCTTGCTGGCCCATTGGGCGTCCAATACCTAAGCGAACCCGGTAGTAATCAGGCCCATCAAATGCTGATGTCATTGATTTCAAACCATTGTGGCCATTGTCCCCGCCGGCAAACTTGGTCCGAATGGCAGCAAAAGGAATATCTAATTCATCATGTAATGCAATTATGTTTTCTGGCTCAACAGAATAAAAATTAGCCAGGGCTTTAATTGGTCCGCCAGTCTCATTCATGTAGCTTTTTGATTTAGCAAGAATTATTGAATGGGTGCCCGCATCTAACTTATAAGCGGCAATATCTGTGCGGGATTTGTGTGATGAAAACTTGATTGAATGGCGACTAGCTAATTCATCAATCACCATCTGGCCGATGTTATGACGTGTGGCAGCGTATTGATCTCCTGGATTACCCAGTCCCACTACCAACCACGTCATAACAACAAAGCCTAAGGGTTAAGCGTCCTTCTTCTCTGCATCTGCAGCAGGTGCTGCAGCATCTGTTGCTGCTGGTGCTGCTACTTCTTCTAAAACTGCAGTTGACTTCTCAGATAGGTGAACAACGATTGTCTTTGGATCAGATTCGAGTTCAACGCCTGCTGGTAGAACAACATCTGCTGCGTACTTTGAAGAACCTGCGGCAAGACCTTGAATATCTACTTCTAGGAAGCTTGGGATAGATGATGCGTCAACGCGTACATCGATTGTGTTGTGTACGTGCTCAAGAATTCCATCACGATCGTGCTCACCAACTGTGTGAACAGGAACTGAAACAACGACCTTCTCACCGCGACGAACCAAAACTAGGTCAACGTGCTCAAGGATCTGCTTAAGGAAATCGCGAACGATTACCTTTGGAAGAGTTAGCTCATTCTTGCCATCAATTGTGATGTCTAGAAGAACGTTTGACTGCTTGAGAGCAACGCCAAGTTCCTTTGCAGGAAGAGTGATGTGTAGTGGCTTTTCTCCGTGACCGTAGATAACAGCAGGAACTAAACCATCGCGACGTGCGCGACGTGATGCGCCCTTACCAAATTCAGTACGAGTGGTTCCGACGATCTTTACTTCTGCCATTTTTTATCTCCTAGTAGTCCTGGTTCTTCGGTGCGTACACAAAGTTCCAGCAGGAGAAAAATCCCTTACCCGTCGATCACGGAAAGCTATTCGCTACCCTCGCCGGAACAGGTCGAACAGTATCTTTTAGGCCAGCCTTGAAGCAAATTCAGGCTTAGGAATGACCATCAAACAGGCTTGTAACTGATCCATCCTCAAAAACCTCGCGGATCGCGCGCCCTAGAAGTGGAGCAATTGAAAGCACGGTCAAATTATCGAATTTTTGATCCTCTGTAATTGGCAGAGTATTTGTGATGACAACTTCTGATGCACGGCTGTTCTTCAAGCGATCAACTGCAGGACCACTAAACACAGCGTGAGTTGCAGCGATGATTACATCTGCAGCACCTGCATCAAATAACGCATCTACTGCCTTGGTAATTGTGCCTGCTGTGTCGATCATGTCATCAATAACTACGCAGGTTTGTCCGACCACATCACCAACGACACGACCTGTGATTGATTCATTAGGCACACGTGGATCACGCATTTTGTGAATAAAGGCGATTGGGCAACCACCAAGTAGATCTGACCAACGCTCTGCAACACGAACTCGACCTGAGTCAGGAGAAACAATTGTTAAACGTGTGCGATCAACCTTGCCGCCAACATAATTTGCAAGCATCGGAAGTGCGAACAAGTGATCAACAGGACCATCAAAGAAACCTTGAATTTGTGAAGTGTGCAGATCAACAGCCATCAAACGGTCAGCTCCTGCTGTCTTAAACAAATCAGCCATTAAGCGCGCTGTGATTGGCTCGCGACCACGGCTTTTCTTATCTTGACGTGCGTAACCATAAAAAGGTGTAACCACTGTGATGCGCTTTGCAGATGCGCGCTTTAAAGCATCAACCATGATCAACTGCTCCATGATTTGCTTGTTAACAGGATTGGTGTGGCTTTGAATAACAAATGCATCGCAACCGCGAACAGATTCTTCGAAGCGAACAAAGATTTCACCGTTTGCAAAATCATATGCAGACATTGGTGTTAAAGGAATGCCAAGCTCGGCAGCTACTTCATCAGCTAGTTCAGGAAATCCGCGGCCTGCGAATAGGCGCAATCTTTTTTCAGAAGATAAACGGATCTCGCTCATATCTCTAGCCCTTCTTCGTACTTGCTTCGGCGGCTTGTGCGGATTTACTTCCTGGGCGCTTGCGCAGAACCCAATCTAATACATTTCTTTGCTTCGCTCTGCCAACACCAATTGCTCCAGCCGGGACATCTTCTGTAATTACTGATCCAGCCGCTGTATATGCACCATCTCCAATTGAGACCGGTGCCACAAGCATTGTGTCGCTGCCAATTCTGACCTGATCACCCACTGTGGTGTGATGCTTTTCAACCCCATCGTAATTAACAAAGATTGTTGCTGCGCCAATATTGCTGCCGACACCGATCGTTGCATCGCCAACATATGAAAGATGCGGAATCTTTGATCCAGTACCAACCACCGCATTTTTCATTTCGACAAATGCTCCAGCTTTGGTTGCATCACCGAGCTCAGTTCCTGCTCGTAAATATGTAAATGGGCCCACTGTGGCACCCTCACCAATCACTGTTTGAGTGGCAATTGATTCAAGAACTTGGGCACCCTCTTTAACAACGCAATCGGTCAGGGTTGTGCGAGGCCCGATAACAGCACCTGTCGCAATCTTGGTCGAACCCAGCAGCGCTGTACCTGGGTGCAGTGTTACATCACTAGAGAGTTGAACAGTTGCATCAATCCATGTTGTAGTTGGGTCAATGATTGTGACACCTGCGCGCATCCATTGATCATTGATGCGATCTCGCAGCATGGCTGCACTCTCTGCCAACTGCACTCGGTCATTAACGCCAAGAGTTTCGGTAAAATCGTCAATCATGATTGCAGCAATTGATTCGCCGGCAGATTTTAGGATTCCGATGACATCGGTCAAATACAACTCACCTTGTGCATTTGCATTGGTTATCTTGCCAATAGAGGCTGCAAGCTTTTCGCCGTCAAATGCATACACACCACTGTTAATTTCAAAGATGAACTTCTCATCATCTGTTGCATCTTTTTCTTCAACGATGCGCAGTAGTTCATCACTATCGTCTCGAATAATGCGGCCATAACCAGTTGGCTCTGGATGCTCAGCCGTTAAAACAGATGCAGCGAATTTTCCGGCGGTGTGGGCTTGGACGAACTGTGCCAATGAATCACCCGAAAGAAGTGGTGTATCGCCAGCTAAAACTAAAACTGTTCCTTTAGGTGCTGTGCCTGCGAGCGCTAACTGCGCTGCGTGTCCTGTGCCACCACGGTGTTCCTGGAAAACAGTTGTTGCCTTTGGAGAAATAACTGCGATGTGCGCTTCAACTGCTTCGCGACCTGAGCCAACAACGATTCGAAGTTCTGTTGGATTGAGGTGATTAACTGCGTGAAGAACATGCCCAAGTAGCGAACGTCCTGCAACACTGTGTAAAACCTTAGGAGTTGCCGACTTCATGCGTGTGCCTTCGCCTGCGGCTAGGACAATCACGGTTTGCACGGTCACAACTGAAGTCTATCGGTGGCTCCGCCACCAGGTATCGATCCTGGACCCTGGGCTTCAAAGGCCCATGTGCTAGCCACTACACAATGGCGGAACGCATATTCTCCCTCATAAATGGTGGTGCTTGTGACCAACTGCGCCCGATTAGGAGATTACTTTCGCTCCAGCCACAGGACCATATGCCCGCACAACGCTGCCTACTACCCCGCTGGCCGTTAACGCCACCGTTAAATCAAGGCCGGCATCAACATCTGCAACCAAGAATGCAACGGTTGGGCCTGATCCAGAAACTATTGCGCCAAGTGCGCCATATTCCTGTCCAACATCTAAAACTAAGCGCAGCGCTGGACGCAAAGAACATGCTGCAGCTTGGAGATCATTCACAAGTGATTTACCAACCCCTGGAGCATCAGCTGCTAGCAACGCTTGCATTAATCCTTCATGTGTTTGAGGTTCAATAATTTCAAGTTCGGTGCGTAAGCGATCGCATTCTGCATAAACAGCCGGTGTTGATAAACCATGCGTGGAGAGGGCAAGTACCCAGTGATATGTGCCGCGCGATAGTGCTGCAGTTAATTGATCACCGTGACCTGTGCCAATTGCAGTTCCACCACTTAACATAAATGGAACATCACTTCCTAATTGCGCAGCAATCTCAACCATCTCTTCCCGAGACATCCCCAGTGAATAGAGATAATCGATACCAACAATTGTCGCTGCAGCATCTGCGCTACCACCGGCCATACCACCTGCAACTGGAATAGATTTCTTAATCTCGATATGAGCATCAACTGTTAAGTCATACTCTTTTGAAATCAATGCGACGGCCTTGGCTGCCAAGTTATTTGCATCAGCTGGAACACCATGAGTTTGCTCGCCAGTTACTGCAATTGTTAATCCAGCACCAGGTTCGGTTAACTTGATTGTGACATCATCAAAGATCGAAATCGCTTGAAAAACAGAAACGATATTGTGATAGCCATCAGCCTCTTTGGGCCCAACAGATAATTGAAGGTTGACCTTTGCAGGCACGCGCACGGTCACACTCTTTACTGGCATGAATTGACCCTATAACCGCAATTAGAAAATGTCAGGCGCAACGGCTGCAATCTTGCAAAAAGATTCAATCTGTAATGCTTCGCCTCGAAGTGTCGGATCAATACCGGCCTTAATCAAAATAGCTTCGGCAGCCGATGATGATCCATAAAGGCTAGAAAGGGCTGATCGCAGCATCTTTCGGCGCTGGGCAAAGGCAGCATCAATGATCGTGAAGACTTTTGCGCGAGATTCTTCAGCGCCTGCTGTTTCGCGTCTGGTAAATCCGACTAATTTGGAATCGACATTAGGTGCCGGCCAAAAAATTGATCTAGAAACTGTTCCCACGTTTTTCACATCAGCCCACCATGCAGCTTTAACACTAGGGATTCCATATTCCTTGCCACCGGGTTTTGCTGCCAAACGATCTGCAACTTCTGCTTGCACCATCACAACACCTGTTCGAATTGATGGAAACTTTTCCAGCAGGTGAAGCAGTACAGGCACAGAAACGTTATATGGCAGGTTTGCGACTAGAACAGTTGGCTCAACAGGTAATTCATTAACAGCTAGCGCATCTTGATTAATCACAGTCAGATTCTCTGGGTGCTCAAAATGCTGAGCCACTGTTATAGGAAGTTGTTGTGCAAGACGTGGATCGATCTCAACTGCAATCACAGACTTTGCTATTTCTAACATCGCAAGTGTTAGCGATCCAAGACCTGGTCCGATTTCTAAGGCAATGTCATCTTTTGTAACACCTGCTGTGCGAACAATCTTTGTGCACACGTTTGAATCAATTACAAAGTTTTGCCCAAGTGACTTAGACGGTTTTAGATCTAATTGCGCAGCAAGTTCGCGGATCTGTGCCGCACCTAGCAATGTCATGGGGCGAATGACCCAAAGATGCGTTCTGCGTTATTGCCAAGTGCGGTAGCAAGTTCTGCTAAATCTTGATTGCGCTCTGCCGCCATAGCTCGCACAATTGTTGCAATCTGTGAAGGGGTATTGCTGGCACCTCGATGTGGAGAAGGTGCTAAAAATGGCGAATCTGTTTCGACTAGCAACTGATCGATCGGCACAAGCTTGACCGCATCTCTTAAGGCCGGGGCGTTCTTAAAGGTTAAAGTCCCAGCAAAGGAAAGGACGTATCCGCGTTCAATACAGGTTTTGGCCATTTCCACATCACCTGAAAAGCAATGAAAGACAGTCTTTTCCGGGGCTCCAACCTCAAGTAACACCGACAAAACATCATCATGTGAATCACGATCATGGACTACTAGAGCCTTGTTTGTCTTCTTTGCTAACTCGATGTGCCACTTAAAGGAATCCTGCTGACGCTTACGTAGCTCTGGTGGTGTGCGGAAATAATCAAGGCCAGTTTCACCAATTGCACGAACACGTGGATGCTGAGCAAGCTCTTCAATAATCTTTAGATCGCCCTCCAAGTCTGCAACAACTGGTGCTTCATTGGGATGTAAGGCAACAGCTGCTAGAACAGTTGTGTTCCACTTCTCCGCTGCAGCAACACACCATTTGGATTGTTCTGCTGAGTAGCCAACTTGAACGATGCGATCAACATTGACAGATTTTGCTTCTGCAATGACATCGGCAACTTCTTGTGAATCAAAGGCCGCATCGGTAACGATCTCCATGTGCGCATGTGCATCAACCGTTGGAACCGGTAGTGGTTCTGGCAATGGCGCGCGAGGTCTATCGATATCGCGATTGTGGCGATCAGCCATTGGTGTTTAGGCAGGCGTTTCTAGACGTGGGAACAAAACTGGAGTCTTAGTAACAGTTGCACCTGCAGGTAATTGGCCCCATGTGGCAACAACTGAAATCTTTTGTGCAGACAAATCTCCAAGTGTTGCTTGTGCGCCAAGGCTCTGCCACAAGATTTCACATGTTTGTGGCATCACAGGATGGAGCAGAACTGCAAGTGCTCGTAATGATTCAGCGGTGTTATACAAAATCTCTTTTAGCTGCGGTTGGTTAGCAGGATCTTTGGCAAGAATCCATGGCTCTTTGATTGTTACATAACCATTTACTTGCTTACAAAATTCCATGATTGCCAAAATTCCGCCTTGGAAATCTAATGCACACATCGCAGCATCTGCTTTTTTAACTGCTTCAACTAAAGCTGCTTCAAGTCCCGCGTCATGACTAACAGCTGGTAGTACTCCCGCGCAGTACTTTTCAACCATTGCTGCGCTGCGAGAAGCCAGGTTTCCAAAGTCATTTGCTAGCTCAGATGTGTAGCGGGCGCTCATATCTTCCCAAGAAAAAGAACCATCAGTTCCAAATGGGATTGCGCGCAGGAAGTAATAACGGAAGGCATCGATTCCAAAGTGATCTGTAATGTCCTTAGGAGCAATTCCAGTTAGCTTGCTCTTACTCATCTTCTCGCCGCCAACTAATAGCCAACCGTGAGCAAAAACTTTCTTTGGCACATCAAGGCCTGCTGCCATCAACATTGCTGGCCAAATAACTGCGTGGAAACGCAAAATATCTTTACCAACAAGGTGGACATCTGCTGGCCAAGTTTGTGCAAACTTCTTGCCGCCCTCTGAATCTGGCGCATCTGTTAATCCAACAGCTGTTGCATAGTTAAGCAGAGCATCAAACCAAACATAAACAACTTGATCTGTGTCCCACGGAACCGGAATACCCCAATCAAATGTGGAACGAGAGATCGAAAGATCTGAAACTCCACCTTCAAGAAATGAAACAACTTCATTGCGGGCACTCTCAGGTTGGCAGGCATCAGGATTGTTTTTGTAATGTGCGAGTAATGGTTCAACAAAAGCAGAGAGTTTAAAGAACCAGTTGTTCTCATTGACTAACTCAATTGGCTTGCTATGAATTGGACAGCACTTAGCGCCATCGATGTCGATTAAATCTCCAGGAAGTTTGAACTCTTCGCAACCAACGCAATATGGACCTTCATACTTGCCGGCATAGATGTGGCCAGAGTCTTTGAGAGATTGTAAAAACTTTTGAACTCGCTCTGTGTGACGCTTTTCAGTGGTGCGAATGAAATCATCGTTAGCAATATTTAAGTGTTCCCAATTTGGTTTCCAAGCCTCTTGTACTAACTTGTCGACCCATACTTGCGGAGCAACATTGTTGCTCTCTGCAGTTCGCATAACTTTCTGACCATGTTCATCTGTTCCAGTTAAAAACCAGACTGATTCGCCCTTTTGACGATGCCAACGGGTTAGAACATCGCCGGCAACCGTGGTGTAGGCATGCCCGATATGAGGGGCATCGTTGACGTAATAAATCGGCGTCGTTAGGTAGAAAGACTTAGTCACTGGCTCATCTTATTGGCATCAACCACTGCGGCATAAACAAGGCGTTTTGCGATGCCAAACTCATCGGCAACGGTTGCAATTGCAGACTTTCGATCCATTCCAACAGCCTCGAATTCCCGAACTCGCCCAACCATGTCTGCTGCAGTCAAAGATGATGAATCAGTAACTGCGCCAGCAATCACAAGAGTGATTTCACCAAGAACTTCATTGGCATTTGCCCATGCAGATAGCTCGCCAAGATTGCCGCGAATAGTTTCTTCATAACGCTTTGTCATTTCACGACAGATAGCACCAAGGCGTTCTGCTCCAAAAACGTTTACAGCATCAACTAATGAATCATTTAAGCGGTGTGGTGCTTCAAAGAAAACCATAGTGCGCTCTTCAAATCTAAGTTTTTCAAATGTTGCCAATCGCGCTCCAGCTGTTCGTGGTGGAAAACCTTCGAAAGAAAAGCGATCTGTGGGAAGGCCTGATAGTGCAACTGACATTGTGACCGCACTTGGTCCCGGAATAACTGATACTTCAATTCCTTCTGCGATTGCATCTCGCATCAATCGAAAACCTGGATCACTAATCGTCGGCATGCCGGCATCTGATACAACCAACACTGTTGCACCAGTTTTTAGTTCAGCAATTAATTCGCGGGTGCGATCTTCTTCATTTCCTTCAAAGAAAGATAGGACTCGGGCTGTGAAAGTGACTTGTATGTCTGCGCACAAACGATGAAAGCGACGAGAGTCTTCTGCAGCAATGATTGATGCGTTTTCTATCGCGCTTTTTAATCGAGGGCTTGCATCCCCAGGATTTCCCAAAGGGGTAGCTGCCAAGATGAGCGTCATGGGCTAATCCTCTCAGTATTTGCGAGCAAACGCCCATACTCTTGTCCCATGGCCGCCATTGCTCCGATTCTGATTGCACTTGCATCGTTTGTGCTGCGGATCATCAATCTTGGATTGCCCAAGGGCTTTGTTTTTGATGAGGTCTATTACGTTGATGGAGCACGCGACCTTTTGAAATACGGCGTTGAAGTTGATGGCACAAACCCCGAATTCATTGTTCATCCCCCAGTTGGAAAGTGGCTAATTGCAAGTGGAATCAAGTTGTTTGGCGACAGTGAATTTGGTTGGCGCTTTGCTTCGGCTGTTTTTGGAACTCTCTTAATTCTCCTCTTTGCTCGCTTGATACATGTCCTGTTCTACTCGCCATTGTTAACAGCACTTGGCGCGGCACTAATGGCTCTTGATGGATTACTGCTCGTGCATTCACGCACCGCACTTTTAGATCTATTCCTAACATTCTTCACTCTCTCAGGTGTTCTCTTGTGGCATCGCAACAGACACATATGGGCCGGTCTCGCATTTGGATTAGCGATTGGGTGTAAATGGAGCGCAATCTATTTTGTTGCGGTAATTGGTTTGATAGCGGTTTACCAGATACTAGTTACACGAGACATCAGACAAACTCTAAAACCAATTGCAGCAAAGTTTTTGCAATACGGATTGTTACCTGTCTTTGTATACACAATCACATGGGCCGGATGGTTTATCTCAGATCGCGGCTGGAGCCGCCAATGGTCAAACAATCCACTTGTCTCTTGGCTGCACTATCACTCAGAGATGCTCAACTTTCATACCGGATTAACTGAGAAGCATCCTTATGAAGCAAATCCATGGAGTTGGCTCGTAATGGGCAGACCAACATCATTTTTTTATGAATCTCCAAAGGGGTGCGGTGCAAAAGATTGTGCACAAGAAGTTCTTGCACTCGGGACTCCAATTTTGTGGTGGGTGGGAACAATTTCGATAGCTGTGGTTGTTGGATATTGGATTAAGTCTCTGATTAATCACCGCGTTGACTCTGCGGCAAACCTTGTTGTTCTAGGGGTTGTGGCTGGCTATCTACCGTGGTTTGCGATGCAGCAACGTACAGTTTTTTCTTTCTACGCCATCATCATTGAGCCGTTCTTGATTTTAGCGATTGTCTATTGCGCAAAACTTTTACTGGCCAGCGGTTTAAAGCCAGCTGTGTCCCAGTCAATTGTGGGCGGTATTTTTGCACTTATCGTGCTGTGCTTTATCTTCTTTATTCCGCTGTTTACGGGACAAGTCATTACTTACGAAGACTGGCGCCTTCGAATGTGGTTTGAATCGTGGATCTAATTACTCGTTAGATGCGCGAGCTTGACTCAAACGTTCAACGGCTTCATCAGCTAGCTGTTGATCAAAGATTTCATCACGTGATGGTGAGGCGGCAGCAAGTGCTTCACGCTCAAGTCGCTCTTGTTCTTCACTCCACTGACCAGGAGTTGTTAGATCAATAACGCGCTTAGCCGTTACCGCCTTAGGTGCATTTACATAAGTTGGAACAGGAACTTCAGTTGGTTCCCACGCATTGCGAACTGCAGCAGAACCCTTAGGCAAAATTACAACACCCTTCAATTCACGCTCTGACAATGGAATCCAATGTTCTGTTGAAGGTTTTGGAGTAACAACTTCAGCCAAGTTTGTCGCAGAGACTCCAGAACTGCGACGATGCAACTGCATAACCCGACGCTTGTGCAGTTGATCGGCAATAACATGTCGTCGAACGTTTGCAACATAAATCAACATTGCAGATAATGGAACTGCTGCATAAATAAATGGCATCGTATTCATAATTCCACCTACGAGTGTTGTAATGAGTGAAAAGGCAATTAGAACAAAGGTGATTCGGCGTCGTAGAAGCGTCTGACGAACCTTTGCTTCACGATCGAGATCAATGTGAATGGCTCCACTTGTTGTTGCAGTTTGTGGAGATTGATTTGCTACTACACGCAATGCACTTTTGAATCGTTCAACTGACTTTCCTGAAAACTCATTGCGGTCATGGATCCAACGGGGTGCAAAATAAGCGACCCACATACCGATGATCGCAATATAGATAAGTCCCGAAGTCATGATGGATAAATCTAAAGGAAGGGGTGATGCTTTTCTGGGATTTAAGTGCTACTTAATCGCAGAATTTTCCTTAACAAAACAGATGTGATCTCGCCAATCGCCATCGATGTGCAGGTATCGAGGACGGTCACCTTCGAAAACAAAGCCAGCTTTTTCAGCCACCCGACGACTAGAGGCATTTTCTGGTCGCAGATTTATCTCAACACGATGCAGCTTTAGAACCTCAAAGGCGTATTGCGTAAGCATTTCAACAGCCGCAGTTGTATAGCCGCGATTAGCAAAATTGCGATCAATCCAATATCCAATGTGTCCCCCGCGCATTGCGCCATAGATAACTCCACCGAGGGATATTTGGCCAATTAAGTTCTTGCCCTGCCAGATCGCAAAGGAAAACGAGCGACCCTTACGGGCTTCATGATTGAGAATCTTCACCATTTCATAATATGAAGGAAGTTCCTTGTAACTTTCCTCGCTTATCGCCGGGATTGTTGCTTCCCAAGGGGAAAGCCACTCACGATTTTCAGCTCGCACCTGATTCCAAACTTTTCGATCTCTAAAACGTAATGGCCGTAAAAAGATTTGTTCGTTCTTTAAAAGTACAGGCCAGCTGGTGCTCATGTGACTAGATGTATCGGCGCTCAAGTACTACAACATTTACCTGGTCTCCAGATTTAAGCGATGTATCTGCTTCTGCAACTGCAATAAATGCATTTGCATCAGACAAAGTTGATTGCTCATCTTGATCGGCTAGCGGTGTGACAGATTTACCGTCATCAGCCAGGATTGCTCGAATGTAAGAACGCATTCCAGCTGCAGAGGCAATTGGCTTTTCTAGTGCTGCCTTAACAGATGGGCGGTGAATTGTTGCCGCACCTAGCATTGTGCGAATCATAGGGCGAACAAATAGTTCAAATGAAATGTATGCAGAAATAGGATCGCCGGGAAGAGTAACTACCGGGGTGTTATCTGGCCCAATTGTTCCGAAGTTGTGGCGACCGCTAGCTTCAATCGCTAAATCAACAGTGGTGATTGCACCAAGACCGGAAAGTGTTCGAGTAATCAGGTCGAATGAATCATCATTTCTCTCTCCGCTAATGATGATTAAATCTGCGCGTACCAATTGATCTTCAATTACTTTCTGTAGTTCGGCTTCATCATCTGGAATTGAGTGAACTCGATATGCAACTGCGCCTACTTCGCGAACAGCTGTTGTTAGTAGCCAAGAATTTGTTTCGTACTCATCACTTGAATTCTTTAGTGGCTGACCTGGTTCAACTAAATCAGGGCCCGCCGATAGAACCACAACGCGCGGGTGCGGACGAGTTGGCAGATGGTCTCTACCAATTGATGCGGCTAACCCGATTTGGGTCGAGCGAATACGAGTGCCAGAGCGAAGAACTAAGCGCTCTCCGGCATAAATGTCTTCAGCAAGAGTTGCGCCATGTGCATCTAGCAATGGCATCTCAAATTGCTCTAGTGGTTTGCAGATGGCGAGTAAGGAGGTTAGAAACTCATCTACCCGTGTGTGTTCTGACATAATCACACCCTACTTGTTGAACAGTTTAATCTTTGGGATTTAACGGGAGATTTAAATGACAGATCAGAAAATCGCACTACGCGATCGAGCCCGTCGCGAGCGTTCTCAGAAATTTATCCCATGTAACTTCAATGTCATCCTAAGAGCACCAGAGATTGTCTCTGCTTCAACTATCGCTTCTTATGTTTCCTATGAATTTGAGCCAAGTACGATCGAAATCAATGAAGCATTCCTGAGAGATGGAAAGACAGTAGTCCTGCCCCGGATTAATGGCGATCAGCTGGAATGGGTTAAGTGGAATGGTGATCCCAATCAATTGATTACTAGAAAGAAGATCTTAGAACCCCTTGGTGATGCGCTGACAGATCTTTCACAAATCTCGGTGGTTGTTGTGCCGGCTCTTCGTATCGATCAAGCTGGATATCGATTAGGTCAAGGTGGCGGTTATTACGATCGCGCTTTACCTAAGTTCAAGGCGTGGAAAATCGGATTGGTATATGCCGGTGAATTAAATAGTGAAGAGTTACCTCACGAAGAACATGACATCCCGTTGGATGCTGCAGCTTCACCTTCGATTGTTGTGCGCTTTAACCGTTAGGTAAGTTGCGCGCCATGACAATGCGCTGAATCTGATTGGTGCCCTCATAAATCTGAGTTAGCTTTGTATCGCGCATCATTCGCTCCACTGGGTAATCAGTGACATATCCATAGCCACCAAGTACTTGAATGGCATCTTCTGTCACCTTCATAGCCATATCACTTGCAAAACACTTGCTTGCCGCTGAGAAGAAGCGAAGATCCTTTTCACCGTTTTCACTTTTGATCGCTGCTGCATAAGTGAGCAACCGCGCTGCCTCAATATTCATTGCCATATCAGCCAACATAAATTGAACTGCTTGAAAATCAAAGATTGGCTTACCAAATTGATGGCGCTCATTAGCATACTTAGTTGCAACATCGAAAGCACCTTGTGCAAGGCCGATTGCTTGCGCAGCAATTGTGATGCGTGTGTGATCAAGTGTGTTCATAGCCAAAGCAAAACCTTGTCCAACTTCGCTAATACGTCGATCATCACCAAGTTGAACATTGTCGAAATAAACTTCACGGGTGGGAGAACCGCGCATTCCCATCTTCTTTTCTGGAGCACCAAATGAAACACCAGGATCTGACTTTTCAACTACGAAAGCTGTAATTCCCTTTGTGCCACCTGTCGGATCACCTTGTGCGATTACTGAATAAAACTCAGATTCACCAGCGTTTGTAATCCACTTCTTGCTTCCATTTAGGACCCAGCCATCACCTGAACGTTCGACCTTGGTTCGCATTGCAGATGCATCAGATCCTGCCTCTGATTCAGAGAGGCAGTATGAAAAACCTTCACCTTTTACTAAACGTGGTAACCAGCGCTTCTTTTGCTCGTCATTGCCGCCGAGAATCAACGGCATTGAACCTAGTTTGTTAACAGCTGGAATCAAAGATGAAGAACCACAAGCGCGAGCAACTTCTTCAATGATTAAAACTGTTGCAAGTGCATCAGCTCCATCGCCACCAAATTCAGTTGGCACGTGTGCTGCATATAAACCATTTTTAATGAGAGCATCTTTTGCTTCTTGTGGGAAACGATGATCTTCATCAACTGCTTGAGCATAAGGTGCAATCTCTTTTTCAGACAATGCACGGACGCTGGCACGTAGCTCTTTGTACTCAGAAGGTAGATCAAACATGTTTTCCATTAGGACTCATTCTTATCGCGTTGTGCCAGCTTTTGCAGATACTGATTATAGTTTGCTAAATCATCCGGCTGACCCATGGCCGCTTGGCGCGCAGTATTACGATCAATCCGCTTAGCTTCACGTGCATCTTCACGACGCCAATTGATAAAGGTCGCACCTAATGCAATCAGAATTGGGATCTCTCCCATTGCCCACCCAACAGAACCGCCAAGCTTTTGGTCGGCCAATAAATCTGTGAGCCAAGGAGTTTGAAGCGAAGCAAAGTATCCCTTGTCAATCAAAGTTGTAGTCGACATTAATGCAACTGAGAAAAATGCATGAATGCTCATTGCTGCAAACAAAATCACAATCTTTACTAAATAAGGAATTTTGCGTGGGTTCGGATCAACTCCAATTATGACAAAGAAGAACAGGAAGCCAGCTGCTAAGAAGTGAAGGGTCATGAATAGATGCCCGATGTGGCTTTGCATCATGCTGGCAAACAAATCAGTGAAATACAAAGCAAATAAAGAACCATCAAAAATTAGTAGCGCAACGATTGGATTGGTGTAAAAAGTTCCTAACTTTGAATGAAGAGCCGCTAAGAGAGATCCGCGAACACCGCGTTCTGTAGGTGTTCTACCTTGCGGCAGAGTCCGTAAAGCCAATGTCATGGGAGCACCAAGCACTAATCCGATTGGCGCAATCATCGCCAGGAACATATGGGCGATCATGTGATATGAAAATGAGAAGTGTGCATACAAACCTAAGCCACCGCTTGTTGCAAAATCAATGACGGTAATTCCTAGAGCAAATGAGATAGTGCGACCGACTGGCCACTTATCTCCTCGCTTGGTTAAAATCATTACACCCTTAACATAAAGGGCAACCATGATTACTAAGACGCCAATTATTAAAGCATTTGGTTCGTAACTAAAAAATATTCTCGACCACGTTGGTTTTGGTGGAGTTGCAATACCGACTATTGAAAGAGCCGGATCAAATTCCTGGGTTCCTGGACGATCAGGTGAGCTTGTATTTGATAACCATGCACCCATTGCAACGGTAACCAACATAATGATCGCTTCAACAGTCAGTAACCTTGCAAAACCAACCCAGTTAATTGATTCTTTACCTTCTAGATTTTTACGATGCAAATAACCAAGTCCTACTAACGCAATGGTTGCAACGGTCTTTGCAATAACTATGTAGCCATATGTTGAATTCAAGGCTGATTCAAAATTGAGTCGAGTCCAAGCATTGATGGTTCCGCTAACAACAACTGCAATTGCAGACCACAACGCCAACTGGCTAAAGCGTGGAACAGCAATTGCGCGCTCTGATGCTGAAAGCATTGCTATCGCAAAGATTCCGCCAACCCACAGAGACAAAGCGATTACGTGGATTACCAGTGAACCAATAACTAGCGAGTGTGATCCGCCAGATGCCGCATGACTCTGGAAAACAGGTGCGATTAATCCAACTATGGAGAGCACCAGTAGGGCTATAAGGCTCAAGATCTTCTTGGCTTGGAAGGTGCACACAAAAACAATCAGTGCGATTACTGCTTCAAAGGCTAAGTACTGACCGAGTGTAATTTGAGTAATAAATGACCTAATCGTCATGAGATCTAGTGCACCAGATAAAGGAGTATCTAATATCTGCGCCAGAGTGAAAAGGATTGATCCAACAACACCAATAAACCAGATGGCTACAGATGCTTTAAGAAAATTACGAAGCTTCTCAGCAGATGTTGAGACTTTGCCCTCAACATCTAGGAGCAAGAACGCCATTGCTAAGAGCGCTCCGATGGTTGCAAACCCACCTAGCAAATTGAAGTATTTAAAGGTTGTGCTTAAAAAATTCATCGATCTTTAAATATTTTACGTGCATATAGAGAGAGCCCAACTGTCACTAGGACTGCTGCAAAAAGCAATACAATTACAAAGACATTTGTTCCCCAGCTGCTGCTGGCAGGTGTTTGTGATTGTGTTGGCTCTGGAGTTGGGTTCGCAGTTGAAATTACACTCGGTGCTTGATACTTAAATGTAAAACTACCTTCAAGTGGAACATCGCCTTCAGAAAGCAATGAGTATGTAACTGTGTAAGTTCCCGATTCAACAAGTGGTCTAACGCCAACAGTTGCACTCATGTCAGAAATCATGATGGTGCCATCATCAACTCGGACACCATTTGGATCTGTGACTGTGATTGAGTTCGCATCAGGTGCATCAGCCAACAAGGCAACCTGACCTGTGACTGTCACATTTGTTGGGGAAACTGAAAGAGTTGAGCCGCTAATTGGATTAGTGCTTACTAATGTATTTGCAGAGGCATTTGTCACCCCTAAAAATACAAGAAGCAGAATCGCTGAGAAACGTATGCGGCTCACTTTTTCCTTCCATAAGGGCTTGGGAAGCTCCTCAATTCGCGCCTATCGTCTCACTTCTTTACACTTACTGCCTAGCCTTATTTAGTGAATGGAGACTGTGATGCCTACATATCAATATGCATGCACCGCATGTGACCATGAATTTGAGGCAATTCAATCCTTCTCAGATGACTCTCTGACCCAATGCCCCCAATGCAAGGGTGAAATCCGCAAGGTCTACACCGCCGTTGGCGTTGTGTTCAAGGGTTCAGGGTTTTATAAAACGGATTCAGTTAAAAAAAGTGCTACCCCTGATGTTCCAAAAGTAGCCCCAGCACCTAAGGCTGATTAATCCTCGTGATGTGGTGGTTTGTCTGAAATAATTTCGGCTTCTCGTCGAGCTTGCTCGGCAGCTGCTTCAGGATCGATCTCATCTGAAGTTACGTTAGGAAAGAGATCACTCATACCAATGATTCTACATCGATAAGGGAAAGAGAAGAACATGTTTGAGAAACTGGGCCACTTCTT
>DAIMGQ010000008.1:0-8072 GCA_036723815.1 Candidatus Planktophila sp.
TGATGAAGTGGACATGGACCTATGAACTGGCCGATTTGGGTAATGGGTCCACACAAGTCACCGAGTCATTTGATGCAAGCGCAATACCTGGATATGCCGCGCGCTGGTTAAAGATCACAGGTGCATTGGCGCATAATCCCAAGTGGATGGCCAAATCATTAGTGCGGTTGAAGTCGATTTGCGAGGCTTAAAGTTATCTAGTGTTGCTCCAATACTTTTTGTGCTCTTGTGGAGTACAGGTTTTGTAGGTGCAAAGTATGGTCTGCCCTATGCCGATCCATTTATCTTCTTATCAGTTCGGGTCTTAATCGCGGCGCTAATACTGTTTGCAGTCGCGGCGCTAATGAAATTACCTATTGCAATAGGTACATCAGCCATTAGCCGATCCTCAGTGATCGGCTTCTTTCTTCACGCCTGTTATCTAGGGGGAGTGTTTTTCTCTATTTCTAAGGGACTCCCAGCGGGTGTGGCCGCGGTGGTAACAAGCCTGCAACCAGTGTTGGTTTCGCTTCTTGCTGTGAAAGTTTTGGGAGAACAGCTCAAGGCAAAGCAGGTAGTTGGATTGGTACTTGGATTAGTAGGCGTTGTTTTAGTCTTGGGTCCTTCCTTTGAACAGGACATCCCAACATCTGCTGTTATCGGCATTCTTGTTGCACTAATCGGAAGTACTTCTGCGACTTTGTTGCAAAAAAAGATTGGAACAGATGTTCCGCTAGTTTCTGGCACCGCATATCAGTATCTGGCAAGTGGTTTTGTTTTAGCTCTAGCGGCTATCGCGACAGGTGGGACTCGTATTACGTGGAGCAGTCAATTCATTGTCGCCTTTGTGTGGCTAATAGCCGTGTTATCGGTGGGGGCAATTCTGCTTCTGCTGTGGCTACTTAACACTGGCAGTGCTGCTTCAGTGTCTTCCCTTTTCTATTTGATTCCACCAGCAACCGCGCTGGAGGCCTTCTTTTTGTTTGGAGAAAAAGTAAACACCCAAGGCTTCCTAGGAATAGGAATTACAGCCCTGGGTGTTTGGCTTGTTATAGCTAATTAGTGGTGTTCGATCTCTTTCAGATCATTTGCTGTGACCTTAGGAACCGCTTCGGCATTAGCAACACTCATACGGGCACGAAGTTTGTTGCGAAGAACATGCGCACGCTTTACGCCACGACCATCGACCTCTGGCAGTTCAAGGGCTGGAGCCTGTTCGTGGGAAGTAAGGAGGTAAGCCTTCTCTGGTGAAATAGGTTCATGGACCTCAACAAATTCACCATGAGGCAAACGAATAAGAGTTCCAGTCTCACGACCATGAAGGACTAATTCACGATCTGCACGCTGCAATGACAAGCAAAGTCGCTTTGTGATTACAAATGCAAGTGGAGGTAGTACGAAGACTCCAATTCGAGTTCCCCACATAATCTGATTGATAGAAAGATCAAAGTGTGTAGCGATAATGTCGTTACCACCGTTTATCAATGTCACCAACACAAAGGTAAGTGACATGGCACCAAGTGCGGTGCGGTTTGGGGCATTGCGCGGACGATCAAGTAAGTGGTGTTCACGCTTGTCGCCGGTGATCCAACTTTCAATGAATGGATACAACGCCATTCCAGTAAACAAAATGCCAGGAATGATTAATCCCGGTACCAAAATGTTCCAAGAAATGGTGTGACCAAAAGCGTGGGTTTCAATTGGGGGAGCCATACGCACTAATCCATCCAGCCATCCCATATACCAATCGGGTTGGGAGCCCGCAGAAATTTGTCCTGGGGTATAGGGGCCGTAGAGCCAGATCGGGTTAATGGATGCAACCGCGCCGAGGAAGGCGGTGACACCAAAGACGATAAAGAAGAAGCCGCCAGCTTTAGCCATGTATGTCGGCATCAATGGATATCCGACTACATTCTTTTCAGTGCGTCCTGGACCTGGATACTGAGTGTGCTTCTGGTACCAAACCAACATTAAGTGCGCAGTTATCAAGGCCAAGAAAGCTCCTGGTAACAACAAAACATGCACCGTGTAAATACGTGGAATAAATGCTTCACCTGGGAAGGCTCCACCAAATGCGAAGTAGGCAAGATAGGAACCAACTACAGGTAAGGCCTGAATGATCGCTTCTGCGATTCGAACTCCAGTTCCTGACAAAAGATCATCTGGAAGTGAGTAACCAAGGAAACCTTCAACAATTCCCAAAGTGAGCAGACCAATTCCGATAATCCAGTTACCTTCACGTGGCTTGCGGAATGCTCCTGTAAAGAACACACGCATCATGTGAGCAACAATTGCTGCCATAAAGATCAGCGCTGCCCAGTGGTGAATTTGGCGCATTAAGAGTCCACCGCGAACTTCAAAAGAGATGTGAAGTGCCGATGCGTATGCAGCCGACATCTTTATACCTTCTAGAGGTTCATAACTACCTTCGTAAATCACTTCACGCTGGGAAGGATCAAACCAAAATGTTAGGAATGTTCCAGATAAAAGCAAGATGACAAATGAGTACAGAGCAACTTCGCCTAAAAGGAAGGACCAGTGATCAGGAAATACCTTTTGCAGGTTTTTCTTCATCCATGCCGCACCACCAGTACGTTCATCGACGAAGTTGGCAACGCTGCCTAAGCGAGCTTCAGTTGTCATTGTGAGTTTCGCTCCCAGAAACTAGGTCCGACTGGTTCGGAGAATGGTTGGCGTGCTACGAGATATCCCTCTTGGTCAATTGTAATATCTAATTGAGGTAATGGCCTGGCGGAAGGTCCAAAGATCACTTTGGCCGCACGAGTCACATCGAAAGTTGATTGATGGCATGGGCACAAAAGGTGCTTTGTTTGCTGTTCATAGAGGGCAACAGCACATCCCATGTGTGAACAAATCTTGGAAAAGGCAATGATTCCATCGTGTGTCATTGCCAATCGGTCTGCCTCAAGATTGAACTCCTGTGGGCGCAGACGAATAAGCAGAACGGCATCTTTTGCAATGTCACTGAGTTTGCGATGCTCAGGATCAGCAATTTCAGGAAGCACCTGAGCTACTGCGCCAACTTCTAGATCAGAAGCCTTGATGCGGCGGTTACCTGGATCTGTTACTAAGTAAGTGCCAGATTTCCAGGTTGTCTTTTCAAGCTCTTTACCTGGCAAAGGACCTAAGTCGCGAAGAAGTAGTAATGGAGAAAGGGCCGATAATCCAAGAGCGGCTCCGAGCGATCTTTTAATCAAAGAGCGGCGGCCTAATCCTGAAGCGGCCGCACCTGACTTAACCGCTTCTACAAACTCTTTACGATCTGAGTCAGGGGAGCGGAACTCGTGACGTTGTGCAACGACTTCAGTGTCTGGCATTAAAGTTTTTGCCCAGTGGATAGCACCTAAACCAATAAAAAATAGTGAGATTGCCATTCCTAAGCCAAGGCCTAGTTGATGTGCATTCTGGTTACCCATGATTGGAATAAAAATGAATATGTCATCTGGAATGAAATAAGAAACAACAAGCAGAACAGTTCCTAGTGCGGAGACTCCAAAGAGAATTGCAACTTGGCGCTCTGCGCGATTTGCCGCAGCTGGGTCAGTGTCTGTTTTGCGGTGAACGTGAGCAGGTAGTCCTGGATCTTTTATTGCTTCAATCTCGTTAGACATATATCTATCTCGCCTTCATCGCTAGCCAGACAGCAACACCGATTAGTATGCCCAGACCCAACACCCAACCTAATAATCCTTCTGTCACCGGACCAACTCGTCCGAGAGAAGCACCACCAAGATTTGGCTCCTTCTCAGCTGACTTAATCCACTTGATGATTGACATTTTTTCACCTGGGGTAATGGTCTTATCGCTAAAAACAGGCATGGATTGTGGACCTGTAACCATCGCTTCGTAAATATGTTTTGGTTCAACGCCCATCAAAGTTGGTGCGTACTTGCCCTGTGTGAGTGCTCCGCCTTGACCGGCGAAGTTGTGACACATTGCGCAGTTGTTGCGGAATAACTCTCCACCTTCAGCAGTGCTTCCATCGCGCTCATAATTTAAGGATGATTCAGCAGGAATGGCTGGACCAGGTGCAAGTGAAGCAACGTAGGCTGCCAATGCAGCTGTTTCTTCTGCGTTATAGATCGGATCCTTGCGCATCGCCTGGGCGCTCATGTCAGCCATTGGCATGCGGCCAGTTCCAACTTGGAAATCAACTGATGCTGCTCCGACACCGATGAGTGATGGTGCAATTTGTGCGCCTTCGGCATTTAGTCCGTGACAAGAAGAGCAGCCTTTAAGGAATATCTGTCGGCCTTCTTCAATTTGCACTGAACGATCAGCCGAGGTTTTTTCAGCAGATGTCGCTGCGTTAGCAACACTAAAGGTTGCACCTATTGTGAGCAATGCAAAAAAGAGTAGGAGTGGAGCGACGGCCTTGTGACGGCGGTAGCGGGATAAACGCTTCAATTCTTGTCCTTACTACTTGATCAGGTAGATCGCGGAAAAGAGTGCGATCCACACAACGTCTACGAAGTGCCAGTAATACGAAACTACGATTGCTGTTGTTGCTTGTTGATGCGTAAAGCGTCGCGCCTTTGAAACTCGAACAATGACAATCAAAAACGCAAGCAGTCCGCCGGTAACGTGTAAACCGTGGAAGCCGGTTGCCACATAGAACACCGAGCTATATGCATCTGATGAGAGCGTCTTGCCTTCAGAGACCAACATTGCATATTCATAAATTTGTCCAGAGACGAAGATCGCGCCCATCAAGAACGTGACAGCAAACCACTCGCGCATTCCCCATTTGCTCACTTGAAGCAAAGTTCCAGTGCGGTAATTTTGGAAACGCTCTGCAGCAAAGACTCCGAACTGACAAGTAACGGAAGAGAGAACAAGAATCGTTGTGTTGGCTGCTGCGAATGGAATATTCAAAAGTTCGGTTGACTCTGCCCAAATTGCTGGACCCTGCACCGCCCGAATTGTGAAATACATTGCGAACAATGCAGCGAAAAACATGAGTTCACTTGCAAGCCACACGATCGTGCCCACTGCTACTGCGTTGGGGCGTGTGATTTTCTGATGTGCGACTGTGCTTGACATAGGGGCGATTATTCCCGAAATTAGGCTCGGCGTCATGCCAGGGCTCTCACAGGGTGTCGTTATTGAGCGCATCTGAGGTGAAACGGATCACTATAAAAGTGCTGGCTCCGGTTGGAAAAGTTAGGCCAGATCAGCATCTCGAGAATAGACTTTGCCTATGTCAGAGACCAAGAAGCAGATCATTGTTTACTCCGATGATTCATCGGTTCGCGCATCGATAGCTTCTGCTTTGGGTCGACGAGTTGCTGCCGATCTTCCAGAACATGAGATTCATGAATTTGCGACAGGAGCTGCTTTGCGCGCTTATGTTGATGGCAAAAGCATCGGTGGAGTGGCCCGCGCGGACCTATTCATTTTGGATGGAGAAGCGGCTCAAGAGGGTGGGATGGGGATAGCTCGTCAGTTAAAGGATGAAATTTTCAACTGCCCTCCAGTCTTAGTAATTACTGGGCGCAAAGAGGATGCTTGGCTTGCTGCGTGGTCTATGGCAGAGGCTTCAGTTGTTCATCCCATTGATCCATTCACTCTTGCTAAGACAGCGGCGCAATTACTGCGCGGCACCACTCTCGTTTCTGCTTAGATATCGAGATGATGCAATCTCGATGGGATTCACACATCTCTCGCTTGCACTCTGGACTAGATTTAGAAACTGACGATGTTCAGTGGTGCATGAATGAAATCCTCACAGGAAACGCAAATAATGAAATCATTAAAGAGTTCTTACTTGCCCTAAAAGCCAAAGGCGAAACTTCCGAAGAAGTCGGCACACTAGTTGCTCAGATGTATCAACATTGTGGACCTATCACCATTACGGAAAGAGCTGTTGACACCGTAGGCACGGGCGGGGATGGGGCTCACACAATAAACATCTCTACAACTGCAGCGATCATTGCCGCCGCAGCTGGAGTAAAGGTGGTCAAGCATGGCAATCGTGCTGCATCCTCGAAATCAGGTGCAGCAGATTTGCTTGAGGCCCTAGGAGTTAATATCAATCTAGATGGCACTGGCGTTGAGAAAACATTTGCAGAACTTGGCATTGGCTTTTGTTTTGCGCCCGTTTTTCATCCCGCGATGAAGTTCGCAGGTCCTGCTCGCAAAGAGTTAGGGAGTCCAACGGTCTTTAACATCTTGGGGCCGCTAGCAAATCCGGCAAAGCCTCAAGCAGCAGCCATCGGTGTTGCAAATGATCGGATGCACTTGGTGATGGCGCAGGTGCTGGCAGATCGGGGTGTGGATGGGTTTGTCTTCCGTGGCGATGATGGTCTAGATGAAATTACCCTTGCAACGACTACCTCTGTGCTGACTATTGGCAGAGGAGAAATTTCAAGTGATCTGATCGACCCGTTAGATTTTGAAATTCAACGCGCTCCTATTTCAGCACTTGTCGGGGGAGACTCAATTGAAAATGCACGGATTACAACAGCGATCTTTGCCGGTGAAAAAGGTGCACCACGTGATGCGGTCGTACTTAATGCAGCAGCAGCAATTGCAGCATATGAAGGTCGGTTTGATTTAAATCTTCACAGTCGCATTGAAATAGGTGTTTCCCGGGCAGTTGCAGCTATTGATTCTGGTGCAGCAACTCGATTAATCGCTCAATGGGCCGAACTTAGTCAGAAATTGGGCGCTTAGCACGTCGCTTTTTTGACGGGAAATTTCTCAATTCTTCAAAGGTTGATACTTCATGACCAGCGAGCCTTTCAATAATTCCATGCAATACATCAACTGTGGCTAGTGCATCATCTAGCGCTCGGTGGTTTGGCGATGTTGCTGTATTGAAAAACTCTGCAAGAGTTCCAAGTTTGCAGTTAACGACTTCATCTCTATCTAGAACAGCTCGCGCTAGACGGGCAGTATCGACTGTTAAATAGTTGGGCCAGTCATACTCGTGGACAAGGGCAGCAGCCTTTAGAAAACTCATGTCAAAGGGTGAGTTATGTGCGACTAAAACAGTTTCATCTGGCGAACCCAGAAATTGAAATAGTGTCGGAAGTATTTCATCGATAAATGGCGCAGACAGCAACATGTCATCGGTGATGCCAGTTAATTGGGTGATGAAAGGGGGTAATGAGTGTCCGGGGTCAACAAAGCTTTGAAATGTCCCGAGAACAACACCTCCGCGAACCTTTACAACACCTATTTCTGTAATACCGGCGCCTGATTTAGGAGAGCCACCAGATGTTTCTAGATCGATCACAGCAAAGGTGGTATCTGAAAGAAGAGTCTCACCAATGTTCACCATGCGGGAGATCGTATGTCATTGAACTGACAACAGACAGGCCATAGTATTTTCGCATGGCAGTTGAAGGAGCACCGGCGGGATGGATGCAGGATTGGTCTGCACTTGGTTCAGGTAAGAATGCACATGTTGGTGTGCTTCTTGTTCATGGATTTACTGGAGCGCCACCGTCAATGCGTCCATGGGGTGAGTTCTTGCATTCCAAGGGCTACACCGTGCGTGTGCCACTACTGCCTGGTCACGGAACTAAACCAGAAGATTTAAACGAAGTTAAGTGGCAAGAGTGGCCAGCCAAGGTCACGAATGAACTCAGAGAACTTCAAAAGAGCTGCGACACAATCTTTCTGGTGGGACTATCGATGGGCGGTGGCACAGTGCTAAATGTTGCCGAATCAAATAACGATGTAATCAAAGGAATCATTCTGGTTAATCCTTGGATTCATCTCAAAGGAATGTCCGTCGAACTTGCATTCTTGATTTCACGTTTTCGTAAGATGCGCGCCAGCGTCGGAAATGACATTAAGCGCCCAGGAATTACAGAGTTTGGTTATGACGCCACGCCCATAGTAGGAGTTTATGAAGCGCTCAAGATGCTTCGAGACACACGAAAAAACCTTGGTTCGATAACTGTTCCTATTCAGCTCTTTCACTCTGTTGAGGATCACACTTTGCCGGTGTCCAATACTGAAATCATTTTGGATGAGATTGGGTCAAAAAATAAAACTCGTATTGAATTGGTAAATAGTTACCACGTTGCAACCTTGGATTATGACCAAGAACTAATTTTCCA
>DAIMGQ010000008.1:8172-12522 GCA_036723815.1 Candidatus Planktophila sp.
CCTGTTGGGTACTTATCGCGCATTGCGCGTGGCCCTTCAAGGTCTGATCCAAATGTCAGCAGTGAAATCTCGGTCCTGCCATCAGGTCGCACTTGCCCTAGCCCGATATCTGCCATGAGTGCATTGCACAGACATTTTGAACCTTGAGCTTGATCTACTTGCCCGTTCTTGAACTCATAATTATCAAGGGGTTCTGCGGGGCAGCGATATCCGATTCCGCCCTTTTCACGCTGATACATCGTTCGTAAATATCCAAGATCGCAAATTCGTGTGCGCTCTTTATAGAGTTTGTCATTAGAGAGAGTTTGGTTGTTCTGGATAACTTTGAATGGAAACCCAGTTGGAGATGCACTTGCATCTGTCAGAACACGCATGTTCGGATCAGCAAGAGAGTTAAGAACAGCCGATCTATTTTCTTGAGTAAATCCCGATTCGTTAGAAAGTGCGAAAACAGAACCTACTTGAACGCCCTTGGCACCATGGGCCAATGCTTCGACAACCTTTGCTGGCGTTGCAAAACCGCCTGCTAGCCAAAATGGAGAACCAGATGCCAGGATCTTTTCAAGGTTAGGAATATCTAGATCGTTGTATATCGCCTCGCCATTTTCATCGATTGCATTCTTTGCTCGAGGGGGAGCGTTGTGCCCACCTGCAACGTGATACTCAATAACGAAACCATCTGGTTTAGTTTCTTCATCCTTATTCAAATACGCAACAAGAGCGTGAGAAGAAACTATTGCCAGGAACAGCGGACGCTTGATCGGAAAGTTTTCGATACCTAGTGTTGTTGGATCAAAATTTAAATAATGCTTATCTTTTGTTTCTGCTACGTCTACCTTCATTGCAACCTTGTTACCCACTGAAATCTCATTGAGAAGATGTGGAATTTGGGCTGGAATGCCGGCACCAATCAAAATGTAATCAACATCGGCCAGCATCGCACCATAAAGTTGGGCAGGAATAGCCAACTGAATCTTTTCCAAGATGTTCATTCCAATAAGACCGTTGTGGCCCTCTTTTGCTAGCCACACTTCTACAAAACTAGAAACAGCTAATAGATTGTTGGAGAAAAGATTTCCCTTAATGCTTAACTTTGGCACATCTAAATAAGGCTTATCTGCAGCGCGACCACCTTCAACAAAGAAGCGATCCATAATTTCAGCAATCGTTGCTTGGTTGGGAAAGTGAGACATTGCTCTGCGAATATCACCTGATGGGTCTCCATCTTGTAAGCGACGAGCTACAACTGAATCAATGGCTGTTCCGGAGATAACTCCAAGTTCACCTGCGATTGCAACCTGCTTTGCTAGCTGCCAAGAGGAGACGGCAATACCCATGCCACCTTGAATGATGGTTGGGTATTTGACATCGGTCTGCATGTATCAACTGTAAAGATCAAAGAGGTGAACTCGCGAGTAGGCATTGCAAACATGCGGGTTAGATTCAGAGAATGTGAGGGATATCTACTCAATAAGCCGATGTATCTAAGTGGACCGTACTGGGATCGAACCAGTGACCCCCACAATGTCAATGTGGTGCTCTACCGCTGAGCCAACGATCCTTAGGTGGATGAACTATACAACAGGGGATTATCGGGCGTAATCATCCTCAATACGCTCAATATCATCTTCACCAAAGTATGTGCCGGTTTGAATCTCAACAAAGACCAACTCCTCAGTGCCGCTATTTCCGATGCGATGGAGTTGACCCATTTGGACAGTGACGGTTTCACCTGGAAGTTTTGTAAAAGTTTCACCATCTAAAACCACAGTTGCAACACCCGAAACAATGAACCAATGTTCACGACGTTTTTGGTGGCGTTGATATGAAAGACGAGTTCCAGGCTTTACATAGATGCACTTAACTTTATGCAGATCACTTTCCTGCAGAACTTCATAACGACCCCAAGGTCGAGTTGAATCATCTGCTGACATCGCGCCTCCGTTATGTGTAGAGCGAACTCTTTGACAAATAATGGAGGTCGGGACGGGATTTGAACCCGTGTAGAGGGATTTGCAGTCCCTTGCCTCGCCTCTCGGCCACCCGACCATAGAAATATCGCCGTTAGATTTAATTCTCAAGAGAGTCAAATCTAAACGGCGAATATCAGAGCGGACGACCGGGTTCGAACCGGCGACCTGAACCTTGGCAAGGTTCCGCGCTACCAACTGCGCTACGTCCGCGAGGAGGGTAAATCTATCGCAGGAGAGGCGTAAGCGCCAAAGTGAGGTTGATTGGTTAGCGTTAGCCCGTGCCATATGCGGATAAATCTTCACTGTTTTGGATGGGCGGCAGGCTTGCCACCGATCTGATTGAAATTTCGCACGACCCAGTCTGTTTAGAAGACGGCGGTTTTTGGGCGGTATCAACGACATTTGAAAATGAGTTCACGGCTGCAAAATTTGGAACAGTAATTGATGCACCTTTTCCGACAACTTCATGGATTCCAATGCAGGGCTCATGGAGTTCATCGCTGAACGCCGATGAATACATTGAGTATGTAGAGCGCATCAGAGAGGCAGTAGCTGATGGTTGGGTTTATCAAGTAAATGCCTGTCGACGATTAGCTCATCACGACGATGGACAATCATTACGTGGTCTTTTCTCTGAAATCCTAGAGAACAACCCAGCGCCGTGGGCTTGCTACTTCGAAGTTCCAGGAGTGATGATTGCATCGGCCTCACCTGAGCTATTCCTCAGTAGAAATGGTTCAACCGTTAAAAGTTCGCCGATTAAAGGAACACTGCCCACAAACTCACAACAATTCGGCGCAAAAGATCAAGCAGAAAATGTCATGATCGTAGATTTGATGCGCAATGACTTCGGACAAATCTGCAAGAGCGGGACCGTTGAAGTGCCACGCCTTCTTTCAAGTGAGGAACATCCAGGCTTGCAACATCTGGTCTCTGATGTGCAGGGACAATTATTAGAAGGCATTTCATGGGCACAAATCCTTACCGCACTGTCTCCTCCAGGTTCTGTAAGTGGGGCGCCGAAATCATCAGCGACACGAGTTATAAGTGAGAATGAAATAGCACGAGGTCCATATTGCGGGGCACTTGGTTGGATTCAAGGTGATCAAGCCGCACTCTCTGTTGCGATACGCATTTTCTGGAAAGATTCGCAGATTAATTTTGGAACTGGCGCAGGAATCACCTGGTCTAGTGATGCGCGGGCAGAGTGGGAAGAAACCCAACTAAAAGCAAAGCGACTGATCTCAATTGCCGGGGGAGAGCTACAGTGAAAGTAATTGTTAATGGCTCCTTGGTTCCAATTGAGCAATCACAGTGCAATAGCCAAGGTTGGCTAGAGGGTGCCGGAATTTTCGAAACTATAAAAACGGTAGATGCAAAAGCTTGGGCGCTATCTCGCCATATGCGCAGAGCGGTAAATAGTGCGCGCAAACAAAACATTAAATTGCCTAGCGAGGAACTTGTTCGGGAATCTATCGCGATGCTCCTACTTACTGAACCTCATCCCGCTGGCCTTTTGCGGGTCTCTTTTGGTGAAAATGGTAATTGGGCCGCAGTTCATCTTTCTTACGCTGAAGTAAAAAAAGCCGCCAAGGTTGGATCGCATCCCTTTGCTCTAGTGATGGAAGGCGTTCCTGTTAAGAGCTATCCATACAACCATCGATTAGAAATACTTGAGCTTGCTCGGAACAATGGATTCGATGAAGCGCTAGTAACAAGCACTGCTGGAAAAATTTGTGAAGGTTCAGTCACTAATGTGCTCCTAAGAATCGCGGGCAAATGGTGCACCCCGCCGCTTTCTGATGGCGTGCTCCCTGGCGTAATGCGCGCTTTAGTGATTGAAAACTGTGGAGTCATGGTTCGCTCGATCGAGGTATCTGAAATTGAGGAGATTGAATCTGGTTTCTTGTTAAGTAGCCTACGAATAGCTCAACCAATAGCATCGATAGATGGTCGAGAATTATCCCAATCACATGAATTTCGGGATGAAATAGAAGCGATGGCGCTTAGGACTTCGGTAGGCTAAGAACATGTCCCAGATATCGATCACAGTTGATGGCGCGAAAGTTGAAGTAGAAGCCGATCAACGCCCGACCCATATCTTCGCCGAGAACAAAGAAATCGTTGTGTGCAAGGTAAATGGAGTCCTGAAGGATTTGTGGACTGATCTAGTTGATGGCGATGTTGTTGAATCCGTTCTGATTTCGTCACCTACTGGCCTTGAAGTATTGCGACACTCGACGGCTCACGTTATGGCTCAAGCAGTTCAAGAGGTTTATGCAAACACCCGACTTGGCATAGGACCACCTATTAAAGATGGTTTCTATTACGACTTTGATCCAGAGAACACATTTAATCCAGATGATTTAACGAAGAT
>DAIMGQ010000008.1:12622-23466 GCA_036723815.1 Candidatus Planktophila sp.
GCATATTGGCGCGGCTCTGAAAAGAATCCGATGCTGCAGCGCATTTATGGAACTGCATGGCCGTCACAAGATGAGCTCAATGCTTATTTGGAACTTTTGGCAGAAGCCGAAAAGCGTGACCATCGTCGCTTAGGCACTGAATTGGATCTGTTCTCTTTCCCCGAAGAAATTGGGTCAGGACTTGCTGTGTTTCACCCAAAGGGCGGCATTGTGCGCCGTGCGATGGAGGATTACTCACGCATCCGACATGAAGAAGAGGGATATGAGTTTGTGTACTCACCTCACTTGACCAAGGCTGCTTTGTTTGAAACCTCTGGTCACTTGCAGTGGTATGCAGATGGAATGTATCCACCAATGATTTTGGATGAGGAATACAACGAAGACGGAACGGTCAAGCGTGCTGGGCAGCAGTACTACATGAAGCCTATGAACTGCCCATTCCACAATCTTATTTATAGGTCTCGTGGCCGTTCCTATCGTGAGCTGCCTTTGCGTCTGTTTGAGTTTGGAACTGTCTATCGTTACGAAAAGTCTGGCGTATTGCACGGAATCACACGTGCCCGCGGATTTACACAAGATGATGCACATATTTATTGCACCAAAGAACAGATGGTTGGCGAGTTAGATTCTTTGCTCACCTTCGTTCTTAACCTCTTGCGCGATTACGGTTTGAATGATTTCTATCTAGAACTCTCCACAAAGAACCCAGAAAAGTTTGTTGGAGACGATTCTGATTGGGCCGAAGCGACAGAGGCCCTGCGCAAGGCTGCTACCGCACAAAATCTTGAACTAATTTTGGATGAAGGTGGCGCTGCGTTTTATGGTCCAAAAATTTCAGTACAGGCTAAAGATGCAATTGGTCGAACCTGGCAGATGTCTACGATTCAAGTTGATTTTCAACTACCTCAACGTTTTGAATTGGAGTACTCAGCCACAGATGGAACTCGCCAACGTCCGGTCATGATTCACCGTGCCTTGTTTGGCTCGATCGAACGTTTCTTTGGTGTCTTAACCGAGCACTACAGCGGAGCCTTCCCACCATGGCTTGCACCTGTTCAAGCAATTGGAATCCCAGTTGCAGACACATTTGCTGATTACCTGGGTGATGTTATCCAGCAGATGCGAAAGGGGGGCATTCGCGCTGAGCTTGATTCATCTGATGATCGTATGCAAAAGAAGGTTCGAAACGCTCAAATGCAAAAGATTCCATTTATGGTGATTGCCGGCGAAGAGGATCAAAAGGCCGGGGCAGTTTCTTTCCGCTATCGAAATGGCGAGCAGAAGAACGGTATTCCTATCAACGATGCAATTGCCGAAATCAAAAAGGTAGTTCAGGAACGTACTCAGGTTTAAGAAGTGAGTAATTCAATCGATGGCGCAGGAATGCCAGATGCATGGCAGCGTCTTTGGGCCCCACACCGCTTGGAGTATTTACGTGGGGAAAATCGTCCTTTAGAAGGAAACGATGTGACGTGCCCGTTTTGTCGTATCCCAACACTGCACGATGAAGAAGGTTTGATTGTTCATCGTGGCACGTCGGCTTATGTCGTCATGAATCTCTATCCATATAACCCGGGCCATCTTTTGATTTGCGCCTATCGACATGTTCCAGACTTAACTGATCTCACTGAGCAGGAACGAAATGAGATTGGTGAATTCACTGCCCATGCGATGAAAACTATTCGTACTGTTTCAAACCCCGAAGGCTTTAACTTGGGTATGAATCAAGGCGCGATTTCTGGGGCTGGGGTTGCAGACCATATACATCAGCATGTGGTTCCACGTTGGGGAGGGGATGCAAACTTTATGCCGATCATTGGTAAGACAAAAGTTCTCCCACAGTTACTTACATTGACCCGTGCCGAGATTGCTGCTGCCTGGTAACTACGCAACTAGTTTTTTAATAAAACTTTCCACAATATCAACACCTATTCCACGTTCGATCCACAAGGGAATGGCTGGAAAAAGCAATCCTGCCTCAAATGCGTTCTCACCAGAGTCGGCAAGTAGCTCTAGATACTCTTCACGAAACTCCTGCACCAATGTTTGATGCTCTTCATCGCTACTTCTAACGGTTTTTGGATTTGTTGAATAGTCAATGATTTGTAGGTCTGACAAACTGATCAGTGCAATAGGTAGTCCAGCATCATCGTGTAAGACTAAATAGGGTGTAATCATCTGGTCAAAGACGCGAGTAGCGATCATTACCGCATCATCAAAATCTGCTTCGAGCTTTTCTAAATGTGTCACGACTACAAGACGCGGAACTTGAAACTCGTCTAAGGATTGCCACAATTCTATGGTTGTTTGATCGATGCCAGCAGATGGATCGATGGCAAAGATTGCAAGATCTGAGTCTGGTACTGCACTCTGAGAAATCTGAGCGTTAAACAGTGCGGCTACTTGAGCGGGATCGGCACTTGGATGTCCGTAGACGTGAATTCGCAGGTCGTTGATTTGAGATTGCACTGGCTCAGCCTACGATGGTCCTTGATGTTAAGTGCACGTTTGAAGCCAGCGGTCACGCGGGTTATTACCCCAGTGGCTTCCTTCGCCCTGCGTATTGGGATTACTCCTAATGCGGTGACGTGGACTGGGGCTATTGCCGTTGTCGCATCCGCTTTGTATTTCTACCCTAAGGGTGATTTTTTCTTGGGGACTGTGATTATCTGCATTTTTGCACTGAGTGATTTGTTCGATGGAACGATGGCTCGAATTTCGCAGAAGGGCTCTAGCAAGTGGGGCGGTTTCCTAGATTCAACAATCGATCGAATCACGGATTCGGCAATTCTGATCGGTGTTTGTATATTTCTGATCGACAAGAATGATCCGCTCGCAGTGGTAGTTATCGTCACGTTGGTAACTGGAATGTTGGTGCCATACATTCGTGCAAAAGCCGAGAGCTTCAACATTGAGTGTTCAGGCGGTATCGCAGAACGCACCGAACGATTAATTATTTCTTTAGCAGCAGTCGGATTTGAAGGACTAGGCGTTCCATACGTTTTGTCGATTGGCATGTGGTTATTGGCAGTACTTGGTACCTATACAGTGATTCAAAGAATGTTGATAGTTAAGCGAGCTCTATAGGTGAAAGACAATATTGCGGCGTATGCATATTTTGCTGGATGGCGGATTGTCCGTTGGTTGCCTGAGCGAACCGCATATCACTTGGCTTATGCTGTGGCAGACTTTCTCACAAAGCGCAACGGGAAGAATGTAGCTCGTCTTCGTTCAAATCTGAGAAGAGTTAAACCGGATATCACATCACTTGATTTGGATCTATTGGTCTTTGCAGCGATGCGTTCCTATATGCGTTACTGGTGTGACACATTTAGATTTCCAGATTGGTCTCCTGAACGTGTTCGTGGGACTGTCACTGTCACCAATGAGCACCTTCTACTTGATGCGATCTCAGCCAAGACCGGAGTAATTGTTTCTCTGCCACATGCTGGCAATTGGGACCATGCAGGTGCGTACTTTTGTGGAAAAGGCATTCCACTGGTCACAGTTGCAGAGCGCTTAAAACCTGAAAAACTATTTCTTAAATTCCTCCAGTATCGACAAGCGATGGGTATGGAGGTCTTGCCACTGGATGGAAGAGTTTTAGGCACTCTGGCCCAGCGTTTAAGGCAAGGAGCATTAGTGGCACTGGTTGCTGATCGTGATTTATCCCGGACCGGAATAGATGTCGAATTCTTCGGTGGACCCTCCCGAATGCCTGCAGGTCCTGCCTTGCTAGCCTTGAAAACAAATGCACCCTTGATTACAGCATTTGTTTCCTACACCGACTCTGGAATTCATATCGATTTCAAGTTAATCATTCTTCCGAGTGCAGGAAGTGAAGCGCAAAAAGTATCTGAGATTGTGCAGATGACGGCTAAACATTTCGAAGAGGGAATTTCGGAACATCCAGAAGATTGGCACATGCTCCAGCGCATTTGGACCGATGGTGATTTTGTGGAGCGCACATGATGTTGGCTCGTGCACTAAAGATTGGGATTGTTTGTCCCTATAGCTGGGACACTCCTGGTGGTGTTCAAAACCATATTCGCGATTTAGCAGAGTTCTTGATTACTGCAGGACATCAAGTATCAGTTCTCGCTCCAGCTATCGATGAAGAGAATTTGCCTGATTACGTTGTTAATGCTGGTAAGCCGATTTCAATTCCCTACAACGGCGCAGTCGCTCGTGTTCTCTTTGGTCCAGTTGCCTTCGCTCGCGTTCGCCAATGGATTTCTAATGGTGAGTTCGATTTACTCCATTTGCATGAACCAGCGATTCCGTCGATTTCATTGCTTGCTTGTTGGGCAGCTGATGGACCAATGGTTGGCACCTTTCATGCTGCGGCTAAGCGTCAAAAGATCATTTTTGCAATTGGACCAATCTTGGAGCCAGCGATCGAGAAACTCTCAGCCCGCATCGCAGTGTCGGAAGCAGCCCGCTTGACGCTTACCGATCACTTGGACACGGATGCTGTGGTGATTCCAAATGGAATTTATGCTTCTAGATACAAAGATGGAAAGCGTCAAACAAAATGGCAAGGAAATACCATCGGATTCATCGGTCGATTTGAAGAGCCTCGAAAGGGATTAAGTGTTCTTTTAGATGCTCTTCCTGTGATCGCTCGGTTTGCACCAGATGTGAAAGTATTCGTTGCAGGTCCTGGAGATTCAACTGAAGTAGAAAAAAGCATTGACCCGCAATTGCGACATCGCTTTACGTTCTTAGGGAAGATATCAGAGCAAGATAAAGCAGATTTCATGTCTTCTGTTTCCATCTATGTTGCGCCTAATACTGGTGGTGAGTCCTTCGGAATTATCTTGGCTGAAGCATTAGCCGCAGGAGCCTGCGTAGTTGCCAGTGACATCCCAGCATTCGATGATTTGCTCGGCCATGGGGAATTTGGGGCGCTCTTCAAATCTGAGGATCCCACTGATTTGGCTAAGGTGATCATAGATCTCTTGCGCGATGAGAAGAAAAGAACAGAGCTTGCATCAGCAGGTCGTTTGAGAGGTCATAGCTTTGATTGGAACGTTGTAGCCCAACAGATTTTTTCCGTGTATGAAATGTCCATTGTTGGAGGCGAGAAAGTGAAGCTGGCTTCAGATACTCGCTCGTGGAATCGTTTTCTTTCTAAGGATGACAAGTAATGACAAATTGGTTCTTGGTCGCTTTTGTCTTACTTATATCTCTCTGGTATTTATCATTCCTAGCAACACGATTGGATCGCTTGCACCATCGCGTGGAAACCAGCTGGGCTAATCTTGATGTTCTCCTCCAGAAGAGAGCTGCAGTTGCTTTGGAAATTGCCCACAGTGATATTGCAGATCCGGCATCATCATTGCTTCTAACGGGTGCTGCATATCAAGCAAGAGATGCTGACATCAAGAGTAGGTCTGCGGCAGAAAGTGGACTCTCTGGTGCTTTAGGTTTGCTGCTCGAAGACTCAGAACATCTGTCCACTGCTGCAGATAACGCCTTGTTGACTGAGCTTTCGGCATTAACGGACAAGATCAGAGTGGCAATAGCCCTACACACAGATGCTGTCTCGCGCACTCAAATGGTACGAAGCAAGTTCATCGTCAAGTTATTCCGTTTAGCTGGCACTGCGCCGCTTCCGGTTACATATGAATTTGAATCAGATGTTCTCTAAGCGCTCGATCATCTTGGTTGTTCTGTCGTGCCTACTTCTCACGGGATGCTCAGTTGTTTCCAAAATTCTTCCCAATAAAGCAGCGACCAATGCGTTAAGTGGCCGAGAAGGAATTAATGGTCCAGTGTTGGTTGTTAAAATCGATGACACTACACAAGCACATCCTCAAATTGGGTTAGAGGATGCAGACATTGTTTACATCGAACAAGTAGAAGGTGGTTTAACTCGCCTAGCCGCTGTCTTTTCCTCGGTAATCCCGCAACGTATTGGGCCCGTAAGAAGTGCGCGCATTTCGGATATTGAAATCATGGCTCAGTATGGTCGAGTTGCTTTTGCCTATAGCGGCGCACAAAGAAAACTTCTCCCCGTAATCACCGCGGCAAATCTTCAAGACTTAGGCGCTCAGAGACAAAGCCCAACAATTTTTACGACGGATCCAAATCGAAAACAGCCATTCGCGATGGTTTTACGAGCAGATTTGTTGATGCAGAAAGTCAAGGACGAAGGATATCAAATAGATTCTGCCAAGAGCGTTGGATTTAAGTTTGGCTCACTTCAAGAGGGTGGCACAGTTACAAGTAAAGCTGTCATGCATTGGCCAGCAGCTGTTTATTCAGCCACCTGGTCTGCAGATGAAAATCGTTGGTTGCTGTCCCATAACAACACGGTGAATTTTGCAGAATCTGGAATTGTTCTAGGACCAACAACATTGGTTATACAAATGGTTTCAATCACCCCTTCTGAGTATGGAGACAAACTTGGGGGAGTGACACCGTTTTCACAAACCGTTGGTTCCGGTAAGGCATACGTCCTACGGGATGGCCAACGATTTATAACAACATGGAACAGGGCTTCTGCCGAAGAGGGAACTACCTTCAGTTTTGCCGATGGCACAGTTATGAACTTCGATCCAGGACAGATTTGGATCGCACTTACCGATAAGGAGCCTGATTTCACCTCGCCACCTATGGCTCAGACAAAGTAGTATTGCGACCTATCTTTCGATCGAAGCGGAGTAATTGAACATGGCTGATGTAACAGGCACGGCTCGCGTCAAGCGCGGAATGGCAGAGATGCTTAAGGGTGGCGTCATCATGGATGTCGTCAATGCCGAACAAGCAAAGATTGCTGAAGATGCCGGCGCAGTTGCAGTTATGGCGCTAGAGCGCGTACCAGCTGATATCCGCGCACAAGGTGGTGTCGCACGTATGTCAGATCCAGACATGATTGAAAAGATTCAAGCCGCTGTGTCAATCCCAGTTATGGCAAAGGCGCGCATCGGACATTTTGTGGAAGCACAGGTTCTGCAGACTCTTAATGTTGATTACATCGACGAGTCCGAGGTCCTGACCCCTGCTGATTTTGAAAACCATATTGATAAGTGGGATTTCACAATTCCTTTTGTGTGCGGTGCTACAAATCTTGGCGAAGCACTTCGCCGCATTAATGAAGGCGCAGCAATGATCCGTTCTAAGGGTGAAGCCGGAACGGGCGATGTTTCAAATGCCATGCAGCACATGCGCAAGATCGGCGGGGAAATTCGTCGTTTGTCATCAATGCGTGAAGATGAACTTTATGTTGCGGCTAAAGAGTTGCAAGCACCTTTCGCACTAGTTAAAGAGGTGGCTGAAACTGGAAAACTTCCTGTTGTTCTCTTTACTGCTGGTGGTATCGCAACTCCCGCTGATGCCGCGTTGATGATGAGCATGGGTGCAGATGGTGTCTTTATTGGTTCCGGTATTTTCAAATCAGGAAATCCTGCCCAACGCGCAGCAGCATGTGTTAAGGCAACTACTTTTTGGGATGATCCAAAGGTTGTTGCTGACGCATCACGTGGTTTAGGTGAAGCAATGGTTGGAATTAACGTTGCAGATTTGCCGGCACCGCATCGTCTTGCTGAACGCGGTTGGTAATCTCTTAAATAATGAAGGTAGGTGTTTTAGCTCTTCAGGGAGATGTTCGCGAACACATTAGTTCACTCATCACCTGCGGGGTTGATCCTGTTCCTGTTAGACGTTCTGCTGAAATTGATGCAATTGACGCTCTAGTTTTGCCGGGTGGAGAATCAACAACCATTGCTCAACTCTCCGAAGTATTTGGCATGTATGACCAGATAAGAGACCGAATTGCACAGGGTATGCCCGTTTATGGTTCGTGCGCCGGAATGATCCTTCTAGCAAACGAAATTTTGGATGCTAAGCAAGGTCAAAAGAGTTTTGGTGGATTAGACATAACTGTTCGCAGAAATGCCTTTGGACGTCAGATTAATTCTTTTGAGTCAGATATTACATTTGATGATGGATCAGCAGACTTGATTCGCGCCGTATTTATTCGTGCGCCATGGGTCGAAAGAGTTGGGGACGGGGTGCAGGTCTTGGCATCTGTTGATAAACATCCTGTTGCTGTGCGCTCACAAACAATGCTTGCCACCTCTTTTCATCCCGAGCTTACGGGGGATTACCGAATTCATCGATACTTTATCGAGGAAGTGGCACGGCCTGCATTAGAGAAGGTAAAGTAGACACATCGCTTAACGTTAGATTGAGGTGTTCCAATGTCCGGCCATTCCAAATGGGCGACGACCAAGCACAAGAAGGCAATCATTGATAGTCGCCGTGCAAAGGTATTTGCAAAACAGATTCGTGCAATTGAAGTTGCGGCCCGCAATGGTGGGGCAGACATGGATGGCAATCCAACACTTTTTGATGCAGTTGCTAAGGCAAAGAAGTCTTCGATGCCGGCAGACAATATTGATCGCGCAATAAAGCGTGGCGCAGGACTTGAAGCAGGTGCAAAAGACTGGATCACGATTATGTATGAAGGTTATGGGCCAAATGGTGTGGCGATCATGATCGAGTGTCTATCTGATAACCGAAATCGTTCCGCATCTGAAGTTAAAGTTGCAGTAACGCGCAATGGTGGATCGATGGCAGATCTCGGATCCGTTTCATACCTCTTCAATCGCAAAGGCGTAGTTATCGTCAAAAAAGATGGCGCTTTAACTGAGGATTCAATTCTAGAGGCGGTGCTTGAAGCAGGTGCTGAAGAGGTAAATGATTTAGGTGAAGCCTTTGAAATTGTGAGTGAGCCTGCTGATCTAGTTCCGGTTCGCACAGCGCTACAAAGTGCTGGTATCGATTATGAATCAGCAGATTCCTCGTTTTTGCCTTCGATGTCCATTCCACTAGATGCAGAGGGTGCAAAGAAGGTTTTTGAACTCATTGATGCCATCGAAGAGCTAGATGATGTGCAGAACGTTTTTAGCAACTTTGATGTTTCTGACGAGGTTATGGCGAGCCTCGATTAAGTAATTGTTTCTCATCTCTAGGCTTGAGGACGCAACTAACGAGAAAGCACGAGGCTGAGCATTGAGAGTATTAGGCGTTGATCCAGGCCTTACTCGCTGCGGTGTTGGCATAGTCGAAGGTGTAGTTGGCTCACCGATCTCCTTAGTAGGTGTTGGTGTAATTCTCACCCCCGCAGAGGCTGCTCTTGATCAGCGTTTACTTGACCTAGACCAACAACTGTCCGAATGGATCAATGTTTGGAAACCAGATGTGATTGCGGTGGAGAGAGTTTTTTCTCAACACAATGTCAGAACGGTTATGGGAACAGGACAAGCAGCAGGAATCGCTTTACTGCTTGCTGCAAAAGCTGGCATTCCAGTCATGATGCACACACCATCTGAGGTTAAAGCCTCAGTTACTGGCAGTGGCCGCGCAAACAAGGCGCAAGTTGCATTAATGGTGCAGAAGATTCTCAATTTAGAAACCATTCCAAAACCAGTTGATGCAACTGATGCGTTAGCTCTAGCGATCTGTCATATTTGGCGTGGTGGCGGAAACGCAAAAATTGCCCAAGCGTTAGCTGCTGAACAGTCACGGCTAAAGAAGTTGCGTGCTAAATGATCTCTTTATTGTCAGGAACAGTTCGAATGGTTTCTACGGATCGATTAATTGTTGAAGTCGGTGGGTTTGGTGTTTCCGTCCTTGTGAATCCACAAACAGCGGCAAAGGTAACGCTTGGCTCCCAAGTTCAGCTGTTTACCTCATTGGTTGTTCGTGAGGATTCTCTTACTTTGTTTGGCTTCATCAGTGACGAATCACGTTCACTCTTTGAATTGGTGCAGACAGTTTCTGGCATTGGACCAAAGGTTGCACTTTCTATTTTGGGGGCACTGACTCCGGAAGATTTGGGTCGGGCGATTGCTCAGGAAGATGTTGGCGCAATCGAAAAGGTTCCAGGCATTGGACGCAAAGGCGCACAGCGATTGATTCTCGAACTCAAAGGCAAGCTCAGTGATCTTTCATCCGTCCATCCTTATAAGGGCCACCAACCTGCGTGGCGAGAGCAATTAACTAGCGCGCTCGTTTCACTTGGTTTTTCTCCCAAGGAATCTGATGGCGCAATTTCGCAGGTCATATCTTCTTTGCAAGCTGAGGGAACCGATGCAGCGCAGTTAGATTTAAGTGAGTTACTCAAACTAACCCTTGCAAGCGGAAAGAGTGCTCGTGGCTGATGACCGTTTGGTGACACCGCAGATCAAGGGTGAGGAATCTGCCGTGGAGCACGCGTTGCGCCCAAAGACATTAAATGATTTTGTTGGTCAAAAACGCGTGCGTGAACAAATTGATGTTCTACTGACCGCAGCGCGTCATCGTAATTCTCCAGCTGATCACATTTTGTTGTCAGGTCCACCAGGTCTAGGTAAAACAACTCTTGCTTTGATTTTGGCGAGTGAAATGCAGGCACCGATTCGAATTACAAGCGGCCCTGCAATTACGCATGCGGGAGATCTAGCGGCGATTCTGTCATCCTTAGTCGAAGGAGAGATTTTATTTCTAGATGAAATCCATCGCCTTCCAAGACCGGCCGAGGAGCTTCTTTATTTGGCTATGGAGGATTTTCGAGTTGATGTGGTTGTGGGCAAGGGTCCTGGAGCAACTGCGATTCCATTACAGCTTCCGCATTTCACATTAGTAGGTGCAACGACTCGAGCAGGTTTACTTCCAAGTCCACTACGGGATCGATTTGGATTTACTGCACATCTTGATTTCTATGATGAAAAAGATATTGCTCATGTCATTACTCGAAGTGCAGAACTACTAAAAATCCTTATTGATAAAGATGCGATCGTCGAGGTTGCAGGGCGTTCTCGCGGAACACCTCGCATAGCTAATCGATTGCTGCG
>DAIMGQ010000009.1:0-22243 GCA_036723815.1 Candidatus Planktophila sp.
AACAACGGCGATGTTGTTGAAATTGTTACCAACAAAAGTGAATCGGCCGGACCAAGTCGTGACTGGCTGAATTTTGTTAAGAGTCCTCGTGCACGTTCCAAGATTAAGGCCTATTTCAGCAAGGAACGTCGCGAGGAAGCGATTGATGCTGGGCGCGAATCTATTGCCCGACAAATGCGAAAAGCTGGTTTGCCTTTGCAAAAGATCTTCGCTGGTCACTCCTTATTGGAGTTGGCACACGATTTGCGATACCCAGATATTGATGGACTGTATTCGGCCGTAGGTGATGGCCATGTCTCTGCCGCATCAATTATCGATAAGTTAGTAGCAGCGCTTGGTTCAGATGATTCACACCCTGAACCAACCATGGATGTGCTTCCTTCTCGCGCACCAACAACTCGTCGGTCAAGTAATGCTATTGATGTTGAGGGCACAGATGATGTACTTGTAAAGCTTGCTCGTTGTTGCACGCCAGTGCCAGGAGATCCAATTATGGGTTTCATTACTAAGGGAAGTGGCGTATCGATTCACAGATCCGATTGCACCAATGCCCATGATTTACAGCTTCATCAAGTAGATCGAGTTGTAAATGTTAAATGGCGAATGGGAGCTTCTTCAGTATTTTTAGTCAACATTCAGGTTGAAGCACTAGATCGAGCTTCACTGTTGGCCGATGTCACGCGGACATTGTCGGATCAGCATGTAAATATCCTGAGCGCATCTGTTAGTACCTCAAAAGATAGAACTGCCTTTTCGCGTTTTACTTTCGAGATGGCTGATGCAACCCACTTGGATTCAGTGTTAGCTGCGGTGCGGGGAATTGAAGGTGTTTACGATGTTTACAGAACAACCAACAATTAACTGAACTCGGCCAGTGCCTTTTCAGCCTCGGCCAACCACACCCTGCGGGCCGCTGCCGACTCTGCTGCCTCTTCTGACTTCTTCGTGTTACCACTTGCAGCAAACTTGGCAGCAGTCTTTTCATAGTTTGCAACAGATTCGGTTAGTTGTGCCACAACCTCTTCGGCACGCTTCTTCGCAGCAGGATCAGTTTTGCGCCAGATCTCAGCTTCAGCTTCCTTGACGACAGACTCCACTTTGGCCACGCGGGCATCAAGAGCGGCACGCTTATCGCGGTGGGTCATTCCGATCTTCTCCCAAGAACGAAGGTGCTCGTTGAGGACTTTTCGCGCTTCCTTAGGATCTGTGATTGGAAGGACTGCTTCAATGAGAATTAGTAACTCTTCTCGCTTGGCTAGGTTAGTTGCCATAGTTGCATCGCGTTTTTCTAGGTCTGCATTCTTAGATGCGAAGAATTGATCTTGCGCAGCCTTAAAACGTGCCCACAATTTTGCGTCATCGTTCTTCTTGCCACGACCTGCTGCTTTCCACAGATCCATAAGTGCTTTAAAGCGCTTGGCGGTCGGAACCCACTCAGTTGATGTGGCTAACTTCTCTGCCTCTTCAACTATTGCCTTCTTGGCATCGGCCACAACAGATTGAGTTGCTTCAAGGGATGCAAAGTGCGTGCGACGACGCTTATCAAATTTGTTACGCGAAGAAGAAAAACGCTTCCAGAGATCTGCATCGGTTTTCTTATCTAAACGTGGCGCAGCTTTCCATTCATCTAGAAGAACCTTAAGACGATCGCCGGTACTTTTCCAACTTTCAGACATGGCCAAGCTTTCTGCTTCAACAACAATTTTTTCTTTCTCAACAACTATTTGTTCGCGTCGAGCAGCCTTTGCAGCAGTTTCTGCTGCCTTCTTAGCCTCATATGCCTCGCGGTGTCCTTCGATTAATGGCTCAATCTGCTCTACCGATGCAGCCAGCGCTTCGAGATCCCCAACGCCATTTAGTTCCTTGACTTGATCGCGCAGTTTCTTTATTGCTGCGTATGCATCTGAAGGAACCATTGCACCACTCTTTATGCGTGCTGCAAGGAGTGCTACTTCAGCTGCGAGAACTTCGAACTTTCGGACAAAGTATGACAAAGCTTCTTCAGGAGTTTTGCCAGGGTATGAACCTACGGCTACTTCACCCTGTGATGTGCGAACATAAACTGTTCCATCTTCTGCAACTCGACCAAAAGCTGAAGGATCTCCGATCAACGCACTTGCTGCGCTGGCCTGGTGTGGGAAATTCATATCTGTCATGAGAGTGATCCTTTCAGCGCGTTTCTTCTTTATGAAGTTCGCTATGTGGTGGGTGCGATGCTCAGAAGTTTTCATGCTTCTGAGCGTGGGTGGAGGGTGTAATCGTGTGCAAAAGGTACCCTGTCTCATGGTGTGAGCGTCAATCGCACCTCAATTTGAGCGTGGAATAGGGAGGGCGTGCAATGCTGATTGACTCCTTCGCCGCTCCTATGTTTGCCACCAACTGCTGGGTCATCGCAACTGAACCTGGTTCAGAGTGCGTGGTCATAGATCCTGGCATGCCAGATGTTTCTCACCAGTTGACTGAACTGTTGGAAAAGCACAATCTGAAGCCAGTTGCTGTTATCGCCACCCATGGTCACCTAGACCATACCTTTTCGATCCAAGCAGTTGCTGACGGATATGAAATTGCCTCTTACATTCATAGCGAAGATCGTGCATTTCTAGCCAGCCCGGAAAAATTGCATGGCCCAGATTTCAATGCGACTTTGTCGGGCATGAGTTTTTCTGAGCCAAAGGATGTCCGTGAATTGCGAAATGGTGATGTCATAGATCTAGTGGGGCTTTCCTTTAAGGCCATTCACGCCCCTGGCCACACGCGAGGATCATTGATGTTTGAAGTTTCCAATGAGGTATTAGTCAGCGGGGATGTCCTGTTTGCTGGTTCGATTGGACGTACCGATCTACCAACTGGATCAGCTAAAGATATGGAAGAAACTTTGCGCAAAAAAGTAGTCCCGCTATCAGATCATTTACGAGTATTACCTGGGCATGGTCCGGAGACAACCATGGCTCATGAGAAGAAAAACAACCCATACTTAAAAAGTTTGGTAGGTCGCTACTAATGGATGGACAGAAGATTTCTGCACCAAAGGGTGTTAGCGAATACGTTCCTGGTAGATCAAGTGCATTTGAGTTTGTCAGAGAGAGCTTAGTTGCTCCTGCACAGTTGGCTGGTTATCAATTAATTGAGTTACCGGTTTTTGAAGATACCGAACTCTTTACACGCGGTGTTGGCGAATCCACAGACGTAGTGTCAAAAGAAATGTATACCTTTGAAGATCGTGGTGGACGATCAATCACTTTGCGTCCAGAAGGAACAGCGGGAGTAATGCGAGCCGTGATCGAACACGGTTTAGATCGTGGACAACTTCCGGTAAAAGTTTGGTATTCAGGTCAGTTCTTTCGAGCAGAGCGTCCGCAAGCTGGCCGATATCGTCAGTTCTATCAAGTCGGTATAGAAGCTATCGGTCTAGATGATCCAGCAATTGATGCAGAAGTAATCGCGATTGCCGACGCAGGGTTTAAAGCTATTGGTCTCAGCAAATATCGCTTAGAGATCACATCGTTAGGTGATGCCGAGTCAAGAGCGGCCCATCGCATTGATTTAGTTAAGTTCATATCAACGCTAACTTTGGATGAGGCAACTGCTGCCCGGGCTCTAATTAATCCGCTGCGGTTGTTTGATGACAAGCGTGAAGAAATGCGTAAGGCAATGGCTGATGCCCCATTACTGATCAACTACCTCAACGAAGATTCTCGCATGCAATTTGAACAGGTCAAGAAATATCTTGATGCATTAGGCATTGCATATGTTGTTAATCCTCGAATGGTTAGAGGCTTGGATTACTACACAGGTACAACTTTTGAATTTGTCCATGAGTTACTAGGTGCCCAATCAGGAATTGGTGGCGGCGGACGCTACGACGGCTTGATGGAGCAACTTGGAGGGCAATCTTTGTCCGGGATTGGGTTTGGGTTAGGTGTTGATCGCGCGCTGTTGGCAGCAGAGGCTGAAGGTGTTATTGGTGACGACGCATTTGTTTCAGACCTTTTCATCATTCCGTTGGGGGAGATTGCCAAAATCAAAGCTCTTACAATTGCGGCAGATTTGCGCGCTCAAGGAAAGACGGTGGAGATTGCATTCGGCGATCGTGCACTTAAAGGCGCTATGAAGGGTGCTGACAAGAGTGGAGCGACCTATGTAATCGTTCTTGGTGAGTCAGAGATTTCAAGTGGAACCGTAGAGTTGAAAGAGATGAAATCAGGCCACACATCTTCAGTTAAGATTGACTCATTGCTCAAAGCTCTCTAAATCGGAAAAATTGGACTAATCAATGTTGCGCACACATGATGCAGGATCACTTCGCAAATCCCATGCGGGTCAAACAGTCACCCTTGCAGGCTGGGTTTCACGGCGTCGCGATCATGGCGGAGTTGCATTTATTGACCTACGCGATGCATCTGGATCGGTCCAAGTAGTTATTCGCGACGAAAAGGTTGCAGGCTCTTTGCGTGCAGAGTGGTGTTTGCTTATTACCGGTGAGGTTGTTGCTCGCCCGGATGGAAATCAAAACACAAATATTGCAACCGGTGAAATTGAAGTAATGGGAGATACCGTTGTAGTTCTTTCAGAGTCTGCGCCGTTACCATTTCCAGTTGATAGTGGTGATGACACAGACATTAATGAAGAAGTCCGCCTGCGCTATCGCTACCTAGACCTACGACGTGAAAAGCCTGCGCACAACCTGCGCCTTCGTTCAAAGGTCACATCAACGATTCGACGCGTGATGGAAGAGGAAACATTCCTCGAAATTGAAACGCCTTATTTGACCAGATCAACACCGGAAGGTGCGCGTGACTTTTTAGTTCCAGTTCGTTTGCAACCAGGTAGTTGGTATGCGCTACCGCAATCACCCCAGCTTTTTAAGCAACTTCTTATGGTTGCGGGCATGGAAAAGTATTACCAGATAGCTCGTTGCTTCCGTGATGAAGATTTCCGTGCAGATCGCCAACCTGAGTTCACGCAGCTAGATATAGAGATGTCCTTTATAGATCAAGAGGATATTTTGGCTGTTGCCGAAAAGATTGTTGCTCGTATCTGGAAAGAGACGGTCAATTATGAGATCCCTCTTCCTTTAAAGCGCATGACATATGCCGATGCGATGACACATTACGGTTCTGATAAACCAGATCTTCGTTTTGGAAATGAACTTGTTGATCTGACAAAATTTTTTGCAGAGACTGATTTTAGAGTTTTCCAAGCACCTTATATTGGTGCTGTCGTTATGCCTGGGGGAGCATCATCTGCTCGCCGTGAATTAGATGCATGGCAGGACTGGGCAAAAGCACGCGGTGCAAAGGGACTTGCATACATTCTGGTCAACGAAGATGGCACGCTAGGCGGGCCAGTATCGAAGAATCTTTCTGAAAAGGAAACAGCAGGAGTTGTTGATGCAGCAGGTGCAAAACCGGGAGATGCAATCTTTTTTGCAGCAGGTGAGCGAACCGCATCACTGAATCTTCTTGGTGCAGTTCGCTTAGAAATAGGTAAGCGATGTGAGTTAATCCCAGATGGTAAGTGGGAGTTCTTGTGGGTTGTTGATGCACCCATGTTTGAGCCAACAGATAACGGTGGATGGACCGCGGTTCACCATCCCTTTACTGGGCCAAAGCCAGAGTTTGCTGCAACTTTTAAGTCTGATCCGGCATCAGCACTTGCATATGCATACGACATTGTTTTGAATGGTACGGAGCTGGGTGGTGGATCGATTCGTATTCACGACCGCACTATCCAGAAGGATGTTTTTTCTGTAATTGGTTTAAGTGATGAAGAAGCAAACAGCAAGTTTGGTTTCCTGTTAGAGGCATTTAACTATGGCCCACCTCCTCATGGTGGAATAGCACTTGGTTTAGATCGCGTGTGTGCATTGCTGACTGGCTCTGACTCGATTCGCGAAGTAATCGCTTTTCCAAAGACAGCTAGCGGTGGAGATCCGTTAACAGGTGCTCCTACTCCAATTACTCTTGCTCAACGCAAAGAGAGCGGAATCGACTGGGTTCCTCAAGCAAAAACCAGCGAAGACAAGTAAGAGTCAGGTAGGCTAACGGCATGGGTCCAGGCGGAATTGCAACAATAATTGCAGCATCAGCACTTGCTGTGATTGCACTAGCTATTGCATATGTTGTGATTCGCGTTGGTCGCTTAGTTGATGAGGCAAGCAATTCACTCAAAGTTCTAACAGAAGAGACTGCTCCACTTATCGATGAGATCAATACAACAGTCACCCTTGTGAATGGTCCTCTACACAGCATTAATCGAGTCACAAAGAACATTGAAGATCTCTCTGACAAAGTTAATGAAGCAACAACAGATTTTATGAATAAGAATGGATCTGCAGTTAAAGTTGCTGGTGCGCTTCTGTCGGCAGCACAAATGAGCAAGGCCCGCTCAAAGAAGAAGAAGGCGGAGTGATCCTAGCTAGTGGAATCCGCCGAGATCCGTTCGCGCTGGCTGCGCTTCTTTGAATCTGATAATCGTCAGGGATTAACTCATACGGTTGTGCCTTCAGCTTCTTTGATCGCTGATGATCCAAATCTTTTGTTGGTAAACGCCGGAATGGTGCCATTTAAACCCTATTTTCTTGGTGAGGTAACACCGCCGTATGCACGTGCAACATCGGTTCAAAAGTGTGTTCGCACGCTAGATATTGATGAGGTCGGTAAAACTACCCGTCATGCTTCTTTCTTTCAGATGTGTGGCAATTTTTCTTTCGGTGATTACTTCAAAGAAGGCGCGATAGCACTAGCTTGGGAACTACTCACTCGTCCTATTGCAGATGGCGGGTATGGTTTCCCAGAAGAGAAACTGTGGGTAACTGTTTACCTAGATGACGATGAGGCTGCTGATATTTGGCACAAACAAATTGGTGTTCCTAAGGAACGAATCCAACGCCGTGACATGGCCGATAACTTCTGGTCTATGGGAGTTCCAGGACCATGCGGTCCTTGTTCTGAGATTTATTACGATCGTGGTCCAGCGTATGGCGCTGAAGGTGGTCCGATTGCAGATGAAAACAGATACCTTGAAATTTGGAATCTTGTGTTTATGCAAAATGAGCGTGGTGCGGGTGGCGGAAAAGACAGTTATCCGATTCTTGGAGAACTACCAGCAAAAAGCATTGACACCGGTCTTGGTCTAGAACGCACCGCAGCCTTGCTGCAAGGTGTTGAAAATATTTATGAAATCGATACAACTATCAAGATCCTAAATCGTGCCACTGAGTTAACAGGTGTGAAGTACGGATCATCTGAAAAGTCAGATGTAGCTCTGCGAGTGATCGCTGACCATGCACGCACATCAGCCATGCTCATCGGTGACGGAGTTACACCTGGCAATGAAGGTCGTGGTTATGTTCTGCGCAGAATGATGCGTAGAACTATTCGCAATATGCGTCTTCTCGGATCGATGGATCCCATCATGTCTGAGTTAACTGTTGCGGCAATTGGTGCAATGGGCCCGCAGTATCCAGAGCTAGTTTCTGACAAGAATCGTATTTTATCGGTTAGCGTTTCTGAGGAAGAAAGCTTCCTTCAAACACTCAAGAGCGGTACCCAGATATTCGATCTTGCGTCTGTTGCATTAAAGAAGAGTAAAGCCACTGTTTTGCCAGGAGATGAAGTGTTTAAACTTCACGATACATATGGTTTCCCATTTGATTTAACCCTTGAGATGGCACGTGAAGAAGGTCTTGAAGTTGATGAAGAAGGTTTCCGCCGCTTGATGAAAGAGCAAAAAGATCGAGCCAAGGCAGATGCTAAGGCGAAGAAATCTGGTCACACGGATGTTTCTGTCTATAAGACCATCGCTGATAAGAGTGGCAAGAGCGAATTTATTGGATATGCCCACCTAAGCTCTGAATCAAAACTCACGGGCATCGTTGTTGATGGCGTTGGTGTATCCAGTGCATCCGAAGGTGATGATGTCGACATCGTTTTGAACCGAACGCCATTTTACGCTGAAGGTGGCGGTCAGTTGGCCGATGGCGGTCGCATCACTTTAAGCAATGGTGCAGTTATAGAAATCGATGATGTTCAATCACCAGTCCCGGGATTATTTGTTCACCGTGGTCGAGTTATTAGTGGTTCGATCGAAGTTGGTAGTGAAGCTCTGGCTGAGATCGATATTGAACGTCGACATGCAATTTCTCGCGCACATACTGCGACTCACATGGTTCACAAAGCGTTCCGCGAAATTTTAGGGGAAACGGCAACGCAAGCTGGTTCTGAAAACTCTCCGGGTCGGTTCCGATTTGATTTCCCTGCTACTGGCTCTGTTCCTGTAAGTGTTTTAAATGACGTTGAGTCTCGAGTTAATACTTTGTTGTTGGACAACCTTGAAGTCACAGCGGAAAGCATGAGCCAAGCGAAAGCAAAGGAACTTGGTGCGATGGCATTGTTTGGTGAAAAGTATGGTGATGTAGTTCGAGTTGTAAGCGTTGGTGACTGGGCTCGTGAGCTATGCGGTGGCACACACGTTTCACGTTCTGGACAGCTAGGTGTAATCAAACTGCTGAGTGAATCTTCTATTGGAGCTGGCGTGCGTCGTGTTGAAGCGCTCGTGGGAGTGGATGCATATAAGTTCCTAGCTCGCGAACATATCTTGCTGAACTCATTAACAGAGCTGATTAAGGGTGCTCGCACAGAAGAGCTACCAGAGAGAATCTCAGACTTGCTCAACAAGATGAAGGATATTGAGAAAGAATTGGCAACTGTTCGTTCCGCTCAGGCGCTATCGCAAGTGGGAGATCTTGCCAAGACAGCCAAGATCATCAACGGTATCTCTTATGTTTCATCAGTTATGGCTGACGGAGTTTCAGGTGATGATCTTCGCAAGATCGCATTGGATCTTCGAGAGCGTGAATCAAAATCTGTAGTCGCACTCATCAGCTCAAATGAGGGAAAGCCCGTTTTGGTAGTAGCTACTAGTGAAGAAGCACGAGCTCATGGTGTCAAGGCAGGTGCTTTAGTCAAGATAGGTTCAACGGTTCTTGGTGGCGGTGGTGGTGGCAAGGATGATTTCGCACAAGGTGGCGGCACCGATGCTTCCAAGTCACTAGAAGCTCTCACTGCGATCTCAAACGCACTCATTGGTTAAATGATGCAGCGCGGACGTCGTATCGCATTTGATTATGGTGATGTGCGTATCGGTGTGGCGGTAAGTGATCCAGATTCCATCCTTTCATCGCCTTTAACGACTTTGAAGACTACGGATAAGACCTTAAGCAGTCAGATCTCAGACATCATCACAGAAATTGAACCCGTTGCAATATATGTTGGAAGACCTTCGATGTTAAGTGGCCATGATGGTACAGCGACAGAGAAAGCGACTGAATTTGTCTCACTGTTGCAGGCCATCACACAGATACCTATTGAGTTAATCGATGAGCGCATGAGCACAATCAGTGCAGCGCGTAATTTGAGAGATGCTGGCCGAAACGCAAAGGAATCAAAAGATGCCATCGATATGGCTGCGGCAGTTGCGATATTGGAGTTTGCCATCGAAATCGAAAAACGACGATGAAAAAACAACTGGTCATTTCTTCTTTATTTATTCTTGTGGTCGCAGCTTTTTTGCTGACGCGATTAGGTCCCTCAGCAGCACCTGATTTCCCAACAAATACAACACTTTCCGGGGCGCCAGAAGTCATCATTGATATTCCTGCAGGTTCTGCAGGCTCCGCCATAGCTAAGCTGCTTTTCGACAATGGAGTTGTTAAGTCATCTGAAGCCTTTTTTAGAGTTGCGGTGGGGGATAAGCGCTCAGAGAAAATCGCTCCAGGTAATCATCGCTTAACAAAAGAAATTTCTGCGCAACAAGCGCTAGAACAGTTACTCGATCCAGAGCGCATTCCAAACTTAGTCAGAGTTTACGAAGGAAATTGGAGGAGTGAGATTGCTAAAGCTTTAGTCAAATACGGATTTTCTGCAAGTGAAGTTTCCAGTGGACTTGCAAAGGCGGAGTTGCCGGAAGGATTTAGAGAAATAGAGGGACTTCTATTTCCTGCTCAGTACAGTTTCCCAGAGGGCACTACTGCCCTCGAAGCTGTCCAAGCCATGGTTGATCGTTTCACACAAGAGCCGGTAGCTAAAGAGTTGCTGTCTGGTACTCAACGCTTCAATTCTTCTGAGTTGCTAACAATCGCCTCGATTATTCAAGCTGAAGGTGAGAAGAAGGATTTCGCCAAGGTCTCCAGAGTTATTTACAACCGTTTGAGTATTGGCATGCCATTGCAAATGGATTCGACGGTGCATTTCGTTCAGAAGTTGCGCGGACAGATCTTCTTGAGCTCCCGATCAACTTTGACCAATTCTCCCTACAACACCTACAAGAGGTATGGATTGCCACCTGGTCCTATCTGCAGTCCTGGCGCAGACGCCATAACGGCAGCACTAGAACCTGCCGCGGGGGATTGGTTGTACTTCATTACAGTTGCCCCAGGAGATACGCGTTTCACAAAATCTATCGATGAGTTCAACAGTTGGAAAGCAATTTACGTTAAGAATCGAAAGGCGGGAGTCTTCGGATGATTTCAGCCGGCGTCTTGGGTTCACCGATCTCTCACTCTCTGAGTCCTCTTTTGCATAATACGATCTACGATTCGCTAGGTATTGATGCGAGTTATAAAGCATATGAGGTTGCATCAGGAGGTCTCAAAAACTTCCTAGATGATGAAGGTTCGTTGTTAAATTGCCTTTCACTTACGATGCCATTGAAGGAAGAAGCTTTAACGATTGCTGGCTCAGTATCGAATATTTCGCGTCAAATACAAAGTGGAAACACATTGCACAAAGTTGATGGGATCTGGAATCTAACAAGTACGGATGTTGATGGATTCATCCATGCACTTGATTTTAATGATCGTGATGCTAAAGGGAAGGTTTTGATTATCGGGGCTGGAGCCACCGCACGAGCAGTTGTCGCTGCATGTGATGGAGTCAGCGACAAGGTCACAGTCGTCAATCGTAATTCTGGCCGTGAGATGGCAATGAGAAATTCTTCTCCTGAAACTGAAATCAATTTCGTATCCTGGTCGGATGCAATCAATTTTGGGACTTACGACTTAGTCGTGAACACAACACCTGGAGACGCGGCGGCGGTTTTTGCAGATCAAATTCGGTCAGTTACATCCACCTTCTTTGAAGTTCTTTACAATCCTTGGCCCACACAATTTCTAGCACATTGGAGAAAGAGTGGAGGATTTGGAATAGATGGCTTAGAGCTTTTGATACATCAAGCCATTTCCCAAGCTTCAATCTTTACCGATGGTCCTATAGATCGAGGTTCAATGGCCAAGATTCTTCGATCTGCTGGCGAGAAAGCACTTTCTTAGTCCACAACCACCGTTTTGATTGGAGTGATTGGATGTAACTTGCCCGTATGGATGTAGCCCTCTTTCTTCTTGGCATACCAATCTGTGTTGCAGACTGTCGTTCTTTTGTGATCCCCAATATTTATAACAAAATCTTGCTCTTGCTTGCCTGTTTAGAACTATCTTTATTCGGTTTTGGTGACATTAGGAAGATTCTTTTGTCGATCTTGTTGCTGCTTGTGCTACGAATCTTCAAATTCGGAATGGGTGACATCAAATTATTGGCACTTATTCTCATCACGCATAGTTTCTCAGCGTTCGATTACCTCGGATATGTGTTTCTGCTAGCTATGGTTCATATACTGGTACTTGCAGGAGTTAATCGTAAGATTCCATCGAAAATCCCCTTAGCGCCTAGCATTTTCATAGGTCTTTCAACATATTTGGCAACGAGATAGTGACCTGATCTGCAAGAATAGGCTCATGCGTTGGTTAACTGCTGGTGAGTCTCATGGACAGGCATTAAGTGCCATAGTCGAGGGAATTCCTGCCTCTGTTTCGATTACGACCGCTGATATTGATTTTCATTTACAGCGCAGACGCCTCGGTGTTGGACGTGGAGCTCGTCAAAACTTTGAAGCCGATAAAGTAACAATTCTTGGTGGAGTACGTTTGGGATTAACCCAAGGTGGACCTATTGCAATTCAAGTGGGCAACTCGGAATGGCCGAAGTGGGAAAAAGTTATGTCGGCCGATCCTGTGCCTGATGAAGAAATTAAGGACTTGGCGCGCAACGCACCGCTTACGCGACCTCGACCAGGACACGCAGATCTAGTTGGTATGCAGAAATACGATTTGGATGATGCTCGAGCTATTTTAGAACGTGCAAGTGCTCGTGAAACAGCCGCACGCGTTGCACTTGGGGCAGTAGCACGCAACTTCCTCGAGCAGGCTGTCGGGATAACGATCCTTAGCCATGTGCTGTCTATTGGCTCCATTAGCGTGGCAGATGATGCTCCGTTACCACTTGCAGGTGACATGTCAACAATTGATGCAGACCCAGTTCGTTGCGCCGATAAGGCAACAAGTGAGCAAATGATTGCGGAAATTGAAAGTGCACATCGCGACGGTGACACATTGGGTGGTGTTGTAGAAGTATTAGCATTCAATATGCCTCCAGGTTTGGGCTCTCATGTTCATTGGGATAGACGCCTTGATTCAAAATTGGCTGGTGCTGTTATGGGCATTCAGGCTATTAAGGGCGTTGAAATCGGAGATGGTTTCAAAACGGCAACGCGTCGCGGCTCAGTGGCCCACGATGAAATCGAAAAGGATTCAACCGGAAAGATTGTTCGTCGCACTGATCGAGCAGGTGGCACTGAAGGTGGAATGTCTAATGGTGAAATTCTGCGTGTTCGAGCAGCTATGAAGCCAATTTCAACGGTCCCGAAAGCGCTGGATACAATCGATGTTGCAACAGGTGACGCAGCAAAGGCAATTAATCAGAGATCAGATGTTTGCGCTGTTCCTGCTGCAGGAGTAGTCGCTGAAGCAATGGTTGCGCTTGTATTGGCAGAGGTTGTGCTTGAGAAATTTGGTGGAGATTCAGTAACTGAAACTCGTCGCAATTTCGAGTCCTATATCGCTAATTTGAACTTCAAGTAAGAGCGATCTTATGACTCGCATTGTTTTAATCGGTGCACCTGGAAGCGGCAAGAGCACCGTGGGAATGGCACTGGCGACCCACTTGCAGTGGCCTTTTGTCGATACAGATTCATTAATTGAACTCAAAGAGCAAAAGAAGATCACAGACTTATTTGTAGAAAATGGGGAAGAGTATTTTCGACGCGTAGAGTTTGAAACACTAGTGGAAGTTCTCCGGGAACCTTCGGCAGTTATTAGCCTTGGCGGCGGCGCTCCAATATCCCAACCCGCACAGGATGCTTTATCTTCATCAAACTCAACAATAGTCTTTTTGGATGTTGCTCTCGCAACAGCTGCGCCACGAGTTGGCTTCAATAGAGATCGACCTTTGTTACTTGGCAATCCACGGGCGCAATGGCAGTCACTTTCTGATCAGAGACGACCGATCTACGAGAAATTAGCTTCGCATTCGATTAAAGTTGATGACATGACCGTGGATGAAATTATCGCCGTTATCGAATCGAAACTGCTATGACTTCAATATTAGTTGATGCTGAGCGTTCGTACTCCGTGATTCTGACATCAAGTTGGAAAGAAGAACTTGCGCAATTGATTCAAGGACGAACTCGGGTTGCGGTAATTATTTCAGAAAGTTTCAAGCCAGATTTGGAAGGGTTATTGGGTCTAGAGTCGGAGATCCATGTATTTGATGTACCAGATGGTGAAGAGGCTAAGAACGTTGCAACCCTCAACAAGTTATGGAATTGGCTAGGGGCTGCAGGCTTTACGCGTTCGGATTTGATTGTTGGTCTTGGCGGGGGAGCGATCACTGATTTAGCAGGTTTCACCGCAGCTTCGTGGTTGCGAGGTTTAGATTGGATCGCTGTGCCGACATCATTAGCCGGCATGGTTGATGCTTCAGTTGGTGGCAAAACTGGAATCAATTCGGAGTATGGAAAGAATTTGATCGGCGCTTTTCATTCGCCGTCAGCAGTAATAATTGATACGAACTTCTTGGAGACTTTATCTGACCGTGATTTTGCCGCAGGTATGGCCGAGGTCATTAAATGTGGGTTTATCGCTGACTCCGAAATTCTTACATTAGCTGCAAGTCATTCAATTGAATCGTTGCGCAAGACTCCAGAGGCGATAGCTGAAATCATTCATAGAGCTGTGAGCGTCAAAGCTCAGTTTGTTTCTTCTGACTTTAAAGAGAGTTTTGCTCGCGAGGCTCTCAATTACGGTCATACTCTTGGTCATGCAATTGAAATATTTGCCAAATATCAATTGCGTCACGGTGAGGCAGTCTCCATAGGGTTGGTTTATGCAGCCGAACTGGCGGCAGCTCGTGGCTTGATTAGCACCGATGAACTTGTTCTGCACAGATCACTATTGTCTAGATATCAGTTACCAATCTCTTTTGATCGCCAAGCCTGGCAAAAACTCGCACCCTTGTTAGCTTTGGATAAAAAGGCACGGGGAAACACGATCAGATTTGTCGCATTAAGTGGCATAGGTTCGACTGTTCGCCTTGAGGATTTAACATCCACCGAACTTGATGCGGCCTATGAGAGAATTAGTTCATGAAGTTACTTGTAATTAATGGTCCAAATCTTTCACGGTTGGATATCCGTGACTCATCTATCTATGGGGACCTTAATTACGGTGAATTGAAGTCAATGATTGAGATAGCGGCAAGTAAGCATGGATTTGAGGCAGATGTGCGTCAGAGTGATGATGAGTCAACAATAATTGGCTGGCTACACGAAGCCGCCGATGAAAAGATGCCAGTGATCATAAACCCGGCGGCGTTTACTCATTATTCTTACGCAATACGTGATGCTGCAGAATTAGTGAAGACTCCGTTGATTGAAGTACATCTTTCTAACCCGCTAGCTCGTGAAGAATTCAGACATACCTCTGTAATTTCTGGCGTAGCCAATGGAACTATTGGTGGTTTTGGCCCAAATTCCTATGTTTTGGCCATCATTGCTATGCAAAATCTCGTAGGCAAGTAACAAAGCACCCCTTACAAGCGGGTATCCTTTAGCCTTCAATTACGTTTGAATTAACCGAATAGATAAAGAGCGGGTGGATTAGCTGTGGCAACAACAAATGATCTTAAAAATGGAATGACACTTGATATCGAAGGTCAGCTTTGGACAGTTGTTGAGTTCCAACATGTTAAACCAGGTAAGGGTCCAGCTTTCGTCCGCACCAAACTAAAGTCGGTTCTTAGTGGCAAAGTTGTTGATCGAACCTACAACGCCGGAGTTAAGGTCGATGTTGCTATCCTAGAAAAGCGCGAGATGCAGTACCTCTATAAAGAGGGGGATGGTTTTGTGTTCATGGATACTAAGACTTATGACCAAATGACCATTAGCGCAGCTACTGTGGGAGATGCAGCTAACTACATGTTGGAAAATACGGAAGCGATTGTGGCTATTAATGAGGGAAATCCTCTATACATCGAGCTTGCAGCATCAGTTCCACTCAAGATCACATACACAGAGCCAGGTATTCAAGGTGACCGATCTTCTGGTGGAACGAAGCCAGCAACTGTTGAGACTGGTATAGAAATTCAGGTTCCACTATTTATCAAGCAGGATGAAGTGGTTTTGGTAGACACACGTGACGGGTCATACCAGGGTCGCGCTAACTAGTGTCTGCTCGAAGTAAGGCGCGCAAGCAAGCCCTGGATTTACTGTATGAAACAGATATCCGCGGAACCAATCTTGTTGAAACTTTAGAAGCGCGCGACGTTCCTGCAGAAGGTCCTGATGCGCGTCCTATTCGTGAATACACTCGCGAATTGGTTAATGGAGTTTCTGATAATCGTCGCAAAATAGACGAATTGATTACAACGTATGCACAAGGCTGGGATATGGACCGATTGCCGGCAGTCGATCGCAATATCTTACGCCTTGGAATTTACGAAATCTTGTGGTCAACCGCGGTACCAACAAGTGTGGCTATTGATGAGGCTCTGGACTTAGCCAAGGAACTTTCAAGTGATGATTCCTCCAAATACATCCATGGAGTTCTTGGTCGTATCGCCAGCATCAAGGACACTATTTCGATCTAGGGAATTGGTATTCAGCAACTACCGACTTGATCTGCTCGGCGCTTAACCCCGTAAAGACCTGAAAGCTATTAGCATCCTGCGCTCTCAGCGAGATGACCTGGCCATTCCAATCCCCACGCATTCGGGCAATATTTCTCAAAACCTCAGTCATCTTTTGCGCAATTGGGTTTGAGGTTAAAAGGATTTTTCGAAGGTCGATGCTGATTCGTTCCTCCGGCAAAAAACTTCTTGGGTTTTCAAAGAGCTCGGAAATAGGAACCTCGTAAAGGTTTGCGATAGTGATCAACTTATGAGCACTTACTGAACGATCGCCACGCTCATATGAGCCAAGAGCGATTGCCGAGATTTCCCCCTTTGAAAGTTTTGATGCCTGATTAAGGGTGAGGTGTCGTGACTCGCGGATCAGACGCATACGCGTATGCAGTGTTTCTATTTGAGTTTGAGCGTGAATGGTTTCCATGGCGCCGACGCTATTGGGTGCTCGACACTTCATGTTTTCGATATCCACAGGAGGGCGGCATGGGTGCTAGTATCTGCACTGCATCCTTTAACGACCCATCCTGAGAGGTGGGAAAGGAGATTTACATGAGCGTAGCCCTGTCCGCACAAGACATCACACGTGCGTTGACCCGCATTTCCCACGAGATCCTTGAGAAGAATCAGGGCTCAGCCAACATTGTGCTCCTTGGTATTCCTACCAGAGGCGCTCACTTGGCAACCCGCATCTCATCGATTATTACCTCGATCGAAGGTAGTGAACCGCCAACGGGCACCCTAGACATCACCTTGTTCAGAGATGATTTAAGAATGCGTCCACCGCGCGCGATCATGCCAACCAAGATTCCCACTTCAGGAATCGAAGGCAAGGATGTGATTCTGGTGGATGATGTCTTGTTTTCAGGCAGAACAATAAGAGCCGCACTTGATGCGTTGGGTGAAATTGGGCGTCCGCGCACTGTCCAGTTAGCTGCGTTAGTAGATCGTGGCCACAGAGAGCTACCCATAAAAGCCGATTTCATAGGAAAGAACCTGCCTACTTCTAAGAATCAGTCAGTAAGGGTGCTGCTAAGTGAAATCGACGGTCGAGATGAAGTAACGATTGAAGAAGGAGCAGAACTATGAGACATCTCCTTTCAATTGCTGATCTCAATAAATCAGAGGCAATCTCGATCCTAGATACAGCAACTGAGTTAGCTCGCGTTGGTGATGGCGCTGTTAAGAAGCTTCCAACGCTGCGCGGTCGAACAATAGTGAACTTATTTGCCGAGGATTCAACACGCACTCGTATCTCCTTTGAGGCAGCTGCCAAACGACTTTCTGCAGATGTAATCAATTTTTCTGCAAAAGGTTCAAGTGTGAGCAAGGGCGAATCCTTGAAAGACACCGCAATGACTCTTCAAGCTATGGGTGCTGATGCTGTCGTGATCCGACATTCAGCTTCGGGTGCTGCACAAAGACTGGCTGACTCACAATGGATGTCCGGAAGTGTTATCAATGCAGGTGATGGAACGCATGAACATCCTAGTCAGGCCTTGCTAGATGCATTCACGATTCGAAAGCATTTAGGAATGGGTGCAAGTGACTTAGCTGGCCTTAATGTGGCTATCGTGGGCGACATTTTGCATTCGCGTGTGGCACGTTCCAACGTTTTGTTGCTCGCGATGTTAGGTGCGAAGGTAACTTTAGTGGCACCACCTACCTTGCTCCCTGTTGGTATTCAGAACTGGCCAGCGACTGTTTCTTACGATTTTGATTCAGTGATTCCACATGTTGATGTTGTGATGATGCTTCGCGTGCAGCAAGAAAGAATGTCCGATCTATTCTTCCCAAATGCCAGAGAGTATTCACGATACTTCGGTCTCAATGGAGAAAGAATGGCAAGCATGAAATCGGGTGCAATAGTTATGCACCCAGGACCCATGAACCGCGGACTGGAAATTTCCGCAGAGGTCGCTGACAGTGCGCGATCAGTTATTACTGAACAGGTAACTAATGGTGTCAGTGTCCGGATGGCGATTTTGTATGTCTTGCTTGCTGGTGGAGCCTTAGAAGTTGGGAGCAACTAGATGACTACAGCAGATTATTTGATTAAGGGAGCCTCGCTACCTGACGCCAAGAAAGCTGACATCTCTATCTCTAATGGCGTTATCGCATCAGTTGGTTCTGAGTTTAAAGGCGATGCTAAAAACGTGATTGATGCGAAAGATTGTGTTGTCTTGCCTGGGTTAGTTGATCTTCATACGCATTTGCGTGAGCCAGGACGAGAAGATGCCGAAACTGTTTTGAGTGGAAGTCGCGCAGGTGTTAAAGGTGGTTTTACGGCAGTGTCTGCCATGGCAAATACTTCACCGGTTGCAGATACAGCTGGGGTTGTAGAACAGGTGTATCGATTAGGCCAAGAAGCAGGCTTCTTGGATGTGTTCCCCATCGGTGCCGTCACCCAAGGATTGAAGGGTGAAGCGTTATCTGAAATCGGGGCAATGGCGGATTCAGTTGCTCGTGTTCGCGTGTTTAGTGATGATGGTAATTGTGTGTCAGATCCCTTAGTTATGCGCAGAGCCCTTGAATACATCAAGAAATTCGGGGGAGTGATCGCTCAGCACGCACAGGACCCTCGGATGACGATCGGATCACAGATGAATGAAGGAGAAATTTCGGCTCGTTTAGGTTTGAAAGGTTGGCCTGCGGTCGCAGAAGAGGCGATTATCGCCAGAGATGTATTGCTTGCCGACCATGTGCAATCGCGATTACATATATGCCATCTAACAACAGCAGGTGGTGTTGAGATTATTCGTTGGGCGAAAGCTCGAGGAATTAATGTGACAGCGGAAGTAACCCCACATCACCTTCTACTAACAGATGATCTCGCAAGTTCTTATGACCCAGTTTACAAAGTAAATCCACCGTTGCGGACTGAAGCTGATGTACACGCACTTCGTGAAGCATTAGCAGATGGAACGATTGATATTGTCGCAACAGATCATGCCCCACATCCAACAGAATCTAAAGAGTGTGAGTGGCAGGAGGCAGCATTTGGAATGTTGGGCCTAGAAACTGCGCTTTCGATCGTTCAAAAAACCATGGTCGATAGTGGATTGATGAATTGGAGCCAGGTTGCCGATCGAATGTCGATTGCACCTGCCCGAATTGGTGGTTATGAAAACCACGGCCAACCAATAGTTGTGGGCTCAGTAGCCAACCTTGTTGTGATTAATCCAACGCAGGAATGGACCGTGGATCGCGATTTAGTTCTATCAAAGTCATCCAATACTCCATACCATGGCCACGTACTACCTGGCGTAATCACACACACCTTCTTCAAGGGTGCAGCAACTTATAGCAACGGCACGATCACATCGGTAGGAGGCAAGTAATGACTAGCGCATATCTGGTCCTTGATGATGGTCGTATCTTTGAAGGTTCTTCTTGGGCTGCAACTGGGAAAACATTTGGCGAAGCGGTCTTTCAAACTGGTATGACTGGGTATCAAGAAACGTTGACGGATCCGTCGTATCACAAGCAGGTAGTTATTATGACTGCCCCTCACATTGGTAACACTGGGGTAAACGAAGAAGATAATGAATCGACGAGAATCTGGGTAGCTGGTTTTGTTGTGCGAAATCCTTCATCGGTTACATCTAACTGGCGTGCACAGAATGATTTAGAGGCCGAATTGATTGCTCAGGGAATTGTCGGGATTCAAGGCGTTGATACGCGCGCCATCACTCGACACTTACGTGATCGTGGCGCCATGCGCGTGGGCATATTTTCTGGTTTAGAACTTTCTCGCGAAGAAATGGTAGTTGAGGTTCGCAAAGCCGAGGCTATGGCAGGTGCATATTTGGTTCGAGATGTTTCAACTCCTCATACGGTCGTCATCCCGGCAATTGGGAAAAAGAAGTTCACCGTTGCAGCACTAGATCTTGGTATTAAAGCAGCAACGCCTCGCGCTCTTGCCGAACGCGGTGTAGAAGTCCATGTGATGCCATTTGATTCCTCAGCCGCGTCAATCATGGCGATTAAGCCAGATGGTGTCTTTCTATCAAACGGTCCTGGTGATCCTTCAACTATGACAGATGTAATTGAAGTTGTGCGGGAATTGTTACTTGCTGAGATACCACTTTTTGGAATTTGTTTCGGTCATCAGATTCTTGGTCGTGCCTTAGGTTTTGAAACCTACAAGTTGCAGTTTGGTCACCGTGGAATCAATCAGCCTGTAATGGATAAGAACACTGGGAAAGTCGAAATTACCGCCCACAATCACGGTTTCGCTGTGAAAGCGCCAACGGATGCAGAGTTCTCAACTGTATTTGGACGCGGTGAAGTGACACATCTGTGCCTTAATGATGGGGTAGTCGAGGGACTTCAACTCCTAGAAAGGCCTGCTTTTTCTGTTCAATACCATCCAGAGGCTGCAGCCGGTCCGCACGATGCTTCATATCTATTCGATCGATTTGTGGACCTCATGTCAAGGAAAGTTCACGCCTAATGGGTCTTGATACGACAATTAAAAGTGTTTTAGTAATTGGAAGTGGTCCAATTGTTATCGGACAGGCATGCGAATTCGATTACTCCGGAACACAAGCTTGTCGCGTCCTTCGTGCCGAAGGAATTCGAGTAATTCTTATTAATTCAAACCCAGCAACGATAATGACTGACCCAGAGTTTGCAGATGCAACCTATGTTGAGCCAATCACGCCCGAAATAATTGAGCGGATAATCGCTCACGAGAAGCCTGATGCGGTCTTAGCCACACTAGGTGGCCAAACAGCACTTAATGCTGCGATTGGATTGTATGAGCGAGGAACGCTGAAAAAGTATGGTGTGCGACTAATCGGTGCTGACGTGGATGCGATTCATCGTGGGGAAAACCGTGAACTGTTCAGAGGAATAGTTGAAAAAGTCGGTGGAGAGTCAGCTAAATCCAAGATTTGTCACACAATGGAAGAGATCTTGGAAGCGGTCGTTGTCCTCAATTATCCAGTAGTGGTTCGTCCTTCCTTCACTATGGGAGGTCTCGGATCTGGAATTGCATTCAACGAGGCCGAGTTGCGACAAATAGCTGGCGCCGGCTTGCGACATAGCCCTACTTCAGAAGTACTTCTTGAGGAATCGATAATTGGTTGGAAAGAGTATGAACTTGAAGTAATGCGTGATCGAAAAGATAACGTTGTAATCGTTTGTTCGATTGAAAATTTAGATCCCATGGGCGTTCACACCGGAGATTCAATTACCGTAGCCCCGGCTATGACATTGACTGATGTTGAGTATCAGAAGTTGCGCGATCTTTCGATGGATATTATTCGCGAGGTGGGCGTCGACACGGGTGGATGTAATATTCAATTTGCCGTAAATCCGGATAACGGCCGCATTATTGTTATTGAAATGAATCCTCGTGTTTCCCGCTCGAGTGCGCTTGCATCGAAAGCTACAGGATTTCCGATAGCCAAAATTGCGACAAAGCTTGCTATCGGATACACGCTAGATGAGATTCAAAACGACATTACCAAAGTTACTCCGGCCTCCTTTGAGCCGACTCTGGATTATGTAGTGGTGAAAGTACCTCGCTTCGCCTTCGAGAAGTTTGCAGATGCTGATCCACGCTTAACAACAACCATGAAAAGTGTCGGAGAGGCGATGGCTATAGGTCGCTCCTTTTCAGAGGCACTTATGAAAGCGCTTAGATCCTTAGAGCGCAAAGAGGCGATTTTTTCTTGGCCAGAGATAAGCCAAACTGAACTGTCATCACTCCTGCAATCCATGAAGATCCCGACTGAATACAGGTTGCAACAAACACAAAAGGCGATGTGGGCTGGTGCAACTATTGAGCAGGTCTATGAGGCAACCAAGATTGATCGTTGGTATTTGCGACAAATAGAAATTATTAATCAGCAAGCAGCGTTTATAGCTCAACCAGGTGAGCTAACCAAGGATTTACTCCGCACGGCGAAGATGCAAGGTTTCTCGGACTCACAGATAGCAGTATTGCGCGATGTGACTGAGGAAGAGGTTCGAAAAGCGCGACACCATCTTGGTGTGAGACCTGTCTATAAAACAGTAGATACGTGTGCTGCAGAGTTCGAAGCATTCACGCCTTATTACTACTCCAGTTATGAAGAAGAAACTGAAGTTCGTTCGCGAACAACACCAGCGGTAATTATTCTGGGCAGCGGACCCAATCGCATCGGTCAAGGAATTGAATTTGA
>DAIMGQ010000010.1:0-9285 GCA_036723815.1 Candidatus Planktophila sp.
CACAACATGATTCTTTCACTATTCTGCCTATTTGCGGTTGGCATGGGAATATCGATGCAGTTTGCACTTTCCTCTATTCGTTTAATTGGCCTTAGTGATGGACGTCCTGATTTAGCGATTGGACGTGCCTCATTAGCAGCGGGAGTTGCTATTGCTGGAGCGCCATTTTTGCTAGGTCTACTGGGTGATAACTTTGGTATTTCACGTGCCTACATCATGGTTTTTGTCTTGATTGCAATTGCATTTGTTATTGTTAAAGTAATTCCTTCTAAGGTTGCAGAGGCTGTGTAATGAACTACAAAGTCAGGCGAATGATTACGTTACTTGCTCTGATTGGAATTTTAGTTGTTATAGCAATTAACGGTCTTTAAGAACGGCGGCGACAGAAGTATCTGCAGGTAGCCCAACTCGGTTCTTGTATTTGAACCAGATTAATAGTGAAGCAAATAATGAAATACCACCACAGAGTGCAATCGTTGGGCGAATTCCGATTAGTTCAGTTGTTGTTCCAATGAGCGGTGAACCAAATGGAGTTCCGCCCATAAAGATCAAAAGGTAAAGTCCCATAACACGGCCGCGAATCGCAGGGTCTGTGCTGGTCTGAACAATGGAGTTAGCAGAGACCAATGTAGTCAGCGCTGTTACTCCACAGATTGGAAGCCAAATCACATAAGAGATGTAATTAGGCAAGATAGAGAGCACCATAATCGATGCGGAAAACACAACTCCACCACGAATAACAAACTTTGTATTTCTAAAGCGTTCAAGTCGAGCAGATCCAATAGCGCCAGAAAGGGAGCCAATTGCAATGAAGGTTCCCATCAATCCAAAGCTTGCTGGTCCTAAGCCAAACTCTTGTGTGGCCATAAGAGCATTAAAGATCTGAAAGTTAAGTCCAAAGGTTGCTAAGAAAAAGACCATCAACATAACTACATAAATATCTGGGCGGGCTTTTGCATAGGCAATGCCTTCTCGGATATTGCCATCTGACTTTGGGCGATCTTGGTGAAAAAAAGCCTTTTCATTGAGATTTAGCAATGCGGCAATAACGAAGAAATATGAAAGCCCGTTAACAATAAATGAAGGCCCGGTACCAAAAGCTGCAATCAAGCCGCCAGAGAGTGCTGGGCCAATTAATCGCCCTGCATTAAAGTTAGCGGAGTTAAGTGAAACCGCGTTGGGAAGATCTGTTTGGCCAACAACTTCAGTTGTAAATGATTGGCGTACTGGAGCATCAATAGCCGTTGAAATACCGAGTACCCCGGCAAGTACAAAGACATGCCACAACTGAACCTGTTCTGTGATTACCAGAGCGCCTAAGCCAAGTGATGCACTGCCACCTAAAATATTTGTCAGAATCAAAACTTTGCGTTTATTAAATCTGTCGGCCAATTTGCCGCCGTGTAGAGAGAAGAATAGGACGGGTGCGAATTGCACCGCTGTTACTAAACCTAGGTAGGTTCCGTTGTTGTTAGTGAGTTCTAGAACGAGCCAATCTTGAGCAATACGCTGGGCCCAACTGCCGATATTTGAAACTGCGTTGGCTGGAAAAAGAATTCGATAATTACGGTGGCGAAATGAACGCCAATTACCATCCTCTTTTACCGAAAATCCCATTACTCTTCTTCCATGACTACTCGACTACGCAATGCAGTAACTCTAGTGGCTATTGGAACTATGTGCTGGGTGATAGCAGGAGTGATTGCTCTTGCAACCAATGCCGATGCCAAAATCATTTGGACATGCATAAGCGGAGCAGCACTTGGTTTAATCGGTATTCGTTACACAATTCGTCGTGAACGACGAAGCGGTATTTAAGCTCCTAGCGCCGTAGCAATACCGCGCAGCACACGACCAAGGCGATCAGCCTCTTGTGCATTTGGATGACGTCCATGGCGCAAACCATTTCCGACTTTATCCAGCATCTTGATTGTGTCTTCAATCATCGCTGCAAGATCATCACTATTAACACGTGAGTTTTCAACTAGTGATGGTGGTGCATCAATGATGTGCACAGATAATGCTTGTGGGCCTTTACGGCTATCGGCAATAGAAAACTCGAGTTTTGTTCCAGGCTTAACTGTTGCAACACCTTCTGGAAGTGAAGTAGCAGCTAGATAAACATCTTCGCCTTCATCATTTGCAATGAAGCCAAAACCTTTTTCTAATGAGAACCATTTAACGCGTCCTGTAGGCATGGGGAGCTCCTTGCTAGTTTTTTTCGTACTGGTGTTAATCGGTATCGCGGGTGCGATAGCAGGTGCTTAGTTTAACACCGGCTCTGTGAAGGTCGCTTCCGAATGTGCTCCGCAGCCATGGTCCACGCTCACTACGCGTGCATCCTCGGGTGATATCGCGTTGGCGCACACGCCAAATGTTGATCGCAATGATCCTGCAATAGGAATAAAGAATCCGCAGCTATGGCACGGCTTTGGTGCTGACTGGGCAACCGGTGCGTTTGGTCCACGTTCTCCGTCATACCAACGCTTTGCTGCTTGGTCGCGTCCTTCAATTGACATCACTCGCGCGCGTCCTAAACCAAGTTCAATTGCCATTGCAGTATCTAAATCTTCATCCTGTGGCAACGCTTGTTGGCCTGCAACTAAACGTGCATCATCTAATGAGCTTGGAACAATATCGCCAACGCCAACATCGCCAGGCAAAATGCGATCGCGGTATGGAATCCATTCCGGAGCACGTAGCGCATCAGGTCCTGGCAGTACTACAACATCACAAATTGTTGGGGTTGCATCTTCATCAACCTTTGCAATGGTGATGCACCAACGCCAACCGCGGTAACCTGAAAGTTTTGCTTCAAACAAATATGTGGCAACACGATTGTCATCATCAAAATCAACAGAAACAAATCCGCCAACTTGATCGCGTTGTTCTGCAACTTCTAGTGCAGCGCTTCGGGCAAGATCCTTTGCATCAAAAGCAACAGCTGTGCTTGTTGATGTCTTCTCCTTTTTAGAGGACTCCTTTTTTGGAGTTAAAGATTTCTTGGCCATGGTCTAAGGGTAAAGCAGAACGCCGCCCTCGCGTTAATCGAGGACGGCGTTACGCGTAACTACTAGTTAAGAATGGACTTAGAAGTCCATATCTCCGCCACCTTGTGGGGCAGCAGCAGCCTTTTCTGGCTTATCTGCAATAACAGCTTCTGTTGTAATAAACAGCGCAGCAATTGATGCAGCATTTTGTAGTGCAGAACGTGTGACCTTTGCTGGATCAATGATTCCAGTTTTGATCATGTCTACATATTCACCAGTTGCAGCATTTAGACCTTGTCCTGCTGGAAGATGGCGAACCTTTTCTACAACAACTCCGCCTTCAAGTCCTGCGTTGACTGCAATCTGCTTGATTGGAGCTTCGATTGCGTATTCAACAATCTTTGCACCAGTTGCTTCATCACCAGTTAAACCAGTTAGACGCTTGAACACTGCAGCTCCTGCTTGCAGAAGGGCAACGCCACCACCGGCAACGATTCCTTCTTCTACTGCAGCCTTTGCATTGCGAACTGCATCTTCAATGCGGTGCTTGCGCTCCTTGAGTTCAACCTCAGTTGCAGCACCTGCCTTGATAACAGCGACGCCACCAGCAAGCTTTGCAAGACGCTCTTGCAACTTCTCGCGGTCATAATCTGAATCTGATGCCTCAATCTCATTACGGATCTGCTGAACGCGACCCTTGATCTGTGCGTCATCTCCAGCGCCTTCAACGATTGTTGTCTCTTCCTTGCTGATAACAACCTTGCGAGCCTTACCCAAAAGATCAAGCTCTGCTGCATCAAGACGAAGTCCAACTTCTTCTGAAATAACAGTTGCACCTGTAAGGATTGCAATGTCTTGCAGCATCGCCTTGCGACGATCTCCAAAGCCAGGAGCCTTCACAGCTGCTGAACGGAATGTTCCGCGAATCTTGTTCACAACTAGTGTTGCGAGCGCTTCGCCTTCAACATCTTCAGCGATGATCAATAGTGGCTTACCTGATTGCATAACCTTTTCAAGTACTGGCACTAGATCTTTAATGTTTGCAATCTTTGAGTTAGCGATCAATACGTAAGCGTCCTCTAGGACAACTTCCATACGATCCTGGTCAGTCACAAAGTATGGAGAGATGTAACCCTTATCAAAGCGCATACCTTCTGTGAGCTCTAGCTCTAGACCAAAAGTATTTGACTCTTCAACAGTGATGACGCCCTCTTTGCCAACCTTGTCCATTGCTTCAGCGATCATTTCACCGATAGTTGCATCTGCTGCAGAGATAGATGCGGTCGCAGCGATCTGCTCCTTTGAGTCAACAGCCTTGGCCATTGAAAGAAGTTCAGCAACGATTTCAGCAACAGCCTTTTCAATACCGCGCTTTAGTGCCATTGGGTTTGATCCAGCTGCAACGTTGCGCAGACCTTCACGTACTAGCGCTTGAGCCAAAACAGTTGCAGTTGTTGTTCCGTCACCGGCAACATCATCAGTCTTCTTTGCAACTTCCTTAACTAGCTCTGCGCCAATCTTTTCCCATGGATCATCAAGTTCAATTTCCTTGGCAATGGAAACGCCATCATTAGTAATTGTTGGGGCGCCCCACTTCTTCTCGAGAACAACATTTCGTCCACGAGGTCCAAGGGTTACCTTGACCGCATCGGCCAAGATATTCATGCCGCGCTCTAATCCGCGACGTGCTTCTTCATTAAAGGCAATCTGCTTTGCCATGAGTTGTGCTCCTTGTGTGTTCGTTAGGCGGGGCGCTTTATCACTCGCACCCCGAGAGTGCTAACGCCAAATCTAGAGCCTTTGATAGGTAGGTGCAAAACGAAGGGTCTAGCGGGCCACGCGAGTAGCCATACGGGCCTCGCGCAGGCGGCGAAGGCGCTTAACTAGCATCGGTGAGGCAGCTAGAGCGTCGTCGCGGTCGATCAGATCGTTCAGTAATTGGTAGTAACGAGGTGCGCCCAGATCAAAAAGATCCTTGATGGCCGCCTCTTTTGCCCCTGCATAGCGCCACCAGTTGCCCTCAAAATCAAGGATGCGAACTTCGAGGTCACTGAGCCCAGTGTTGATTGCAGACTCTTCTTGCGCAGACATGGGCCAAATCTTACGTCAGAGCCCACAAAAGTGTGGGATTTACAGCCGCTCCAGAATCATTGCTATGTCTGAAATCTTGGTCCATGGATTGACGATCGCAAATCGCAAAATTGGTTTCCCATCATGAGAAGACGGAGGAATAAATCCAATTTGATCTTCCAGAAGTTGGTCACTCCACTTTTGGTAATCAGCTGCACTCCACCCATTTCTGGTGAAGGCAACAATTGAAAGTTCTGGTTCAAATAAAAGTTCCAAATTTGGATGATTGCGAACTAAATCAGCTGCTTGCTTAGCAACGGTGAGTGTTTGTTCCATCGCTTCAGAATAAGCATCGGTGCCATGGGCAGCCAATGAAAACCAGAAAGGTAGTCCACGTGTTCGCCTTGTTAAGTGAATTGCATAATCAGAAGGAGACCAGTTGTCATCTTTCAATGTGTCCAGGTAGGAAGCCTGTTGTGAATGTACTTGCTTAGCAAGATCAGGATTTCGATAGACAAGTGCGCATGCATCAAAGGGTGCGAATAACCATTTATGTGGATCGACAATAAAAGAATCTGCCGCTTCTACTCCATCAAACATTGGCCGCACAGATGGAGCACACAACGCTGCTAATCCATAAGCACCATCAACATGAAACCAAATATCTCTTTTGTGTGCCGCGTTTCCAATTCCCTTTAAATCATCAATGATTCCTAGGTTTGTAGTCCCAGAGGTTGCAACGACTGCAAATACTCGTTTCTTAGTCGTTGAATGCAAGTGATCAATTGCTGCAGCAACAGTTGCCCCTTGCAAACGGCCATCTTCATCTACTTCAACTTTTAGAACATCAACATCCATGACATTTGCAGCAGAAACAATGGAGGAATGAGCTTCCTTGCTACAAGCAATTACCCAGCGCTCTGGATTGCCTTGCTTCTTTCGTGCCTCAGCACGCGCAACAACTAATGCTGAAAGATTTCCAATTGTTCCGCCTTGCACAAAAACACCACCAGCAGTGGCAGGAAGTCCTGCTAAATCAATTAACCATTGAATTGCTTGGTTTTCAGCAAAGACTGCTCCAGCACCTTCTTGCCATGATCCGCCATATAGGGCGCTTGCGCCAACAACTAAATCAAAAAGGTTTGCATACTCGCTGGGTGCTGATGGAATAAATGCCAGGTTGCGTGGGTGGTCTGTTGAAATGCAGGCCTTCGCTAAAACGTTTGTGAACACTTCAAGTGCCTCATGTCCGCCTAAACCCTTGGCTGTAATTGTGTTGCCAACTTCATTAAATAAATCCTCGGCAGATCGTGGGCCATCTAGCGGTGGATCATCTTTGAGACGTTCCAGGCTGTACTTTAAAACTTCTGCGGCAAGGGCTTCCACCGCAGGAGTGAACTCATGCATTGATTCTGGCCTTCTTCACAATGTTTCTGATCATCGTTGGAAATACAAATAAATGGAAAGGTGAAACTGCATACCAATACAGCTGGCCACCTAATCCACGTGGATTAAAAGTTGCCTCTTGCACAATCTTTGTCTTTCCATTTTCTTGGGTCACTGTAAATTCCAGCCATGCTTTGCCGGGCAAAACCATTTCGGCATACAACTTCAATCTGCGTCCAGGTTCTAACTCTTCTACTCGCCAGAAATCTAAACTTTCGCCAACTCGCAAAAAGTCTGGATCGCGACGCCCGCGACGCAAACCAACTCCACCAACTAAGAAGCGGTCTAAAACGCCACGTGCCCACCATAAGAAATCTGAACCAAACCAACCGTTCTCTCCGCCAATACGTTCAACCTGTCGCCACACCTGCTCCGCTGGGACATCTGTAATTTTTTCGCGATAATCGCGCAAAACCATTTCACCAGCCCAATCAGGATCTCCCTGGGCTTTTTGCCATGGCGCAGTCGGCATAGTTGCATCAGACCAACGTGTTTCCACGTTGTGTGTTGTGATCTTTGAAAGAGCTAACTGGATAGCACTTTCCACATCAGTTAAACCTTCAGCAGGTTTTGGAATGAGAGCATCAATTGATTTGGCAGGATCTGCAACAACCTCACTAATGAGTGAACCAACAAGTGGTCGAGCAAGAGCCGTTGGAACTGGTGTGACTAAACCAATCCACAAACTAGAAAGACCTGGGGTCAATACTGGAACTCTGATGATCCAACGCTTTTTTAATCCGGATAACTTTGCAAACTTTTGCATCATGTCCGCATACGACAAGACTTCAGGCCCACCAATATCAAAAACCTTATTGACTGGCTTTTCTAAATGCGCTGCACCCTTTAAATAGTACAAAACATCGCGGATCGCGATTGGGTGCGTTTTGTTCATAACCCATTTAGGCGTGGTCATAACTGGAAGTCGGTGCGTTAAGTGGCGCAGCATTTCAAAGCTGGCAGAGCCTGAACCAATAATGATTCCGGCGCGCAGCTCTAAGACTGCAACAGATGTTGTGGCAAGTGAGCTCCCTGTCATCGCACGAGATGCCAGGTGCTTACTGATATTCACATCGTTTGCGATTCCCCCCAAATAAATAATCTGGGAGACTCCAGCTTGTTCTGCCGCTTTAGCAAAATTGCGTGCCATTTCTTTTTCAATTTCGTCAAAGTTTGGGCCCAAGTTAATTGAGTGCAACAAATAAAAAGCTGTGTGAATACCCTCAAGGGCTCTTTCTAGATCACCAAATTTCTCAGCAGTGCCCTCGCAGATGTCGACCTGAGTTGCCCATGGCTGGCCCATGATTTTGTGCTTATCGCGCACCAAAATCCGAACATCTTCTTTTTCATCAATAAGTGCGCGAACTAAACGACCACCAACATATCCAGATGCCCCTGTGACGAGGTACTTACGGCCTGCATTATGCGAGTTCATGGTGGCAAGCCTAGACTTAACCCATGCAAAAGACACCCCAGAAGCCTCGCGTAGTAATTTTGGGTGCCGGTTTCGGTGGGCTAACAGCAGCCCGCAAGATGGCTGGATTTGCCGATGTCACTGTGGTGGATCGCCACAACTTCCAAACTTTCCTGCCTTTGTTGTATCAAGTATCAACTGCTGGATTAGCAGCAGACCACGTCGCGCATCCAATTCGTGGTGCACTGCGCAAAACAGGTGTGCAGTTTCGTATGGGAACCCCATTATCTGTTGACCACAAAAACAACACAGTGAAGTTAGATAGCAGCGAGGTTTTGGAGTTTGACTACTTGGTTGTCGCACTCGGTTCTGCAAATGCCGATTTTGGAATTCCTGGTGTCACAGAACATGCACTTGGCATGAAGAGTGTTCACGAAGCATTAAATATTCGCACTGAAGTGTTGCGCCGCTTTGAAGATCTATGTCGTTTTGAAGATGAAACAATGTTTTCAATAACCGTTGTTGGTGGCGGTCCGACAGGTGTAGAGATGGCTGGTGCATTCGCAGAACTTGTTCGTGGACCATTAAAGAACGACCAACGACATGCTGCTGCTCACATCAAAATCAATTTGATTGAAGCTGGTCCAAGAATCTTGCCAATGTTTTCTGAAAAACTCTCTGCCCACGGTAAAAAGGATCTCGAAAAACTTGGTGTGACTGTGCACTTAAATACTGCTGTTAAGCAGATCGGACCGCGCAGTATTGAAGTAAGTGATGGCAGCATTATTGCTTCAGAGGTGACAGTTTGGGCTGCCGGAGTTAAGGGTGAGCCAACAGCTGCTAAGTTGAATTTGCCTTTAATCAACACACGTATCGATGTTGAAAATACTTTGCAGGTTAAGAATTACCCACACATCTTTGCCATCGGTGATATCGCTGGTTTTGTTGGGGAAAATGGGCGTATGTTGCCGATGGTTGCACCAGTTGCGCTCCAGCAAGGTCGTTATGTTGCAAAGCAAATTAAAAGAATTGCAGCCGGACAAGCGCTCGAGCCATTTAAGTATCTTGATAAGGGTTCTATGGCAACCATCGGTCGCCACAAAGCAATTGTTGAAGTCAAAAGCCTTCGCATGACTGGAATTCCTGCTTGGTATGCCTGGTTGTGGTTGCACCTGTTTTATCTATTGGGTGGACGTAATAAGATTGGGACCATGGCCGACTGGACCTATAACTACTTAACATTTGACCGCGGTAACCGACACATTATGGATTCACAGTAATGCCAGAATATTTAAAGGTTGATGGTCATGATCTCTACTGTTATGAATGGGAAAACGATGGCGAAGCTGTCGTATTACTTCATGG
>DAIMGQ010000010.1:9385-14077 GCA_036723815.1 Candidatus Planktophila sp.
GTCAGCACTCAACCGGAGTAATTTTTCCTGTCGCAACATCGTAAATAGCTCCACCAACAACAACATCTTTGTTCAGGAAGGGGAAAGCGCGAATTCGATTCACATCGATCGCTAGAGCCGCTTCTTGATCCTTCACAGTTCTAAACTCAAGAGATCGTGTGTCAACACCAAACTCTTTCTCAATGTATTCATGGATATCTGCCTCTTCTGCCGAGGCCATTCTGCAATTTGTGTGAGGCATAACCAAAATTTTCTTAACACCCAACAAATATGTTGCTAATACAAGTGTGCGCAGAACGTCCTCTGTTACGCGCGCTCCAGCATTACGTAAGATCTTTGCATCACCAGAGCTCATGCCCATTACTGACAAGGGATTAATGCGTGAATCCATGCAGGTAACAATTGCTAAACCTTTTTGAGCAACTCCAGTTAAGCCAGAGTATTTAAAGGTTTTGACGTATTCAACATTGGCTGCGATTTCTGCAGAAAAAGAATCGTGCGGAAAGGAGTTATCGGACATAGCGACTCCCCTCCGGATTCATACCGGAGCCCCCCGTCAGGATTGAACTGACGACCTGCGCATTACAAGTGCGCTGCTCTACCACTGAGCTAGAGAGGCCTGCTCTTCAAGTTACCCCGAATACAGCAGCCGCAATTATGGCAGTCGAACCGCAAAACTTGAAATCGGGCTCTTGCTGCGCGCTCAGGGTAGGTTGTCCCTATGCGATTAGGCGTTCTAGATGTGGGTTCAAACACCATCCACCTACAAGTAATGGATGCCCATCCAGGTGCCAGACCAACACCAACAACGAATTACAAAGTTGAACTTCGCTTGACTGAATATCTGGATGTTTCTGGTGCTATCTCAGCGGGTGGAATACAACTTCTCAATGATGCAATTCAAGAAGCTGTCGCTCATGCTCACGCTAATGCAACAGATGAAATTTTAGCTTTCGCAACTTCTGCTTTGCGCGAAGCTAACAACGGCGCACAAATTATTGCTGATATCAACAAAAAGCACGAGATAGATCTACAAGTCCTTAACGGTGATGATGAAGCGTCAATGACTTTCTTGGCTGTTCGCCGTTGGTTGGGTTGGTCTGCTGGAAAGTTACTAGTTCTAGATATCGGTGGCGGATCCTTAGAAATTGCAAGTGGAATTAATGAAAATCCTGATGCAACTATTTCACTACCACTTGGTGCGGCTCGTTTAACCCGTGAATTCTTAAATGGAGATCCATATACTGCTAAAGGAATTAAAAGTCTTGAAAAGCATGCTGAGGAACTGCTGAGAGATTCGATGCCTAACTCTTTGAAGTCTCATGATGCAGATCATTTTGTTGCAACAAGTAAAACTTTTAGAACCTTGGCGCGTATTTGTGCTCAGTGGTATGGAGATGACTCAAAGTTCATTGAGCGAGAATCGCTTAAAGCTGCCTTGCCACGACTCATTGAAATGACAAGTAAGTCCCGCGCAGAGTTACCTGGAGTTTCAGCTAACCGTGCTCAACAAATTGTTGCTGGTGGAATTGTTGCTCTTGCCGTCATGGAAAGATTAGATGTGGATGAGGCTGAAATTTGTCCGTGGGCACTGCGGGAAGGCATTCTTTTGCGCCGTTTAGACTGGTTGAGCGACTAAGCCTCTGGCGCTTGCATCCAGTCAATTGCAACTACTTCACCATCACGGTGATGCAAAATCCATGACTCACCAGGTAGTAATCCATGATCTAACTCTTTAAAAGTCTTCTTACCAATAAATTTTGCAACAATTGCAGGAATAACGGGATTATGACCGCACACAATTGCGTGTGCTTCGCTTTCAATAATGTCTTGAACCACTTTGATCGCAGCTTTCTTATCCTTTTCATATGCATATTCACTGAGTTCGGACCAATAAACCATGTCTAAAGACAGTGAGCGAGCCATTGGCGCAACAGTTTCGTAGCAACGAACAGCATCTGAAGTATGGATCTCAGCAATTCCAAATGGAAAATACATTGCCAACATTCGCATTGATTGAATCTGACCTAGTTGTGCAAGAGGACGATCGCCATCATCGCCTTCCCATTCTTCTCGAGCAATTGCTTTGCCGTGACGCAAAAGGACTAGTGGGATTGTGTCAGTACCAAACTTTTCAAAGTTCTTTAAAACTTCTTTGTCACCTTCACGTGTAAGCTTGTCGTAAGCATCAGCGACTGTTAGCCAAATAATTTGATCTACTTCATTTGGATCTAGGGGACCCTTAGCCTCACCAATTGCTTGTGCTGACCAATATCTAACCGACTTAGTTGAGGCACCTACTAAGTATTCGACCGTGCACAGTTCTGGGCCGAAGATACTTTCAAAGCCAGTTTCTTCAAAAACTTCGCGGTGTGCACAACTAATCTCTGGCTCACCTGGTTCCACTTTTCCTTTTGGAAATGACCAATCGTGATAACGAGGACGATGAATCAAAGCAACTTGTACTAGTTCATCACTTAAGCGGCGCCATAAAACGGCCCCTGCCGCTCTAATTACGTGGTTGTCCACTTATCGATCCTTTGAATAGTGATCGATTAGCTCGGCATGAACATTTGTTAATCCCTTTTTCGCTGGACGGGACCAGGTTGTTTCTTTGAGTTCCCAGGAAGAAGTCTCATCTGACAAGCCCAAATCCAGTATTCCCTGCAGGCGCACCTGATGCTCTTTTCTTTGGATAAGAACAAGGCTTTCCACACGTCGATCAAGGTTTCTACCCATTAAGTCTGCACTGCCAATCCAATACTCATCCTCTCCACCATTAATGAAGTGATAAATACGTGAGTGCTCCAGGAATCGACCCAAAATTGATTTAACAATGATGTTTTCAGAGACACCCTTGATGCCAGGTTGTACTGCGCAAATTCCGCGAATCAATAATTCAATTTTCACACCAGCTTGTGACGCCTCATATAGCTTGGCAACAAATCCCTCATCCAAAATTGAGTTAAGTTTGAATTGAATTCCGGCAGGACGCCCGCTCTTGGCATGTTCAATCTCGCGATCAATACGTTCAATTAAACCTGAACGCAATGTGCGAGGGGCAACCAATAAACGTGAATACGTTGATTGCGGCGCAAAGCCTGACAGTTGATTAAACAGACGAGTTAAATCTTCTGTTAGCTCAACATCTGCACTAAGCATTCCTAAGTCTTCATACATGCGGGCAGTTTTTGGGTTGTAGTTTCCTGTGCCCATATGGCAATAGCGACGGATACCTTGTGGCTCATCGCGCACAACTAGTGAAAGCTTTGCGTGCGTCTTTAATCCCATCAATCCATACACAACGTGAACACCTGCAGCTTCTAGCTTTCGGGCCCACCGCACATTGTTTTGTTCATCAAATCGAGCTCTAATTTCAATTACTGCAACAACTTGCTTACCAGCCTCTGCTGCCTCAATTAACGCTTCGATAATTGGTGAGTCACCTGATGTGCGATACAAAGTCTGCTTTATCGCTAGTACGTGAGGATCTTTCGCTGCATTCTCAAGGAAATGCACCACTGATGAAGTAAAGGATTCATAGGGGTGGTGAAGCAGAATCTCACCTTGGCGGATCGCAGCAAAAAACAAATCACTATCCTCAGAATCCACCTCTGATAGGGCTTTTGCTGTGCGCGATCTAAATGGTTTGTACTTTAACTCTGAAAAATCAAGGTCTGCGATTTTATGAAGTGAAGTCAGATTAAGTGGAGCGCTGACATGAAAGATGTTTTCGGCGCCAATGCCAAGCTCAGATCCAAGTTTAGAAACTAGCGCATCATCCACACCTGCCTCAATCTCAAGTCGAACAGGTGGTCCGAATCGGCGTCGCAACAACTCTTGCTCAAGTGAGAGCAGTAAATCCTCTGCTTCATCTTCATCGAGCTCAATATCTTGATTTCTTGTCACGCGGAAGGTGTAGTGATCTTCAATTGTCATTCCTTGGAACAACTCTTGTAAGTGAATCGCGATCAAATCTTCAAGTGGCAAGAAGCGAGTTGAGCCAAATTTTGCAGTTGCAATAAATCGAGGCAGAACTTCAGGAACCTTCACGCGGGCAAAGAACTCTTCCTGCGTTGCTGGATTCTTAACCATTACCGCAAGGTTGAGTGATAAGCCTGAGATGTATGGGAATGGGTGCGTTGGATCAACGGCCAGTGGTGTTAATACTGGAAAGATTCGATCCTGGAACAACTTTGCAACATATGCACGTTCAGTTTCGTCCAGTTGTTCCCACTTAACAAATTCAATTCCATGTTTTTTAAGTTCAGGCAAAATGTCATTGTGTAGAACTTTAGATTGTCTAGAAACGAGTTCATTGACTCTTGTGTTGATAACACTCAAAAGCTCTTTTGGTTTGTAACCCGCAACATTTGCTGCCGTCACATCATTTTCAATTTTGCTCATCAAAGTCGCAACGCGCACCATGAAGAATTCATCCAAGTTTGACGATGAGATGGCCAAGAAGCGAAGTCTCTCAAGGAGAGGAACTGATGAGTCTTCGGCTAATTCAAGGACTCTTTGGTCGAAAGAGAGCCAACTGATCTCTCGGTCGGTTATGTGCTCGAATTTCATGCCTAAATCCTCTCGCGAATCGGTGAACAACAGGTAATCGGAGTGAGGACAAGGGCTAAACCAACCCCTTGTTTCACGCTCAACGAAGGTGTGCTTCCACTCTTTTCCTGAGAGACT
>DAIMGQ010000010.1:14177-16060 GCA_036723815.1 Candidatus Planktophila sp.
AAGTTGTATGCAACTAACAAAGTCTTTATCGAGCGATTCAAATCAATTGCTGGATTAGAAACAGATGGCACAACCGGAACTTTGAGTATCGAAGCCGACCTTGGCTCACTTGATAATCTTTCAACAGATAGCTACACACTGCGTGCCTCCATCGCCGAGTTACCTAAGGTAAAAGCTGCACATCTTGAAAAGGTCATTCAGAACTTCACTTCACCAAAGTGGACTGAGCGAAATGCTGACCTGAAAAAGCGAACCGATGATTACTTCCATGGAAAGTTTTGGGATGGCAGACTGCCGGCCGATGCCAAGGCAGCAATCATGGAAAATGAGCCTTGGCCCCATGGAAAAGTAATCCTAGAAACTCGAATTCCTAAGGTAAATCCATGGTCTGCAGAGGTCCCAAATCTTTACACCCTGCACATTGAATTAATCGATCCCAACGGCGCTGTCATTGAAGTTTCACAACAGCGTATTGGTTTCCGCTCTATTGTGATTAAGGGTCAAGATTTCTTGGTTAACGGCCAGCCAATTATTTTTTACGGTATCAATCGCCACGACTTCAATCGCTTCACAGGGCGCGCACTAACCCGCGATGACATGCGCCAAGATCTGCTTGAACTTAAGCGTTGGAACTTCAACGCAGTGCGCACATCCCACTATCCAAATGATGCGGCCTTTTTAGATCTTTGTGATGAATTAGGTTTCTATGTAATTGGTGAAGCAAATATTGAGTCTCACGCTTTCATCTCTTCGATTTGTAATGACACTAAATACTTAACAGCATTTGTTGATCGTGTTGGTCGCATGGTCCAGCGCGATATCCACCACCCATCTGTTGTGATGTGGTCACTTGGCAATGAATCAGGTGCTGGCACAAACCATGAAGCAGCAGCTGCGTATGCACGTAGCTTTGATCCATCACGCCCACTGCATTATGAAGGTGGAATCCGCGGTAACTGGATGGGCAGCCATTCACTCACAGATGTAATCGCACCGATGTATCCAACGATTAATGCAATTAAAGAGTATGCAAAGTCTCCAAAGGCAGATCGACCACTGATTATGTGCGAGTACTCCCATGCGATGGGTAACAGCAACGGAACCTTGGCTGAGTATTGGGAAGTAATTGAATCAACACGTGGTTTGCAAGGTGGATTCATTTGGGAGATGTGGGATCACGGTCCCGTTCAAACGATGCCAGATGGTTCAAAGCGCAACGCATACGGCGGTGACTACGGTGAAACAAAGCATGATGGCAACTTCTGCTGCGACGGAATGGTTTTCCCGGACCGCACAGCTAAGCCTGCAATGCATGAATTTAAGGCACTTGCAGCCCCTGTTGTTATCACTGGGGTCAAGGCTGCCACCGGACAATTTAAGATCTTTAACAAAAACTTCTTCAAGGATTTGAGTGAGTACCAACTTCAGTGGTCAATTACCTGTGATGGTGTTATCCAAGATGGTGGAGTTGTAAAACTTCCTAAGGTTGCACCACGCAAATTCGCTAACTTTAAAGTTTCATCAAAAAAGCTTGCAAAGGGCACATCACGCGGAGAACGTTTCATTACATTCTCACTTGTTTGTTTAGCAACTACCCCATGGGCTCTGCCAATGTCAGAAGTTGCCTGGAGTCAGATTGCTTTGCCATCAACGGCATTGCCTGCTGCAAAGAAGGCAAAAGAAATTGGCGATGTAGTTGATGAGCACGGACAGATTATTTTGCCGTTTGGAATCGTTGCTCCATCTGTTTCGCTCTGGCGAGCACCAACAGATAATGATCGCATCGGCCATATCGCATCCAAGTGGGAGCGCTACGGAATTAGAGAGATCTCGCGCACCGATTGCGTTGTTAGACAAACTGCAACTTCAATTAAGGTAGCAAA
>DAIMGQ010000010.1:16160-17555 GCA_036723815.1 Candidatus Planktophila sp.
TGTGGCCCAGATACTTTAGATAAATACATCATCAAAACAGGTGTTCACACCTGGGAGTGGACTGTTACACAAATCTAATCGAGATGGTGCAACGGCCAATTGATCGCAATTGGATACTTACATGTGCGTCCATCACCTGATGATTTGCCACGTGCACGTCGCCACATCCAAGGCAATGCAAATGTTGCAAACCAGGCAATTGTTATTGCTGACTTAACAAACTGAGGCGTCGGCTCTTGCGGAGCTAAAGGACGTCGCCATGATGGATCAAATGGAAGTCCAATAGTTTCTAGAACCGCTTGTGCAACGCGATCATGTCCCATTGGATTTAAGTGCAAGCGATCAAAAGCTAAGAAGCGTGGATCTTTAAACGCCGCCTCACCATTTGCATCACACAAAATTGCGCCAACCTCTTCAGCCATTGCACGCACATTCTCATTAAAGTCTTTAAAGCGAGCTTGCCAGGATTCTGCCAAACGGCCCGTGCTGCCACTGTCTTCTAGAACTGTAAACAACATAACTGTTGCTCCAGATGCTGCGACTCTTCGCACCGCTTCTGCATACATGGGCAATGTGACATTCGGGTTGTACTTAGGGCGAATAACATCATTTGCACCTGCATGAAAAGAAACCAAGGTTGTTTTATCAATTACTTGTGCAAGGGCAGGTTCGATTTGTTCATCGATTACCTGCTTAAGTAACTTGCCGCGGATTGAAAGGTTGGCATACTGAAAACCACTTTGATTCTCAGCCATAACATCGGCCACTCGATCTGCCCAACCCCGATACTGGCCATACCTCTTCTCATCGCACATACCTTCGGTGAATGAATCACCGATTGCGATAAAACGATTGTATTTCACTTACTTTGTCCTACTTTGCGCGACGCTGCTGATCTACGTGAAACAACGCAATTGAGGTTGCAACGCTTGCGTTAAGTGACTCAGTTGATGCGTTAATTGGGATCGAAACAACAAGATCGCACTTTTCTTTAGTCAATCGTGCAAGTCCCTTACCTTCAGAACCAACAATGATCATCAACGGCTCTGTTGCAACTTTCATGTTGCTGATGATGTCATCTGATTCGCCATCTAGGCCGACCACAAACATGCCAGCTTTTTTAGCTGCATCAATTGTGCGAGCAAGGTTTGTAATTTGTGCAATTGGAAGACGAGCTGCTGCACCAGCAGATGATTTCCAGGCAGATGCGGTCATTGTTGCAGCGCGTCGCTCAGTCATGATCACGCCTGCTGCGCCAAATGCTGCAGCAGAACGAATGATCGCACCAAGGTTACGAGGATCTGTAACACCATCTAGTGCCACTATCAACGATGGATACTTTGCACGTTCCATAATTTCTTCAAAACTTGAATATTGGAAAGGCTTAATAGCAAG
>DAIMGQ010000010.1:17655-22143 GCA_036723815.1 Candidatus Planktophila sp.
CTCCTTCTTTTCAGCAGCCTTCTTGCGCTTTGCAGCTGCGTGATACGGACGATCTTCAGCCTTTGGAGTTGGCCCTTTTCCTTCAAGACGTCGCTTGTTATTTCCACCAGTACCGGCAGATGGTCCCTTTTTTGATTGGCGAATAGCGCCTTTACGGGATGAATTGCCAGCCATTGTTATTCTCGTTTCGTCGAACAGTATGTGTTAAGAAATAGACCAGCGAGGTCCTTGAGCAGTGTCCTCAATTGTAATTCCTAAAGCGGACAAGCCATCACGGATGGCATCTGAAGCAGCGAAATCCTTACGCTCACGAGCAGATGCTCGCTCTGCAAGAGCTAATTTAATTACTCCATCTAATGCTTCAGTCAGATCTGAACCACCAGATGAAGCAAATGCCACATCAAATGGATCACAGCCCAGGACTTCTAATGCTCCGCGAATTTCATCAGCATTTTTAGAAATAGCAGCGATGTCATTATCTGTAATCGCCTGATTTCCTAGCCGCAGATTTTCACTAATAGTTGCAAGTGCTGCAGGCACCGCTAAGTCATCATTCATTGCCACAGTAAATTCTTCATTGATGCGTGGTGTTGGTTGTGCTCCAACTAGTTCGGTTGCACGATGTAAGAAGTTTTCAATCCGCTTAAAGTTAGTTGCTGCTTCCTGCAACGCCTCTGGTGAATACTCAAGCATCGAACGGTAATGTGCGCCACCTAAATACCAGCGAAGTTCAATGCCACGAACACTTTTAAGAATCTCATGTACCTGCAATGCATTGCCCAAAGACTTTGACATCTTTTCGCCAGATTGTGTAACCCAAGCGTTGTGTAACCAACGTTGGGCAAATCCATAACCTGCTGCCTCTGATTGTGCAATTTCATTTTCGTGATGTGGGAAAACAAGATCTAATCCCCCGCCATGAATATCAAAAGTTTCTCCAAGGTATGCGTGCGCCATCGCAGAACATTCAAGGTGCCATCCGGGACGACCTGGTCCCCACGGTGTTGGCCATGATGGCTCACCGGGTTTTGCAGCTTTCCATAACGCGAAATCTCGAACATCTTTTTTATATATTTCATCTGCATCTTGAGCAGGTTGCAAGTCATTAAGATTTTGACGAGACAAAGTTAAGTAACGCTTTAACTTGCGAACCTCTAAATACACATCACCATTGCCCGGTGCATATGCTGCGCCAGTTTCAACCAGTTGATCCATTAGTTCAACCATCTGGGTAATGTGGCCAGTAGCGCGTGGTTCATAGGTTGGTGGCATTACATTCAAGGATGCATAGGCATCAGTAAAAAAACGCTCATATTTCATTGCTAGAGCCCACCAGGACATCTTTTCAACAGCAGCCTTTTGCAAAATCTTGTCATCAATATCGGTGACATTACGTATGAAAGTAACGTTATATCCGCTCTTAATTAACCAACGTCGCAAAATGTCGAAGTTAACACCGCTTCGAACATGTCCAATATGTGGTGCTGATTGCACAGTTGCACCACACACATAGATTGAAACCTGTCCAGCAACTAGCGGTTTAAACTCATTTACTTCGCGGGTAGCTGTGTCATAAAGATTCAAACTCATGGTGTGTGCACCAGAGCATTTGCAATGACATAGATTCCTTCGCCGCGACCGGTAAAGCCCATTTGATCTGAGGTTGTGGCAGAAACAGAAACAGGTGCACCTAATGCTGCACTTAAAACCTTCTGTGCTTCATCACGGCGCACAGTGATCTTGGGCTTGTTGCCAACAATCTGTAACGCCACGTTGTTAATGACAAAACCTTTGGCTGTAACAAAATCTCGCAACTTCTCAATCATGGCAACACCTGATGCTCCAGCCATCTCGGGTGTATCAACACCAAAGAAAGTTCCGATATCGCCGAGTTGGCATGCAGACAAGACCGCATCACACAGTGCGTGCACTGCGGCATCTCCATCTGAATGACCGACTAAACGTGGAGCGTCATCCCATAACAATCCTGCGAGCGCGCAAGGTCCGCTTTCGCCAAATTGGTGGGCATCGACTCCAACGCCGGTGCGTAATTTAGAAATCAATGATCATTACTTTCTACGATTTCTTGTAACTTTGCGATCGTTTCAGCTTCAGTTTCGCCTTCAACAGTTACAACAACCTCATCGCCGCATTTAACGCCAAGGGTCATCACGCGCAGCACGCTTGCACCGTCAACAGCGGCCGTTGCCTGCCCATCAACGATCTTTGCTAAGCGAACAACGCTTCCTGAACCTTTGGCTGTTGATGCAAAAAGGGCTGCTGGGCGAGCGTGCAGGCCAACGGCTGAGGCGACGACTGAGCGGAATTCCTTCATACCCCTAGCGTAACCGTAGAGGCAGTGGTGTTTAATAGGAACATCTATTCAAGCCTCTGCACAAATGTGAAAGTTGGATTATGAGCGTCAAACCTTTGCTGATGGGTCATCCACTGTCTTCTCCTGAGCATGCCCGTCACGCGCTGCTCTATATGTGGCGCATCCGTAAGTTTGAAGAAGCCGTTGAAGATCTATTCGGTCGCGGAATGATGCACGGAACGATGCACTTATCGATCGGACAAGAAGCATCTCCAACAGGCATGTGTATGGCAATGACATTGCAGGATCAGATCACTTCAACTCACCGTGGACATGGCCATTGCATCGCAAAGGGTGCAGATTTAACGCGCATGATTGCAGAGTTGTTAGGAAAGAAAATTGGTTACTGCGGTGGTCGCGGCGGATCTATGCACATTGCAGATGTTGAAACCGGAAACCTCGGCGCAAATGGAGTTGTTGGTGGCGGAATTCCAATTGCAGCTGGCGCAGCACTTGCTTCAAAGATGATGAAGCGCGGAACTGTTGCTGTTTCATTCTTTGGTGATGGTGCCATGAATGAAGGCGCTTTCCATGAGGCTGCAAACCTAGCGGCAATCTGGCAACTGCCAATGATCTTATTCTGCGAAAACAACAAGTACGGAATGTCTTCATCTACTGAAAAAGCATTTGCAATTGATAACTTGGCAGATCGCGGCAAGGGATACGGAATCCCGGGCGTAAACGTTGATGGAAACGATGTTGTTGCTGTCTTTGAAGTTGCACAAGTCGCTGTTGATCGCGCAAAAGCAGGAGAAGGTCCAACTCTAATTATTGCTGAGACCTATCGCTGGAAGGGTCACTCACGATCAGATAAGAATTTGTATCGCACAAAAGAAGAAATTGAAGAGTGGCGCACTAAAGATCCAATTCCAAAGTTCATTGCGCGCGTAATCGAAGAAGGAATTCTTACGCAAGAGCAGTGCGATGAAATTCAAAATGAGGCAATCGAGGCAATTAAGGCTGCTGTTAATGAGGCTGTAAAGGCTGAATCTGCTGAGCCATCAGGGTTATTAGACGCTGTCTTTAAGGCGGTGTCAGCATGAGCGATCGCATGTTAACTATGGCAGAGGCTGTACGCGAAGCAATGTCTATTGCCTTTGATGAACGTCCAGAAGTTTTCTTACTAGGTGAAGATGTTGGTATTTATGGCGGCGCATTTGGTGTGTCAGGGGATATGTATCACCGCTATGGAGCAGAACGCGTTTTAGATACACCAATTGCAGAGCTTGGAATTGTTGGCGCAGCAGTTGGCGCCGCACTTTCTGGCATGCGACCAATTGTTGAAATTCAGTTCTCAGATTTCACCGCGCAGGCAATGGATCAGATTGCTAACCAAGCAGCAAAGATTCACTTTATGTTAGGTGGAGCGCTGCACGTTCCAATGGTCTTGCGCACACCACAAGGCTCTGGCACCGGTGCTGCAGCTCAACATTCACAAAACCTAGAACCTTGGTTTGCATCTGTTCCTGGATTAAAAGTTGTTGTTCCATCAAATCCAGCAGATGCCAAGGGACTTCTACTTTCTGCAATTGATGATCCAAACCCTGTTATTTTCTTAGAGCACAAACTTCTCTACAAGATCCCAGGCAGAGATCCTGTTCCTGAAGGTGCAACTCGTATTCCACTTGGCGTATCAAAAGTTGTGCGTGAAGGAAAAGATCTGACAATCGTTGCAACTGGAATCATGGTCAATAAGTCATGGGAAGTGGCAGAAAAATTAGCTGCTGAAGGAATCACGATCACTTTGATCGACCCTCGCACAATCTCTCCCCTTGATATGGGCCCTGTATTTGAATCAGTTGAAAAAACTGGTCGCTTAATGGTTGTGCAAGAAGGCCCAGCGCACGCTGGCTTTATCAACGAAGTCATTGCCCAAATGGCTGGTTCCTCATCATTTGGCTCATTAATAGCGCCAATCAAGCGTCTTGCGGGCATGAATATTCCTATTCCATATGCACCGCAGTTAGAAAAAGCTGCAGTTCCTCAGATTGATGACATCGAAGCTGCTGCTCGAGAGATTGTTAAAAACTGGCGATGAGTTTCAAATATCCAGTTGTCATGCCAAAGATGAGCATGACTATGGAAACTGGTGAATTAATCAATTTCCACGTTGC
>DAIMGQ010000011.1:0-2831 GCA_036723815.1 Candidatus Planktophila sp.
ATATTGATCAACTAGTAATTGTTGTAGCAGCAGCTAATCCTGAACCTCGTCGTGGTCTGATCGATCGCTTTCTAGTCTCTGCCTTTACCGAAGGAATTATTCCAAAGATTGTTGTTACAAAAACTGATATCAGTGAAGTCCCGCCATTTCTTGCAGAGTATTCCGAGCTTGATGTGGAGATAATCCACACCGCAATCAAGAGTGATTCACGTGCCAAAGACTTAGCAAAGCTGCACCAAATTCTTGAAGGAAAAATCTCTGTTTTAGTTGGGCACTCAGGTGTTGGTAAATCAACTCTGATTAATGCTCTCGTGCCAGAGGCAGATCGAGTAACAGGTGATGTGAATGAAGCAACCGGTCGTGGGCGCCACACTTCTTCTAGTGCAATCGCCTTGCCACTTGTCGATAGCGATGGCTGGATTATTGACACACCTGGTATTCGTGCATTTGGACTAAGCCATATTGATAATCAGCGAATTGTTGATGCTTTTAGTGATTTATCTGAGGTGGCTGCAAACTGCCTATCCAACTGTTCTCACTCAGAAAGTTCTTGCAAATTAGATGGATGGGCGAGCCCTGAAGGGGTTCCAAATGCTCACCGCATTGCACGTCTAGCAAGTCTTCGTTCATTGTTAGCGGTCAAGGATGCACCTGTAGTAATCGAGGATTAGACTGACACCACGATGAGTAACGATGATAATTTAATTGATCTGCAGGATGATCTAGCCCTTGCGCATGCGTTAGCAGATCTGGCAGATGCCATTTCCCTTGATCGCTACCAGGCCCAAGATTTAGTGATAACAACAAAGCCTGACAACTCTCCAGTAACAGATGCTGACCGCGCAGTTGAAACTGCGATTCGCGAAGCGCTAGCAACTCATCGCCAAACAGATGGATTAGTTGGCGAAGAGTTTGGAAGCGATAAAGGAACATCAGGTCGCTACTGGGTTATTGATCCAATTGATGGAACAAAAAACTTCATGCGTGGAGTTCCAACCTGGGCAACATTAATCGCACTCGTTCAAGTTGATTCATCAGGTGCTGAAGAAGTTGTGGTCGGAATAGCTAGCGCCCCTGCACTTGCACGACGATGGTCTGCTGCTAAAGGCCATGGCGCATTCGTGAGATTTAATGCAGGAAGTGTTGATGATCTGTCAGAGGATTTAGAGGCTTCAACAAATGAAAAGAAGATTTCAGTATCAAAGGTCGCAAATCTCTCCGATGCATCAATTTCTTACTCAGATTTTGTTGGGTGGGGAGATCGCCTAGAGCCTTTCCAGAAAATGCTTACTAATGCTTGGCGCACACGTGGTCTCGGTGATTTTTGGTCGCACATGCTTGTTGCTGAGGGCGCTGTAGATGTCGCAATAGAGCCATCACTGGCAGTCTGGGATATGGCAGCGTTAGACATCATAGTTCGAGAAGCTGGTGGAGCTTTTACAAATACAGCAGGACAAAACGGTCCATTTGGTGGAAGTGGTGTTTCTACAAACGGAGTACTACACAATGCAGTTATCAATGGGCTGAATCCGTGAGCCAACTGTTAGAGCCTGTAACACTTTCTGTTCAGGGAATGACCTGTTCCTCATGTGTTAACTCAGTTGAAAAAGCCCTCAACAAGGTTGAAGGCGTGAGTGCGACTATCAACTTTGCAACAGAGACTGCTCACATTTTGGCACCGGCAGACATGAATCCTAAGGATTTAATTAAGATCGTAGAAAAAGCTGGGTATTCAGCAACGTTATTAGTAGATGCCCAGTCGGTCACACTGCACAGCAAGAAATCTGCTCGTGCATTCTTCTTTGCATTTATCTTTGCAGTACCCGCTGTTGCAATTTCAATGATCATGAGTTGGCATCACCAGATTGATATGTGGGTTCATCAGATTTTGGACAACTTTGGTTTGCCACATCCTTTGTATTCACCAACGGCATGGGTGGTAATCGCTCTTAGCGCACCTGTGGTGCTTCTTGTTGCTTATCCAATTCATAAGGCTGCTTTTAGAAACATCATGCACCCAACGATGGATAACCTCATTTCAATGGGTTCATTAGCTGCCTTTGGTTGGTCTATTTATGCAAATGCAACTGGTGCTGGCGATGTTTATACCGAAGTTGCAGCAGGAGTTATTTTCTTTGTGATTCTCGGTCGCTACTTAGAAACCCGAGCGAAGGCAAAAGCAAGCAGCGCACTTACATCCTTATTAGCACTTGGTAGTAAAGAGGTGACAATAGTTCGTGGGGGATTCCCACTCATTGTTCCGATTGAACAGCTCCAAATTGGTGATGAATTTGAAGTGCGTCCTGGAGATCGCATTGCAACAGATGGAATTGTTGTTAAAGGCGAATCTGCAGTTGATAACTCAATGCTTACTGGTGAAACAAAGCCTGTGGATGTTCGCCCAGGTTCTGCAGTAATTGGTGCATCGATAAATCACAATGGTCGCTTAATTGTTCGTGCTACACGAGTTGGTAGTGATACCGAACTTGCTCGTATTACTGCAATGGTTATTAGTGCTCAAGGAACAAAAGCACCAATCCAGCGTTTGGCAGATCGTATCAGCGCAGTCTTTGTGCCGATCGTCACCGTGCTTGCTATTGGAACCTTTGCAGGCTGGTATTTCACGGGCTCAACACTTACTAAATCTATTTCTATTGCAATCACTGTGTTGGTGATCGCATGCCCATGTGCACTTGGATTAGCAACACCTGTTGCACTTCTTGTCGCATCTGGCCGCGGCGCAGCACGCGGTATTGTTCTGCGTGAGCCACGCGTTCTAGAGGTTGCTCGCAATGTTGATACGGTGCTATTTGATAAGACAGGAACTCTCA
>DAIMGQ010000011.1:2931-18097 GCA_036723815.1 Candidatus Planktophila sp.
CTAGAGGTTGCTCGCAATGTTGATACGGTGCTATTTGATAAGACAGGAACTCTCACTGAGGGCGTGATGCTTGTCCAAGAAGCCACGATTTCTACAGCAGCAGGTGCGGTTTTAGGTCGATCATTTGCAGAAATTGTGACAACTCAAAATATTGTGGCTTCTGCCGGTGCAATTGAATCCCAGAATAGTCACCCGATTGCGTTGTCAATTACAAAGTACGCATTAGCTAATGCAGGACAGGCAGCACCATCCCGCCCAACCTTTGCTGTTTCTGATTTCTCTGTAACGCCAGGTGCAGGTGCGGCAGGTCGTGTTTCAATTGGTGGGCAATCACCAGTTGTGCTTATTGGTTCACCTGCGGCAGTTGCTCATAGTTCAACTGAGTTTCATAGTGAGATTAAATCGGCGATTGAACGCGGTCAAGCTGCTGGCTTAACTCTTGCAATCCTTGCCTGGGATGGTGTTGCTTTGGCCGTCTTTGCTGTTGGCGATCAGTTAAAAAGTGATGCTGCAGAAACGGTTGCCGCGCTTCGAGGAATGGGTATTACACCTTGGCTTGTGACGGGAGATAGCAGCGAGGTGGCAGCATCTGTTGCAACAACTGTTGGTATTGATGCAGCACATGTTATTTCACATGCCTTACCTGAAACAAAGCTAGAAATTGTTGAACGTATAAAGAGTGATGGTCACACCGTCTTGATGATTGGTGATGGAATCAATGACGCAGCAGCACTTACCGCTGCAGATCTATCAATGGCCATGGGTACCGGAACAGACACGGCAATCAACAGCGCCGACATCACCTTGATGAACACAGGACTTGGCAGCGTTATTTCAGCGCTTAAGCTTTCAAAGAAGACCTTAAAAATCATTCGCTTGAACATGGGTTGGGCCCTAATTTATAACGTCATCGGTATACCGATTGCCGCGGCTGGATTGTTATCACCGCTGTATGCAGCAGCAGCCATGGCAGCAAGTAGCGTCCTGGTGGTTACCAACTCACTGCGCATCAAATAAGAGTTAAAGGAAAGCAAAAAGGCCCTTGTAAGAGGGCCTTTTTCTATGTAGTAGCGGGGGCAGGATTTGAACCTACGACCTCTGGGTTATGAGCCCAGCGAGCTACCGAGCTGCTCCACCCCGCGTCGGAGATGCAATCTTATGCGTACCAATAGATAAAGACCAAATCCATGCGATTGTCCGCATGAACTTGGCCTCTATCTGATGCATTAAACAATTAATGCATCACTTCTGTATTTCTTACTTTTTGTTTTGCGCACTGATTGCAGCATCTAGTGCTGACTTCAATCGCTTTTGAGCCTTGTCGTATTCTGCAAAGTCACCACGAGCAAGTGCAGCTAGGCCATCGGCATAAGCCTTCTTTGCGCTAGCAAGTGAGTTTGCAAGAGATGAGTTAGTAGTTACTCCAGTGGAGCCGTTTGTTGTTGTATTTCCAGAAGTTGTACCGGAGTTACCACCAAATACTTGATCCAATGCGCCCTTCAGGGTGTCGTCATAACCAATTTGATCTCCGAAGGAAACAAGCACCTTCTGAAGCAATGGATATGCGGAAGTATTTGAAGTTGCCTTCACATAGACCGGCTGCACATACAGCAATCCACCGCCAACAGGCAGTGTCAACAAATTACCAAGAACTACGTCAGATCCACCACGACGAAGTAGCGACAGTGAGTTTGCTACTTCAGGCTTTGCTTCAAAGTTGGAAGCAACCTGTGAAGGACCTGCAATATTTGTATTACGTGGAAGTTGAAGAACAGAGATCTTTCCGTAATCTGGGCCTGGATCTGAATTAACAACAGCAAATGCAGAAAGGTTTTCTCGTCCTCCGCGTGGAACAAACGGAGTTGTCAACAAGAATGCAGGAGTTTTAGCTCCTGGCATTTGTAAGGTTAAATAATATGGAGGCTGCGCAGATGCATTGCCACCAAATGTTGAAGGATCACGTGGCACGCGCCAGAAGTCCTGTCCACCATAGAAGGCTGCTGCAGTCTTAACGTGATACGAACTCAAAATATCGCGCTGCACTCTAAACAGATCTTCGGGATAGCGGATGTGGTCAAGCAAATCCTTTGAGATTTCACTCTTTGGTGTAATCGCACCAGGGAATGCTTTTGACCAAGTCTTTAGGACTGGATCTTTGTCATCCCACTGATACAAAGTCACAGTTCCGTCATATGCATCAACAGTAGCTTTTACAGAGTTGCGAATATAGTTCACTGTTTGATTGCGCTGCGCAGCAACGGAAGCTGAATTAGCCGTAAGAGCATCTGCAGTTGCATTTGATAATGATGTTTGACGTGAATATGGATATCCAGCACTCGTTGTGTAGCCATCAATAATCCACAAGATCTTGCCATCGACTAATGCAGGATATGGATCTCCATCAAGAGTAAGCCAAGGAGCAACCTTTGCTACTCGATCACGGGGATTTCTTTCAAAGAGAATCTTCGAATCTTTGTTAATGAGAGATGAAAGAAGGATGCGTTGCTCTTGATACTTCAGAGCAAAGACGACCTTGTTTAGCAGTGACCCAACAGGAACACCACCTGAACCAGAGTATGTGTAGTTCTTCTGGCCATTTGGGGAAGCATCATCTGGATAGTCGAACTCAACAGGTGCATCTGTCTTTACGCCACCAATGATTGAGTAATCAGGAACATTCTCTCCAAAGTAAACACGAGGTTCAAACTTTCCGAGAGTTCCAGTTGGTGGCAGATCTCCAACTGTAAATGATGGCTTTCCATCAGCATCTCGCTCATTTCCATATGCTGCAACAAAACCAAAGCCGTGTGTGTATACAAGGTGGTCGTTAATCCAGTTACGAGATGGGTTTCCTTCAATGTTTAACTCGCGGACCGCAACAACAACATCTCGCTTAACGCCATTGACTGTATAGCGATCAACATCTAATGATTCAGGGAAGCTGTAGTACGGGCGAATTTGCTGAAGTTGTCTGAAAGTAGGTGATAGAACGTTTGGATCCATCAAACGAATATTTGCAATGGTTGCAGCATCGTTTGCTAGCTGCCCACTTGAAGTCGAAAGCGTTGCTTGGTAATCAGCAACGGCAACATCTTCTAGTCCATATGCAGCGCGGGTTGATTCGATATTGCGTTGAATAAATGGAGCTTCCTTTGAGGATTCACTTGGCTTAACTTGGAAGTTCTGAATGGCTGCTGGGTATAGACCTGCGATTAACACCGAAGAAATCACGAGCAGAGCGGTACCGGCTGCAGGCAAAACCCATGATCGACGAATGATGTTTGCAAAGAAAAGGAGCGCACAGACAAGTGCGATGCCGGAAAGGATCGCCTTGGCAGGTAGGACAGCGTTTACATCCGTATAGGTAAGACCTGTGATGATCTTGCTTTCCTTCAAGGCCAACGCATAACGATCAAACCAGTATGCAACAGCCTTGAGTAGGACTACACCGCCTAGCAATACTGAAAGTTGCAGACGAGCAGCAACGGTAGTTCGATCCTCTTGCACCTGCAGACGGATTCCACCATATAGGTAGTGAACAACTGCTGAGGCAATGATTGCCAAGACTAGAGTTGAAATTCCCCAACCAATCATCGTTTGCCAGAATGGAAGACGGAATGCAAAGAATGAAATGTCCATGTTGAACTGTGGATCTTTTACACCGAACTCAGTTGAGTTCCTGAAGAGCAACCATGAGCTCCACAAAGTTGAACCTGATGTTCCCGCAAAGTAGAAGAGTGCAAGAAATCCACCAATAAATAAGCTTCGGCGAATTGGCTCAACCTGCGAACGGTAACGCTCAAGGTTGTCTGACTCCATTGTCATCGAAACATATAGTGGTCGTCGCTTGTATGCGATCCACACATTTGCCAACACAATTGATGCAGTTAACAAACCCGTTAGTACAAAGAGAAAAATCTTTGTTCCTAGGATGGTCGACCATGTACTTGTGAAATCAACAGACTTAAACCACAACCAGTCTGCGTAAAAACCACTAAGAGCGGTAAAGAGCACTCCGATGATCACGAGGATTCCGAAAGTTAGAGCCAGTGGGCTCTTGCGTCCACGGATTTTAAAAGTCGGGCGTTGGAACTGTGGGTTATTGGTCATGGGGCAAAACTATCGCAAGGGGATTAGGGCTACCAATTCAATCTTTGTGTTGGATAAAGATGCACTGAATAGCCTGCGTTAAGGGCAAAAAACTCTCAGGGAGTGTGAAGAATTGGAGCGGACCGACCAATTTGTGCGAATTACTTGCGGGTGCGCTCAAGGTAGGAAATAGCTTGAGCCAAGGTTGCAACAGTGACGACCTTTATCCCCTGTGGGACTTTGGCAACCTCTTCTGCATTTCCAACCGGGGTAAAGAAAATAGTTGCTCCAACTTTTTTGGCAGAGAGAATCTTTTCGTTGATTCCACCGATGGGGCCAACAACGCCTCGATTATTGATTGTTCCAGTGCCTGCAATATGACGACCCTGCAACAAATCCATTTCAGTCAACAATTCGACAAGACCAATAGAGAAAACAAGTCCACCACTAGGGCCTCCTGTTTCGCCAACCTTGAACTTGATCTTCTTGCCATCTAAAGAATTTGCTCGTGCAACACCTAGAGCGCCGTCACCCATCACTTCAGGATGAGATTGCAAGTAATTAACTGCAGCGCTAATCGCTTTATCTTGCGAACCAACCATGTCAGCTTTAGCTTGTTTGCTTTCCTCTTTACTACTTGTGCCTGGTGGATAAATTGCAGATTTTGGATAGACAGCATGCTCTGCACTAATCCAGGAGTAAATAAGTTCAGGTCCGAAAATCCATGTGTCTGGATTAGTAACCCGAATCGACATCAAATCAATGCGACCACTAGCTGGATAATTATCAAGATCTTTAATGGTGATAACGCCTTTAAATATGTTTTGCGCTTCACCCGGCAACACAATCGCATAGGGAAGTGGAGCAACAGTTGCTAGTAGAAAGAAGATTCCTAGAGTTGCAGTTACAACTTTAGGAAGAGGTGAAAATCGCACTGAGGACTCGAACTAGTTTGCATCCGGACGAATCACTGAAATACGTGAAGGCTTTTGTGTAGGGGGAGTGGAATCAAGATTAATTTCTCCAGGGGTATCTAAGGATTCGCCATCTTCTGCCACATCGCGGGCTTGGGAATCGCGCAGAGAATCCTGAAAGCGCTGGAACTGCCCAACAGAGCGCTGAGTCTCTTGCTGATACTTTCCTTCAAACTTTGAGACCCATGTGACATAGCCAAGCGCACCAATTAACCCCATGGCCGGAACTACCCACCAGATCAGAGCTGAGAATGCATTGGACATGTGCACACTCTATCGCGCTGGGAATGAATGCGCGTGCGAAGTTGTTCCAATGCTGGGAGGATTCAACTATGACGCCATTTGGTTTCAACCCAGGAGATTCAGAGGACTCGAACGAGCCTGTTGATTTCGCTGCCATGATGGAACAAATGCAACAACAGATTCAAGAACAATTTTCAAAACTTGGAATCAATGGCCCGGGGTTTACCGGATCAACCGAAGCCTTACCCAAAAATATTGTCAGAGACACTGCAAAGAAATTCACAACAGCGCAAGGTTCCTCTCCTGTTGGTGCAAATGATGTTGCAGAGATCGAGCAAGCATTTTCTATTGCAGAGCTATGGCTTGATGAAGCAACCTTTTTCCCAAAATCTCCCAACACAGGAAATGTTGCGCTAGCCAGAACTGATTGGGTCGATACAACATTGGCGGGATGGCAAACAACGGTAGAGCCATTGGCAGTTGGTCTTTCATCTGCCATCGGGGAGCTACTCAATCAAGCATCATTTGGCGAAGGTGAAGCACCGCAAAACCCTGCTGATGAGCAACCACAGATGCAGATCCCTGTGGGAATGATTTCAGCCCTTCTCAACTCATTTATTGGCTCATTGATTGCAACTCAATTGGGCCAGGCCATTGGTGGGTTAGCAGGAAAAGTGACAGGTGCTCATGATGTGGGCTTGCCACTAGTTGATTCTGCATACCCAACCCTTGTGCCACAAAATATTAGGGAATGGGCAACAGATTTAGATATTCCACTTGATGAGGTTCGAATCTTTCACGCACTGCGCGAAGCAGCAGTTGCCCGCTTATTTGCCCACAATCCCTGGTTAGTTTCATATATCCGCACCGCAATTACTGATTATGGCAAGGCAATCAACATTGATTTGGATGCGATTCAAGAGCAAGCACAACGAGCTTTTGAATCTGGTAATGGATTTGATCCATCAAACCCAGAAAGCTTCACAATTGCCCTTAATGAAGGAATCTTCACTCCACAAGAATCACCAGCACAGCGTGATGCATTAACTAAGTTAGAAACTGTTTTGGCTTTGATTGATGGATGGAGCGAAGAAGTCGTTTCAATGGCTGCTGGAGATCGCCTTCCAAATATCGCAGCACTTCAAGAGACTTTGCGCCGCCGCCGTGCAACATCTGCCCCAGCGCAGCAATTATTTTCATCGATGCTTGGGTTGCAGGTTTCACCACGACTTGCTCGCGAAGCAGCAGTATTTTGGAAACAGGTTCGCGAATTGAAAAATGTTGAGTCACGAGATCGTATTTGGAGTGGAATTCTTCCAACAGCAGAAGATTTGTTGACTCCTGAGAGTTTCATGAAGAGCTTAGAGATCCCTGATGATTTGTCGGGTCTTATCTAGTTCATTGAACAGAGGACAATGGCCTGGAAATAGAAAAGCGAACTCCCCGGTCACTTGCTCTAAATCAGCCTTCCCCTTGCTGATGTAGAACTGTTATCCGAGGAGTTCGTAGTCGTAAAGTAAGTCTTTGACAGGGGTTTATCAACTCGGCACCACGTTGACAAAGGTTAATTTCTTGAGGTAATGAACTTTTTTGCGCCGACTTTGTTTGATAAAAAGTAGCAAGACTCGCGACCCCAATTGCACAATCTCTCAAGGTTTAGTTGAGAGATGACATAACATTTCGGTGTGCAGGATTTTGATGAGACCAACCCACTTTTAGAACAATCTTTGGTCGAAGCAACCCTTGAGGACCAAACCCTTCCTGGAATCTCAGAGGGCGAGATAATTGTCATTAGATCTACCCGGCGAAAGAAAAATATCTCCGCTTATCGTCAGGGCGGACGCATCGTGGTCTCAATTCCGGCTCGAATGAGTAAGGCTGATGAACGGGCGATGGTTCCTGAAATGGTGGCAAAGATCCGCGCCCAAGAGGCTGCAGCAACTATGAGCGAGGAAAGCCTTGCCACTCGGGTAGGTGAACTATTAAGTGAGCTTGCCCCAGAGATCTTGGTGCGTCCATCCTCGGTGAACTGGCGGGCAATGCGCGAGCGCTGGGGTTCCTGCACCGGTGTAGATCGCTCGATTCGGGTCTCAGACAGGCTCAAGGGTGCCCCTGAATACGTTGTGGATTACGTCCTGTTCCATGAGGCAATCCACCTGCAGTTCTTTGACCATGGCCCTGAATTCAAGGAGCTATTGGCCCGTTTTCCTGACGAGAAGCTGGCTGAGGCGTATTTGAGCGGGTATGAGGCGGCTGAGAACGCTCTGGCTGCCCCTGAGGCGCTAAAAAAACTCCTAAATAAAGGTGTCTAGATACGCTTAATTAAGCGTGTTGGCGAGTAGCCTCGTACACGAACGCCTGCCCCACACGGGGAGCATCCCGACGGGATCGCCAGCGTCGATAGGAGGAAAAGAATGACTGCAGAAACATACAAAGGTGACGCTTACTGCGTTAAGTGCAAAGAGAAGCGTGATTTCGAAGGAACTGTAAAGGTTTCTGAATCTGGTCGTCGCATGGCACAAGGCATCTGCCCAGTGTGTGGCACCAAGGTCAATCGTATTCTTGGCAAAGCACAGTAATTAAATTTCGTTTCGCGTAGGTGAGCTCTAGTTCACTTGCAAACGTCTAGCGTTAGAAAAGGCCCTCGCACTTAACAGTGCGAGGGTCTTTTGTTTGGGATCACGCAACCGCCGACGTGTTGCTGGCAGTAATGAGTTGGAACCACAGAGCCAGCAAATCCCTTGAACTCCACAGCTTTGGCAGTGGAGCACAATAGGAAGCGCTCGCTATCAGCATCCTTTGGCACATGAGCACACTCCCAGATTCAACAGCCACAACAACTGATCCGCAATCAACTGTAGAAGAAAGCACCAAGCGCATTACCCGCAGATATTTGAAGGGCTCTCGTCCGGCACGAGTAACTCGAATTTCGATTGAGAGCTCGCTCACCGATGAAGCAGAAGCATCTAGACCTCGACTCAAGCAGGGTGTTTTCATAAGTCAACCTAGACCCGATGAAGAGAAATCTTTAGTCATTGCTTCAGCTCATCACGCAATTTCAATTCATCACCCTGGTGCCCGAGCCATAATTGCTAAGTTGGATGGTCAGCATTGCGCAATCGACATCAGCAAGGAAATACATGCACCTCTTGATGTTGTGGAAAAAGTCATTAGTGAACTAGAAATAACTCAGTTGCTTGATGTTACACATTCAAAAATCAGACTGCACAACAGATTCCAATCTCGGATTGCCGAACGCGCTGCCAACACAGATGATCAAAGCAATGATGCATCTTTCAGGCAGTTGCAGCTTCGAATGTCTCCAGAATTAAGTCAAACAACATGGATCCCCGGAGTTGTCGACGGGGGAGTGCAGGCACTTTCTTCCAGGCAAAGTTTCGGGGTTGAGATTTATGGCGAGAGTCGTTTAGCAACCCTGATTTATGCTGCTTTACTGGCAAGCGGAGTAACTAATACAAAGTTTTCAATTGCATCACATCGAACCTTAAATTCAATAGGCGATAACGATTTAGGCACAGGCGTCTTGCGAATTAGTGATTTTGGACTTAACTACAAGTCACGAATTGAAGAATTAACCAGAGAATGGTCACTCTTTCCAACGGCATCAAAGAATGTTAAGGGAACGATTAATGCCCATATTCCTGAAAACAATGTTCGGGTCATAGTTGGCGATTACACCCCACAATTAATTGAACAATTGATGAGGGATCGAATGGATCACGTGTTCGTAGGCACCGTATTTGGTGGTGCTGCATATGCGGGACCTTTGGTTAAGCCGGGCATGACCCCCTGTGTGCAATGCCTTGAAATTGGAAAGGCGGAGCGGTTCGGAGCAGAACAGTTGATTCCTTTGGCTGCTCACAACTTCGAGATTCCCGTGGCAATCTCGTATCAGATCGCGGGAACCATCGTGCAAGCGATTTTGCAGCTAATCGATACTGGCAAATGTGAACTGACCGGTGCTCAATTGTGCTTTGACTACACAACACCTGTTCATAAAGAGCCGGTCAGATTTGCTCGGCATCCACAGTGTCAGTGCCAATGGAGTTAGTCACTTATCCACAACAGCCGAATCGAAACAGTTTAGCTGCATAAGAATTAAACAGAATTCCCTAAGAAAAAGAAGTTTAACTAGAAATTAACAGGAGGAATAATGAACATAATTACAGAACGCGCAGTAAGAGCCGAACTCCAATTTCGTAGCGCATTAATTAAGGTACATGATGAATTCTTTGCAAGGTTGAAAGATGATCGTGGAGATGTACCCGGATGGGTCCTAGTTGTATTAATGACAACTGGATTAGTAACTGCAATTTGGACTATTGCGGCTCCACGCTTAACGGCGATACTAAAAGACTCGTTAGATTCTATGAACGGTATTCGTTAAACGTCATGATCAACAAAACTGCTAAGCAAGCAAAGGTGAGAATCTTTCAGTTGTTGCAAAAAGAAGATGGCAATGTTGAAAGTGCGCTTGTATTAATTCCAATGCTGATCCTTTTTTTGATTGGTGTGCAATTAATTGTTGCTACCAATATTCGAAATACAGAGATGGCGCTGGCTCAAGGAGACGCCTCGGCTCGCGCCATTTCACATCAGTATCAGCTAGGCGATGAAGTTCTTGAAGTTGGCGGCCGCATCCAAAAGATTCAAGTTCTAGTTACGCATCGCACTCACATACTTCCGCAAATAGTTCCTGGTTTGGTTGCCCTAATGGGAGGTAACCCAGTTTCCGATGTTGTTGGGATTGCGGTAATTGAGCCTTCAAATTCTTAAAAACTGGGGGTGCAACTATGAAATTACGGGCCAGGCTAAAATCTGAATCGGGTAGCGCTATTGTTGAATTTGTTGCACTGGCTATACCCCTTTTCATACCTATATTTATATATCTGAACCACTTTTCAAGTATTTCCGTGAATGAAGAGATTGCTCGTTCCATGGCCCGAGAAGTCCTTCGCGTGTATGTGTTAAGTGAAGACGAATCTGCAGCTCGTAATCTTTCCGGTAATGCTATGAACCTGCTTGCACGTCAATGGAAGCTCACTGATTTTGAGGTTGCATCGATGCGAACGCATATGGACTGCACGCTGACTCCGTGTATATCAGCCAATGGCAAAATCAAATTAACTGTTTCATTTACTGATGAGCAAACAGGTCGAGTGGTGTCTGCTAGCGCGCAAGAACACCTAAGTCCATGGCTCTCATGAAGAAGAAAAAATCTAGAGACTTTTTTCGAAAAGGGGGTGATGAGTCAGGATCTATAGCAGTCATAGTAATTGGGCTATTTGTTATTACCGTTGCTTCCCTAATGGTGATGACTGACGTATCCACGGTCATTGTTGCTAAACGTTCATTGGCACAAGCTACCGAGGCAGCAGCTCAACGAGGTGTCCACACTTTGGATAAGGGCAGTTATTACCAAGGCAAGGCAAATCTATTCACTGTGCCAATGGCGATGGCAAATAATCGGGCACATCCAGTAATTCCAATTGATTGCAACCGAGGCGGATTTGAAGTTCTACTCGAGCTACATGCATGGAGCCAAGACAACAGTGATCTAAAGTGGCATCAGTTAAAGGGAATACAACTAACTAAATACCAATGCGATGGGCAATCGTTGGAAATTGAAACAAGATCTGAAGTTAATCTGCCCTTCAAAGTTCCGTTTACTTCTATAGATTCTGTGTTTTTAAATGCGTCAGCGGGAACTACTAATCAGGTTCAAGAAGGCTTCTATTTATTCGGAATTCGCTTGCACTAGAAGGCACAGGTATCCTTGACCCATGGCCGCACGCGAATATCAATTAGAGATTAACGCGGTTGATGCGACCCTAGTTTCTATCGAAAAGGTCTTGGACCTGCCAAAACTTCGAAAGCAAGCAGATGAACTCGAAGTTGAAGCAGGGGTTCCTAATCTTTGGGATGACCCCGAAGCTGCACAAAAGATCACAAGCCGTTTATCTCGAGTGCAATCTGTAATTGCCAAGCTTTCTGGATTGCGTCAGCGCGTGGAAGATCTATCTATACTTTTTGAATTAGCTGCAGGTGAGCCAGGCGGTATTCAAGATGCCGAGAGTGAACTTGATTCCGTTAAGAAAGCTGTCAGTGAATTAGAAGTACAGACTTTGCTAAATGGCGAGTACGACGATCGAGATGCATTGATCACGATTCGATCTGAAGCTGGTGGAGTAGAAGCGGCCGACTGGGCTGAGATGATCATGCGTATGTACTTGCGTTACTGCGAACGCCATAACTTCACAGTTAATGTTCTTGAAACCTCCTATGCAGAAGAAGCCGGAATTAAATCAACAACCTTTAAAGTCTCCGCGCCATATGCATATGGAACGTTATCTGTTGAACAAGGAACTCATCGTTTGGTTCGCATCTCACCTTTTGATAGCCAAAGCCGCCGCCACACTTCTTTTGCTGGTGTTGAAGTTGTTCCAGTTGTTGAACAAAGTGATCACATTGAAATTGATGAAAAGGACATTCGCGTTGATGTCTATCGGTCATCAGGTCCTGGTGGGCAAGGGGTTAACACCACAGACTCTGCAGTTCGATTAACTCATATTGCAACCGGGATTGTTGTTTCATGCCAGAACGAGCGTTCTCAAATTCAGAATAAAGCAACAGCAATGGCTGTGTTGCAATCCAAACTATTGGAACGCCGTCGCCAAGAGGAGCAGGCAAAGATAAATGCACTTAAGGGGGACAACTCAGGTTCTTGGGGTAATCAGATGCGCTCGTATGTATTGGCGCCCTACCAAATGGTTAAGGATCTGCGCACCGATTATGAAACAGGAAACACATCAGCTGTGTTAAATGGTGAAATCGATGAATTTATAGAAGCCGGAATTCGCTGGCGCCGTAGTTCATAGTTGCTGAGAATGTGCGGGATTCGATAAATCTCACACTTTCTTCAGGCTCAAACTCGCGTTAGATCCGAGGATTTCCCCCTGCAATCCATAAACTAAGCGCAGGTCGAAGGTGGTTCCCCGATATTCCACCCCGCAGATGCAATGGGAGATTTAATGATTCGCTTTGAAAATGTCACCAAGATTTACTCTGGTCAAGAGCGCCCGGCTCTTGATTCTGTAAATCTGGAAATTGTAAAAGGCGAGTTTGTATTCCTTGTTGGACTTTCAGGTTCAGGTAAGTCAACATTCCTGCGCTTGGTTCTTCGCGAAGAACGTCCTACATCAGGTTCAATCCATGTGGCAGGAAAAGATTTAGGCACATTGGCAAATCACAAAGTTCCAGAGCTTCGCCGCTCAGTGGGAACAGTTTTCCAAGATTTCCGTTTGCTTCCAAATAAGACAATTACTGAAAACGTGGCATTCACATTGCACGTTCTTGGATACTCACAAAAGGAAATCAATCGTGAGGTTCCAGAAGTACTAGAGCTAGTTGGTTTGGAAGATAAGGGCGATCGTTTGCCTTCTGAGATTTCAGGTGGAGAGCAACAGCGCGTAGCGATTGCTCGCGCATACGTTAGCCGCCCACCAATTTTGATTGCCGATGAGCCAACTGGAAACCTTGATCCGGCAACATCTGTGGGCATTATGAAGTTGCTTGATCGCATTAACCGCGAGGGCACAACTGTTTTAATGGCAACACATGATGCAGGCATTGTGGACCAAATGCGTAAGCGCGTTATAGAGCTAGATTCAGGAAATGTAATCCGCGATCAGGTTCGTGGCGTTTATGGGTACACGGGTTAAGGACGGGATAACAAATGCGCGCACGCTTTCTTCTCAGTGAAGTTCGGATTGGACTTCGTCGTAACTTAACAATGACCTTTGCAGTTGTCGTCACGACAGCAATCTCATTGTCATTGCTTGGTATTGGGCTCCTTTCAAATGCTCAAGTGGGCGCAATGAAGGATTATTGGTATGACAAGATCGAAGTCTCTGTTTTCCTCTGCGGAAATCTTTCAGATTCTCCTTCTTGTGCAGCTGGTATTGTCACAGCTGATCAGCGCCTATCTATTCAGCAAGATCTCCAAGAGATGAGTGTTGTTGATAGCGTCTTCTACGAATCACAATCAGAAGCATTCACTCGTTTCCAAGAGCGCTTTAAGGATTCAGCGATTGCTCAAAACGTAACTGCAGATCAGTTGCCGGAATCATTCCGAGTTAAGTTAAAGGATCCAACCCAGTTTTCAGTAATTGTTAGCGCATTTAGTGGGCGACCAGGCGTAGATGTTGTCCAAGATCAGCGGACAATTCTTGAAAAATTCTTTAGATTATTAGCCGTGCTTCGAAATGGTGCATTGGTAGTTGGTCTTGCATCCGTCTTAACAGCAGCACTATTGATTTCAAATACATTGCGCATTGCGGCCTTTAACCGCCGTCGTGAAACTGGTGTGATGAAACTTGTTGGTGCATCTTCGTGGTCAATCCAACTTCCATTCTTATTGGAAGGGGTTATCTCAGCGATCATTGGTTGGGGACTGGCTACAGGATTATTAGCTGGCTTAAAGACAGTAATTGATTCCAACGTTGCTCCACTTCTAACCTTTACCAAGTTTTTTGGTTGGGGAGAGGTCTGGGTTGCATCGGCATATCTACTGGCCACAGGCTTAGTTGTTTCAATTCTGGCTTCGCTCATCACCCTTCGCCGCTATCTGAAGGTCTAATTCGCACCAACTTGGCGGCTCTCATTGATAGGTAATGAGAGAATTGAGTCCTGCAATCCAAACGTTGGATGCAATCAAATAGGGCGGTGATGCGGCATGGTTAAAGAGGTAGGCCGCAAGGTCATTGCTCAAAATAAGAAGGCACGTCACGATTATTCAATTTCTGATGTGCTTGAGTGCGGATTGGTGCTTACTGGTACTGAAGTGAAATCTCTTCGTGCTGGCCGCGCATCGCTGATTGATGGCTTTGCCATGGTCAATGATGGTGAACTATGGTTAATGGGAGTTCACATCCCCGAATACACCGAGGGCACATGGACTAATCACACGCCTCGACGTGATCGCAAACTTCTTGTTCATAAAAATGAGCTCAATAAACTAATTGGCAAGTTGAAGGATTCTGGAACAACCCTTGTTCCGCTGCAGTTGTATTTCAAAGATGGAAAAGCCAAAGTTGAGATTGCAGTTGCTAAGGGCAAGAAGGCCCATGACAAGCGTGAGGCGCTGAGAGAGCGTGAGGCAGACCGTGAAGTTTCACGGGTTGTTTCGCGCACCTTAAGCGGTAAAGCCAGTCGCGCCGCATCAAAATACGAGGATTAACACCTTCTCGCATTCCTGATTTACACTTATCTCACCGCCGCTTCGATACCTCAATTTTTGGGGCAACGCCGCGACGGCGAACGAAATTGACAATTAAATAGGGGATAAGAAATACGTTTCTTTTTCTCCAAGTTGTAAGTGTGAAAGCACTTTAAATCTTGGGGGTGAACGGTCTCGACTTTGGATGTTGAGGCAGGGGAAGCGGGCCGAGGAAGCCGGAATGATCTCGTAAACCAATAATCCGTGCAAAAAATAACTGCAGACCTTAAAAAGTCTGAATTCGAACTAGCTGCATAAGCTATTCGATTCCGTTAGCCCAGGTGCCGCTCTCGACCTGGAATCTAGCGTCGACTAGGGGGCTTTTCACTTCATTGGTGTTGCAGACGATGAAGGAGAACATTTTTGCAACTGAGTTCGTCGAAGAAATGTGTGTAAAAACTTCGGGACTGAGAAAGCGTTAATCACACTACGCCCGTAGAAGCCCTGTTTTAATACCGAAGGACCCGGGTTCGATTCCCGGCACCTCCACCAATATGTGCGCATCTGTATGCTTTTCCCATGGAACTTCTGCTTGCTGCGCTTGCGATTTTGGTCATTTTCT
>DAIMGQ010000011.1:18197-21353 GCA_036723815.1 Candidatus Planktophila sp.
TGGCCCATGTCCATCATTACCGGATGAGCGGCCATTTCGTTTCCACTTCAATTGTGGCCCATGTTCACCGGGTCCAACTTTTCGTAGGCCTAATTTCTTTCCAATTGTTGCAAGTAAGTGAAAGTCGGGGAAGTACTCACGGCGTAGGGCAATGTAGGCACAAACTATTGCATATGCGCCAATTAGCTTTGGGCCGGTAACCCCCATGGACAATAAAGATATTCCTAGAAATGCCCCAACAGTAAGTGCTACTAAGTGAATAATCTTTCGAATCACATTAGCGATCGTCCACAAATGACCCTCTTTTGCATTCAAGAATTTCACAAGTCGGCGTGAGGTAAGAGCAATTGCGAGTGGTCCAGAAAAAATGGTGAGTATAAAGATTATGAGGATTAGATAGACAAGTGATTCCATATTTATGCCTCCCAATCCGTTCTGATAGCTGCAAACATAATCATGTTCTCGCGGGAACCATCATCTTGACAACAGGCATCTCTTAAAACACCTTCTTGCTGATATCCGGCATTCGACAGCACCTTCAATGAAGGCTTATTTGATTCAACAACAAGTGCTTCAATGCGATGGAAACCAATCGTGTCAAAGCCATATCCAGTCAAAAGCTTGGTTGCTTGCGTTGCAATTCCTTTGCCACGAATATCTGCAGTAACCCAGTAGCCGATTTCAGCCTTAGCTTCGTCAAGATTTAAAGTGTGGAAAGAGAGTGCACCTGCAAATTTTCCATCGTATTCAAGTGCCAGCTGAAGTTCGGTTCTCATAGTAAATCCATTAGGGGAGCGTTCACGAACATAATGTTCAGCATTAGTAATTGGGTAGATGGCTGGTATGCGAGTGAACTTAGGAATAATTGGATCCTTGACGCCTTCAAATAAAGGAATGATGTCACGCTCCTCTGGTGCACGAAGTGTGATCAACCCATACTGCAAGGTTGGAACTTCAGTTGGCCACCAGATCATTTACCTAGTATCGCAGGTTAATTAACCTTCTTGTAGATCAGTCGGTGCACCATGCACATCTAAAACATCTGCGCCTAACTTGGAACCTTCTCCGCTGCGCTTTAGTGGTGCCTTTGGCTTGGCATCATCCTTGTAGATAGCAGGAATTGAACCAAGTAAGCCCTTTTGGAAATCTTCAAAAGCTTGGAGTACTTCACGCTTTGTATTCATAACAAATGGACCCATCCATGCGACAGGTTCTTTAATCGGTGCGCCACCAAGTATGAATAGTTCAAGCTCTGGAGAACGCGCTTCTTGCTGGTTAGCAGCGCGCACAACAATTGTGTCGCCTTCACCAAAGACAGCTAATTGACCCATTTGCACAGGACGTGCTTCATCGCCAACAAAGCCATGGCCTGCCATTGTGTAAACAAGTGCGTTGTAATCTTTGCGCCATGGCAAACGTAATTCTGCGCCAGCTGCAACAGTTGCGTGTAACAAAGTAATTGGCGTTTGTGTCGAGCCTGGACCAAAGTGTCCATCAACTTCACCGGCAATAACGCGCAGTAGCGAACCACCGTCTACTGAAGAAAGCAATGCAACATCTTTTGCCCGAACATCTTGATATGCAGGAGGAGACCACTTCTTTGCCGCAGGTAAGTTAACCCACAGCTGGAATCCGTGGAACAAACCGCCAGACATAACCAAACTTTCTGGGGGAGTTTCAATGTGTAAAATTCCTGCGCCCGCTGTCATCCATTGCGTATCGCCATTTGAAATTGTTCCACCGCCACCATTGTTATCCTGGTGATCAAAGATTCCATCAATAATGTAAGTAACAGTTTCAAATCCGCGGTGTGGGTGCCAAGGAGTTCCTTTTGGCTCACCTGGTGCGTATTCAACTTCACCCATTTGATCTAAGTGAATGAACGGATCAAGTTCTGCCATATCAACACCGGCAAATGCGCGACGCACCGGGAAACCTTCACCTTCAAAACCTTGAGGCGCTGTCGTAATGCTCTTCACCTTGCGAGCACGTGCGCCAGTTACTTCGCTAACGCGAGGTAAAACGGTGATGTCACTAACGGTTACTGCTGGCATCGGGCTCTCCTTAGTTCAGAGTCCAAGAGTAATTGAACATTCAACTACCTGCAACTTAGTTGTTACAGGGCCTTGAGCGCAGAAACAACCTTGGTAAGTGAAGCTTTGGCGTCGCCAAACAAAAGCATTGTCTTTGGATCATAAAGAAGTTCATTCTCGATGCCCGCAAAACCTGGACGCATCGAACGCTTTAAGAAGATGATGTTGGCAGCGTGATTAACTTCCAAGATTGGCATTCCGTAGATTGGACATCCCGGAGTTGTTTGCGCTGCTGGATTAACTACATCGTTAGCACCAATAACAATTGCTACATCTGTTTGACCAAATGTTGGATTTACTTCATCCATTTCTTGTAATTGATCATAAGGAACATTTGCCTCTGCAAGCAGCACGTTCATGTGTCCTGGCATGCGACCTGCAACAGGGTGGATGCCGTAGGCAACATCGATGCCCTTTGAAATCATTAAGTCTGCTAATTCGCGCACTGTGTGCTGTGCTTGTGCAACAGCAAGTCCGAAACCAGGAACGATGACAACGCGGCGGGCATAGTTAAGCAAGATTGCAACATCATCTGGTGAGCCAGAACGAACTGGTCGCTCTTCACCGGCTGCAGCAACATCTTGAGGCTTTGCCGTAAATGCACCGAACAATGTGCCAAACAATGAACGTCCCATTGCCTCTGCCATCAAACGGGTCAAGATAGTTCCTGATGCACCAACAAGTGTTCCAGCGATGATCAACAAAGTTGAATCAAGTACATAACCACTTGCAGCCACTGTTAATCCAGTAAATGCATTGAGAAGTGAGATAACAATCGGCACATCTGCGCCACCAACGGGTAGCACGAACAAAATTCCAAATAGCAGTGATAATCCTGCAAGAATCAAAAGTGGTGTTGTTCCAAGAGCGCTTACCACCCAACCACCAACGCCAAGAACTGAAATCAATGTCGCAGCGATAATGAAGCGGCCGGCTGGGAAAATCACGGGGCGAGTAGTCATCAGTTCTTGCAGCTTCATAAAGGTAATGATTGATCCGCTGAATGAAACGCAGCCAACGATTACCGTAAAGACTGTGAATACAACCTCAGCCGTCGTTGCTT
>DAIMGQ010000012.1:0-21244 GCA_036723815.1 Candidatus Planktophila sp.
GCTCAGGAGTAGTAACTGATGGACTTGAAAGAGCTCCTGCACGTGGAATGTTGCGTGCAGTTGGAATGGGCGATGCGGATTGGGTCAAACCACAAATTGGTATTGCATCATCATGGAATGAAATCACGCCATGCAATTTATCTCTCGATCGCTTAGCTAAAGCATCTAAGCAAGGCGTAATTGACGCCGGCGGTTTTCCAATGCAATTTGGAACTATTTCTGTTTCCGACGGAATCTCAATGGGGCACGAAGGAATGCACTTCTCATTAGTATCGCGTGAAGTAATCGCTGATTCTGTTGAGTGTGTAATGCAAGCAGAGCGCTTGGATGGGATGGTCACATTTGCTGGTTGTGACAAATCATTGCCAGGCATGATGATGGCAGCTGCGCGTATCAACGTTGCAAGTGTTTTTGTTTATGCAGGATCTACATTGCCGGGCCAAGTAGATGGTAAAGATGTAACAATCATTGATGCATTTGAGGCTGTTGGTGCATGTGCTCGGGGACTCATTACAAAAGAACGTGTGGATGAAATTGAACGTGCAATCTGTCCGGGAGAAGGTGCTTGCGGCGGTATGTACACCGCAAACACAATGGCAAGTATTGGCGAGGCCATTGGACTATCTTTGCCTGGATCTGCAGCGCCTCCAGCTGTTGATCGCCGTCGTGACACTTATGCAATTGCATCTGGAGCCGCTGTCGTAGAGCTTATTCGCCAAGGAATTACTACTCGCGATATTTTGACTAAGCCTGCCTTTGAAAATGCAATCACGATTTTGATGGCATTAGGTGGTTCTACCAACGCCGTTCTACACCTTTTAGCTATTGCCAATGAAGCACATGTAGATCTATCTCTGGATGACTTCCACCGTATTGGTTCAAAAGTTCCTTTACTAGGAGATCTAAAGCCATTTGGTCAATTTGTAATGAGCGATGTCGATAAGGTTGGCGGAATCCCAGTCGTTCTCAAAGGCTTACTTGATGCTGGTTTATTGCATGGTGATGTTTTAACTGTCACTGGCAAGACGATGGCTGAGAACTTGAAGGAGATCAATCCTCCTGATCCAGATGGACAAATCTTAAAGGCTGTCTCTGCTCCAATGTCTACCGACATTGGAATCACAATTCTTGGCGGCTCGCTTGCAACTGAAGGTGCTGTTTGCAAAACAGCTGGAATCGGAATTGAAAGCTTTGAAGGTCCCGCTCGAGTATTTGAACGCGAACAAGCTGCAATGGACGCACTCGAAAATGGATCAATCACAGCTGGCGATGTAGTTGTAATTCGTTATGAAGGCCCAAAGGGTGGACCTGGTATGCGTGAAATGCTAATGATCACTGGCGCAATTAAAGGCGCAGGACTTGGAAAGTCAACATTGCTATTAACTGATGGACGTTTCTCTGGTGGATCAACTGGTCTATGTGTTGGCCACGTTGCACCAGAGGCAGTTGATGGTGGACCCATTGCATTTATTAAAGATGGCGACATGGTTCGCATTGACATTAAAAATCGCACATTAGATTTGCTAGTAGATCCAGCAGAACTTGAAGCCCGAAAAGTTGGTTGGAAGCCGCTCACGCATAAATACACCCAAGGTGTTTTAGCCAAGTATTCAAAGTTGGTTCAGTCCGCATCCAAGGGTGCGATCTGTCAGTAGCGCTCTCACAATATGAGATGTGCATCTCATCCCTTGACGTTGAGCCTGCTTCATTGGAGAATGGGCACATGAGCACAACATTTGTGGTGGTGATTTAAGGGCGCGTGATCAATTTGTGATCAGGCGCCACCCTCAGTTATCTGGGGGTTTTTTCATTTAGAGATTTGAAAGGAGATGGATATGAGCAAGAAGATGAGTGGAGCTAAATCACTCGTGCAATCTTTGGAGTCAGCCGGCGTCGATGTGATGTTTGGAATTCCAGGTGGTGCAATTCTTCCTGCCTACGATCCCATCTTTGATAGCAGTATTCGCCACATCTTGGTGCGCCACGAACAAGGCGCAGGACATGCGGCAACTGGCTATGCCCAAGTAACAGGTCGCGTTGGTGTTTGTATTGCAACATCTGGTCCAGGTGCGACAAATCTTGTTACTCCACTTGCAGATGCTGCAATGGATTCAGTTCCGATGGTTGCAATTACTGGTCAGGTTCCATCGGCAGCAATCGGAACAGATGCTTTCCAAGAGGCAGATATTCGCGGAATTACGATGCCGTTTACCAAGCACAATTATTTAATTACTGATCCAGACGATATCCCTCGAGCAATTGCTGAGGCGTTTTATATTGCCTCGTCAGGTCGCCCAGGTCCAGTCCTTGTTGATATCGCAAAAGATGCATTGCAGAAAGAAACTGATTTTGTATGGCCAAAGGATTTATCTTTGCCTGGTTACCATCCCCAAATCGAACCTGAAAATCAGGCGATTAAAGATGCAGCAGCGTTAATCGCTCAATCTTCAAAGCCAGTGTTCTATGTTGGTGGCGGCGTCATCAAATCAAATGCATCAAAAGAGTTGATGCAACTTGCTGAATTAGTTGGCGCGCCTGTTGTTACAACACTCATGGCACTTGGGTCTTTCCCAGATAGCCACCCTCAACATTATGGAATGCCTGGCATGCACGGAACTGTTGGCGCTGTTACAGCGCTACAAAAAGCTGACTTGCTTATTACTTTGGGCGCACGTTTTGATGATCGTGTTACTGGAAAGCTTTCAACTTTTGCTGTTAATGCAAAGGTAATCCACGCTGATATTGATCCCGCAGAAATCGGGAAGAATCGCTATGCAGATGTCCCAGTAGTGGGCGATCTCAAGCACACAATCGCGGCACTTATCCCTGCGATTAAGGAAGAGTTTGCAAAGGGGCGTGCAGATCTTGCTCCATGGCTAGCTGCGATGAACAAATTACGTGCTACTTACCCGTTGGGCTATGACACTCCAAAAGATGGTTCATTGTCCCCACAATATGTAATTGAAAGAATTAGTGCACTTACAGGACCAGAAGCAATTTATGTTGCCGGCGTTGGTCAACACCAGATGTGGGCTGCGCAATTTGTTAAGTATGAAAATCCACGAACATGGTTGAACTCTGGCGGTCTTGGAACAATGGGGTATGCAGTTCCCGCTGCGATGGGTGCAAAAGTTGGAGCACCTGACACAACAGTATGGGCAATTGATGGCGATGGATGTTTCCAGATGACAAACCAAGAGCTTGTTACATGTGCGCTAAACAATATTCCTATCAAGGTTGCGATCATTAACAATGAATCTCTGGGAATGGTTCGCCAGTGGCAAACATTGTTCTACGAAGGTCGATATTCAAATACAAATCTTGAATCAAAGCGAGTACCAGATTTTGTAAAACTGGCTGATGCGATGGGTTGCGTTGGATTAACCTGTGATCGCCCAGAAGATGTTGATGCAGTAATCAAACTTGCGAACTCGATTAATGATCAACCTGTTGTTGTTGATTTCCGTGTTTTCCGCGACGCAATGGTGTGGCCAATGGTTGCTGCTGGAACTTCAAATGATGATATTAAGATCGCGCGTGAAATGGCGCCTGACTGGGATTCACAGGAGCTCTGATGAGTACTCATACACTTTCAGTTCTGGTTGAAAACTCACCAGGTGTACTTGCGCGCGTTGCAGGTCTTTTCTCACGTCGCGCTTACAACATCGATTCTCTTGCAGTAGGCCCAACAGAAAATCCTGATATTTCAAGAATGACTATTGTGATTAATGTTGAAAGCCATTCGTTGGAACAGGTAATTCGCCAACTGGATAAGTTGGTTAACGTCATTCATATTGCAGAACTAAAACTGGAAGATTCCGTTCAAGCCGAGCTACTACTGGTGAAGATTTCTGCCACACCCAAAAACAAGTTTGATGTTGAAGCGGTCCTTGAAACCTATGGCGCAGCAATCGTTGATGAGGATTCTGACTCTGTGACCATCGAGGCCACAGGAGATGCGGCAAAGATCAGTGACCTACTTAACGCTTTAGAGCGTTTTGGCATCCGTGAACTGGCTCAATCTGGCCTTGTTGCCATTGAGCGTGGCAGCGGTTCGCTGGCAGACCGTACCCTTAGCACTCAAAGCATTCCTACCGCTGATAGCGGTCAGGCTGATTACCAAAACTAAAGTCACCAACACAAAGGCGAATGGAGAAATACCGTGGCAGCAACGATGTATCACGAAGAGGATGCTGATCTTTCAATCATCCAGGGTCGCAAAGTCGCGATCATCGGTTACGGATCACAAGGACACGCACACGCGCTTAACTTGCGCGACAGCGGCGTAGATGTCCGCGTTGGCCTAAAAGATGGTTCACCATCTCGTGCAAAGGCAGAGGCAGAAGGCCTTCGCGTTGTGAGTGTTGCTGAAGCGGTTAAGGAATCAACGGTCATCATGATTTTAGCGCCAGATCACTTGCAGCGTCACATCTACACAGATTCAATTTTGCCTAACCTTAAAGATGGCGATGCATTGTTCTTCGGACACGGTTTTAATATCCGCTTTGGTTACATCAAGCCATCAGCATCAGTTGATGTTTGCATGGTTGCACCAAAGGGTCCAGGACACTTGGTTCGCCGTGAATATGCAGCAGGTCGTGGAGTGCCAGTAATTGTTGCTGTTGAGCAAGATTCAACAGGCAATGCATGGCCACTGACCCTTTCTTATGCAAAGGCAATTGGCGGACTTCGCGCTGGCGGAATCCTCACAACATTTACTGAAGAGACAGAAACAGATCTATTTGGTGAGCAATCAGTTCTTTGTGGTGGAGCATCACAGCTAGTTATGTATGGCTTTGAAGTACTTACAGAAGCTGGATACCAGCCAGAGGTTGCATACTTTGAGTGCTTGCACGAACTCAAGTTGATTGTTGACCTTATGTATGAAGGCGGAATTGCAAAGCAGCGTTGGTCAGTTTCTGACACAGCAGAGTTTGGTGATTACGTTTCTGGTCCACGTGTAATTGATCCACACGTTAAGGAAAACATGAAGGCAGTTCTTGCAGATATCCAGAGTGGTGTCTTTGCAAAGCGCTTCATTGATGACCAAGAAGCTGGAGCACCTGAATTTAAGTCACTTCGCACTAAGGGAGAGACACATCCAATTGAGGCAGTCGGCCGCGAACTTCGCAAGATGTTTTCTTGGATGAAGCAATCAAAGGGCGACGATTACAAAGAAGGCAGCGCAGCGCGTGGCTAAACCTATTGTTTTAATCGCTGAAGAACTCAGCCCAGCAACACTTGAAGCGCTAGGTCCTGATTTCGAAGTTGTTAACTGTGATGGTGCAAACCGTGCAGAACTTCTTGCAGCCCTTGCTAAAGGTGTAGACGCTGTTTTGATTCGCTCAGCCACAAAGATGGATGCTGAAGCTATTGCTGCAGCAAAGGGTCTGAAGGTAATTGCTCGCGCCGGTGTTGGTCTAGATAACGTTGATATCCCTGCAGCAACTGCAGCAGGCGTCATGGTCGTTAATGCACCAACCTCAAACATCGTCTCAGCTGCTGAATTGGCAATTTCATTACTAATGGCATCTGCACGATTCATTTCTCCAGCACACGCAGCATTGCGTAATGGAAAGTGGGCACGCTCAAAGTACACAGGCGCAGAAATTTTTGAGAAGACTCTTGGAATTGTTGGCTTTGGTCGTATTGGTCAATTAGTTGCTCATCGCATGCAGGCATTTGGAATGGATGTAGTTGCATACGATCCATATCTACAGCCAGCACGTGCAGCACAACTTGGTGTGCGTCTTGTTGAACTTGATGAACTACTAAAGATTTCAGATTTCATCACGATTCACCTTCCAAAGACGAAGGAAACAGCAAACCTCATTGGCGTTGATGCATTGGCGAAGGTAAAGCCTTCTGTTCGCATCATCAACGCTGCTCGTGGTGGCGTACTTGATGAGGCAGCATTATTTGATGCAATCACAGAAGGTCGTGTTGCAGGAGCGGGTATTGATGTGTTCTCAACCGAACCATGCACAGACTCACCACTGTTTACTTTAGATCAAGTTGTTGCAACGCCTCACTTAGGTGCTTCAACAGATGAGGCACAAGAGCGTGCAGGAATTGCAGTTGCTGTTTCGGTACGTAAGGCTCTTGCCGGCGAACTCGTTCCAGATGCGGTTAATGTTAAAGGCGGGGCAATTCACGAAGAGATTCGTCCAAGCTTGCCATTGGTTGAAAAAATGGCTCAGATTGCAACAGCAATCGCAGGTGAGGCTCCAGTAAGTATGGACCTGACTGTTAAGGGCGATATTTCAGAACACGACTCTTCAATCCTTGCAACAAGTGCTCTTAAGGGAGCATTACTTGGTTGCGGACTTTCAGATGTTACATACGTCAATGCACCAGCACTTGCTGCAGAACGTGGCGTAACTTCCTCTGTTACAACAGATCCTGAAAGCCCTGAATACCGCAGCATGATTTCACTTCGCGCAGCACTTGCCGATGGCAAGATCGTTACCGTTGATGGAACATTAATGGGTATCCGTAAGGTCGAAAAGATCATTGCAATTGATGGATTTGATCTGGACCTTCCACCAACTGAAAATCTTTTGTTCCTTCGTTACTCAGATAAGCCAGGTGTAGTTGGCACTGTGGGTAATGCACTAGGAAAAGCTGGCATCAACATTGCAGGCATGCAGGTTGCACGTAGTGCAGCAGGCGGAGATGCTTTGATGGCGATCACAGTTGATTCAGTCATCAGTGATGAACTCACAGCATCGGTTAAGAAGGAAACAGGAGCAGAAGTAGTGCGCTCCGTAACTTTGGTGGGTTAATGACGACAATTAATCTGGCAGTTATTGCAGGCGATGGTATCGGCCCTGAGGTTGTAAACGAAGGCCTCAAGGTTTTAGATGTTGTTGCAAAGAAGTATGGGGTTGAATTCAAGAAGACTTCATATGATCTTGGAGCAGCATTTTGGCATCGCACAGGTGAAGTTTTGCCTGATGCAACATTGGCAGAACTGGCAAAGGCAGATGTAATTTTGCTGGGTGCCGTGGGAGATCCAACTGTTCCAAGTGGAGTGCTAGAGCGTGGGCTATTGCTAAAGCTTCGCTTTGCATTTGATCACTACATCAATCTTCGCCCGGCACGATTAATGCCAGGTGTTACAGGACCACTTGCAACGAAAGCTCCAATTGATTTTGTTGTAGTTCGTGAAGGTACAGAAGGCCCATACGTTGGTGCTGGTGGTGTCTTAGCTGAAGGAACAGATGCTGAGATCGCAACTGAAGAGAGCTTAAATACGCGTCGCGGAGCAGAGCGCGTAATTCGTGATGCTTTTGAGCGTGCCTCAAAGCGTGAGCGTAAGAAGCTGACCCTTGTGCATAAAAACAACGTATTAACTCGAGCTGGTGGTTTGTGGACTCGCACATTTAATGAGGTTGCTAAGGAGTATCCAGCAATCACAACTGATTACTTGCATGTTGATGCAGCGTCGATGTTCTTTGTTACTAACCCAGAACGATTCGATGTTGTTGTTACAGATAATCTATTTGGAGACATCTTGACTGATATTGCTGCAGCAATCTGCGGTGGCATCGGACTTGCAGCCTCCGGAAACATCAACCCAACTGGCAAGTTCCCATCAATGTTTGAACCTGTTCATGGTTCAGCACCGGATATTGCTGGAAAGAATTTAGCTGATCCAACTGCAACTGTTATGTCAGTTGCCATGATGCTTGATCACCTTGGTTTTGCCGATGCTGCTCGTGATGTTGAGCGTGTAGTTGCGGCAGATCTTTTGGCGCGCGGAGACAAGAAGCGCAGCACTAGTGAAGTTGGAGATGCGCTAGCAAGCGCGTTGTAATCTCATGAAAATCACTCTAAATCCAAATGCCAAAGATTCAGCTACACGCGATGCGTTAGTTGCTGAAGGTGGATTCGGTAAGTACTACACCGACCACATGGTTATGTGCGAATGGAGTGAAAAGGATGGCTGGGGCGAACCGCACCTGATGCCCTACGGTCCAATTTCTTTGGATCCTGCAACTGCAGTCTTTCATTACGGCCAAGAGATATTTGAAGGCATGAAGGCATATCGCCAACCAGATGGATCTATTGCATTGTTTCGTCCAACAGCAAATGCAAAGCGTTTTGCTAACTCAGCACGTCGCTTAGCACTTCCAGAAATGCCCGTTGAATTGTTTATGGAAACAGTCGAAGCACTTGTGAAGCAAGATGCAGGCTGGGTTCCGAGCAAGGTGGGGGAGTCTTTGTATATTCGCCCATTCATGATTGCAACAGAGGTTGGACTTGGTGTTCGCCCAACAAATAAGGCGTCTTACATTCTTATTGCAACACCAGCAGGTGCTTACTTTGATCCATCAAAAGCTGTTTCTGTGTGGATCTCAACTGAATATGTGCGTGCTGCTCAAGGTGGAACTGGCGAAGCAAAGTGCGGTGGAAACTATGCAGCATCTCTTATTGCACAAAAGGCTGCAGCAGAAGAGGGTTGTGATCAGGTTGTGTGGATTGATGCCAAGGAACGCAAATGGGTTGAAGAGATGGGTGGCATGAACCTTTACTTTGTTAAGGGCAAAGGTGCTGATGCAACTGTCATTACGCCAAAACTAACTGGAACTCTTCTCCCAGGAATTACTCGCGATTCGATTTTGTCAGTTGCAGCAGATCTTGGTTATAAAGTTGATGAAGTCATGTTGTCAGTTGATGATTGGCGAGATGGTGTTACATCAGGTGAAATCACTGAAATCTTTGCCTGTGGAACAGCTGCAGTTGTTTCTCCTGTTGGTCAAGCAAAAAGTGCGATGGGTACATGGGTAACAGGGGATGGACGGCCTGGTTCAATCACAATGCAGATTCGCAATCACTTACTCGGAATTCAACATGGGACTATCAAAGATTCACATAACTGGATGAGTGCGGTTAAGTAATGCCAGTAAATGATGCTTTTCATATCTATGACACAACCCTTCGTGATGGTGCGCAACAAGAGGGTTTAAATCTTTCTGTCCATGACAAACTCAATATCGCACGTCATCTAGATGATTTAGGTGTTGGTTTCATCGAAGGTGGTTGGCCAGGAGCCAACCCTAAAGACACCGAATTTTTCGCACTTGCTAAGAAAGAACTAAAATTAAAGAATGCAACTTTTGTTGCTTTCGGTGCGACTCGTCGTCCCAATGCAAATGCTGCTGATGATGTATTGCTAGGAGCATTGCGCGATAGCGGTGCACCAGCTGTAACACTTGTCGCAAAAGCATTTGATCGCCACGTTGATCTAGCGCTGAAAACGACATTGGATGAAAACCTTGCCATGATCCGTGATTCTGTGACTCATTTAATTCAAGAAGGTCAGCGTGTTTTTCTAGATGCAGAGCACTTCTTTGATGGCTATCGCAGCAACCGTGCCTATGCGCTAGAAGTTGTCCGAGTCGCAGCAGAGGCAGGGGCAGATGTAATCGCGCTGTGTGACACTAATGGTGGAATGTTGCCAGATGAGCTTTCTCAGATTGTTCATGATGTTCTAACCGCAAGTAATGCTCGACTTGGTATTCACTGTCACAACGACACTGGGTGCGCAGTTGCAAACTCGATGGCAGCCGTTGCAGCTGGTGCAACACATGTGCAGGGAACTTTAAATGGCTATGGAGAGCGCACAGGAAACGCTGACCTCGTAACTATCATTGCCAACCTTGAATTGAAGCAGCAGCAGCTTGTCTTGCCTAAAAATGCACTGCACGAGGCATTTAGAATTTCACATGCAGTTGCTGAAATTACTAATGTCGCACCAAGTTCTCGCCAGCCATACGTTGGTGTTTCGGCATTTGCCCACAAGGCAGGTTTGCATGCAAGTGCAATCAAGGTTGATCCATCGCTGTATCAGCATGAAGATCCTTCAGCTGTTGGCAATGACATGCGTATGTTGGTTTCTGACATGGCAGGTCGCGCATCAATCGAACTAAAGTCTCAAGAGCTTGGTGTTGATCTTGGTGGGGACAAGGAACTTATCGGTCGCATTGTTGATCGGGTCAAGGAAATGGAATCCCGCGGATTCACATTCGAAGCTGCAGATGCGTCATTTGAATTGCTTGTACATGAAGAAATGTCAGGAAAGCGTCCAGCGTTTTTCACAATCAATCACTGGGTAACATCGGTAGAACGTGCATCAGATGAATCAATTATTACTAAGGCTGAAGTGACGGTCACTGCTAGTGGACAAGAGATCACATGCAAGGGTGAAGGAAACGGTCCTGTTAACGCCTTTGATAATGCGTTGCGTACTGGATTACTCAAGCTGTATCCAGAACTTTCTTCTCTAGAACTTATCGATTACAAGGTTCGCATCCTTGAAGGTCGTTTGGGAACCGGCGCTGTAACCCGCGTTTTGGTCGAAACAACTGACGGTAAGGGCGAGTGGAACACGGTTGGTGTGCACGAAAACGTTATTGCAGCATCTGCGATGGCACTTGAAGATGCAGTTACCTTTGGCTTACTGCGTCAGGGACGTAAGCCCGAGTAAACTCACACCGTGAGCGATGAATACGAAAAGCTAATAGCAGCTTTTACTCGCCACTTAGAAGTTGAACGCAGCCTTTCTGTCCACACAATCCGTGCATATCTTGGCGATCTGGAGAGTTTGATCGCACACCTTGAGCAAATTGGTGTCACGAATATTTCCCAGTTAGAGCTAATTCACTTGCGCTCATGGCTGGCAAACCAACAAGTTAAGGGGGTAGCGCGCACGACGTTGTCACGCCGGGCGGTCTCTGTACGCTTGTTTACAAAGTGGGCGCTTAAGAATAAGTATTTAGAAAAAGATATTGCGGCCACATTGGCAACACCTAAAGGCCATCGCACGCTGCCTGAAGTACTTGAAATTGCAGATGCAGAGGTGGCCATGGATTCACTGGCAACGCGGGCTGCCGAAGAAGAGACACCTATTTCACTACGCGATGTTGCAATGGTTGAGATGTTGTATGCATCGGGTGCTCGTGTGGCCGAACTATGTGGATTAAATCTGTCCGATATCGATTACGAGCGCCAAACGATTCGGGTGTTAGGTAAGGGAAATAAGGAGCGCACAATTCCTCTGGGAAACCCTGCAATAAGAGCGTTGAAAGTTTGGCTAAAGGATGGAAGAGAATCGCTAGCTAATTCACAATCTGCAGATGCTGTGTTTCTTGGTGCTCGCGGAAAACGGATTGATCAACGTACGGTTAGAACCGTTGTGTACAACGCATTGCAAGCAATTGAGGGAATAGAGCGAATGGGCCCTCATGCTTTGCGACACTCAGCGGCTACTCATTTACTTGAAGGTGGAGCAGACTTGCGCACCGTTCAGGAAATTCTAGGACATGCATCACTTGCCACAACTCAGATCTATACACATGTTTCTACTGAACGTTTACAAAAAGCGTTCAAGCAAGCACATCCACGCGCATGAGAGCCTCTTTAGTAGTTATTCCAACATACAACGAAGCTGAAAGTATTGGTGAAGTACTTTCAGGCTTGAAGAACCTTGATGTTGATGTACTGGTAATTGATGATGGATCACCTGATGGCACAGCTGACATTGTCAGGATGCACGCCATTGAAGTTATTGAACGTGAGGGCAAGCAAGGTCTTGGCAGTGCTTACCGCACAGGATTTTCAATTGGTATACAGCGTGGATATACCTACATCATTGAAATGGATGCTGATGGGTCCCATCAAGTGCAGGACTTAGAAAAAATGATGGAATGGATAGGTAGCGCAGACTTACTTATTGGTTCTCGTTGGGTTACAGATGGTGCCATTCAGAATTGGAGTAGATTTCGCGAGTACTTATCCAAGTCTGCAAATACTTACGCGAAATTGCTGTTATCGCTCGGAGTGAAAGACACAACTTCTGGATTTAGAATTTACACAACTGCACTATTAAAGAAGATGGAAGTATCAACTATCCGCAGCGAGGGATATTGCTTTCAGATTGAGATGACCCGCAGAGCAATTTCTCGTGGGGGATCGATCGCTGAAATTCCAATCACCTTTGTTGAAAGAACCCATGGAAAGAGCAAAATGTCCTTTGCTATCGCCCTGGAAGCAGTTGCTCGCATCACTGCCTGGGGAGCTCTACGCCTAATTGGGCGGTAATTTCCACGCTCACGCTCAGGTAAGATTTCTCCTGCACCAACCTTCGGGTTGGTGACATCTCAGCACTCACTGACTCAGGTCGGCATAACCACCTCGGTCCACAAGAAATTGTGGTCGGTGATTTTGAGTGCGACGGGCCTTACAAATTGTTTGGCCATAAACCGAGCGGGTTTATTGCGCACTGCGCGAAAACCTAAGAAGGAGTATGCCGTCATGGCAGTTGTAACAATGCGAGAGCTCCTCGACAGCGGAGTCCACTTCGGACACCAGACTCGTCGATGGAACCCAAAGATGAAGCGCTTTATTTTCACAGAGCGCAATGGCATCTACATCATCGACATCCAGCAATCACTTGCACTTATCGATTCAGCATATGAATTTGTTAAGGACACAGTTGCAAAGGGTGGCCACGTTTTGTTCGTTGGAACAAAGAAGCAAGCACACATGCCAATAATCAACCACGCTGCACGAGTTGGAATGCCAACTGTGACAGAGCGTTGGTTAGGCGGAATGCTTACTAACTTCCCAACCGTTTACAAGCGTATTCAGCGCCTGAAGGAGCTAGAAGCTCTAGAAGAGAAGAACGATCTACTTCTAACAAAGAAGGAACTCCTTGTTCTTCGCCGCGAACGCGAAAAACTATTTAAGAACCTAGACGGTATTCGTCACATGACTAAGTTGCCTTCAGCGATTTGGGTTGTTGACACAAAGAAGGAACACCTTGCAGTTCAGGAAGCCAAGAAGCTTGGTATTCCTGTTATTGCAATCTTGGACACAAACTGCGATCCAGATGAAGTTGATTACAAGATTCCTGGTAATGATGATGCAATTCGTTCAATCGACTTGCTAACACGCGTTATCACCGATGCAATTGCTGCGGGCCTTAAGGCACGTTCTGCAAATGTTAAGGAAGAAACTAAGTCAGATGCACCAACAGAAGTTGCTGCGGGCGAGCCATTAGCTGATTGGGAGAAGGAAATTCTCGACGGGTCAGCACCAGCTACAACAACACCGGAGGCATAAATTGGCTAACTACACAGCTGACGATGTTAAGAAGCTTCGCGAAGCAACTGCAGCGGGAATGCTTGATTGCAAGAAGGCACTTGATGAAGCAGATGGCGACTACGCAAAGGCGTTAGACCTCATTCGCGTTAAGGGACTCAAAGGCGTTACAAAGCGCGAAGGTCGCTTAACTTCAAATGGCGCAGTTGTTGCAAAGGTCGAGGGCAACCTTGGTGTGATGCTAGAACTGAACTGTGAAACAGACTTCGTTGCAAAGGGTGAGCGCTTCGTTGCACTTGCTGATGAGCTTCTTGCACATCTACAAAATGCACAATCTGACTCAGTTGAAGCTTTCTTGGCTTCAACCATGGCTAATGGCAGCACAGTTTCAGCAGTAGTTGATGAAGCAAATGCAACATTGGGTGAGAAGATTGAAGTTCGCCGAATCGCTGTTATCAAGGATTCACCAGTTGGAATTTATCTGCACCGTACAAGCCCAGATCTTCCACCACAGGTTGGTGTTTTGGTTGAACTTGTTAAGGATGCAGCTGAAGTTGGCAAGGACATCGCACAGCACATTGCAGCATTTGCGCCGCAGTTTGTTAACCGCGAACAAGTACCTGCTGACTTGATTGAGAACGAGCGTCGTATCGCAGAAGAGACAGCGCGCGAAGAGGGCAAGCCTGAGGCTGCTCTCTCAAAGATCATCGAAGGCCGAGTGGCTGGCTTTGTTAAGGAAGTTTCCTTAATCGAGCAGTCATTTGCTAAGGATGCAAAGAAGACTGTTAAGCAGATCCTCGATGAGGCTGGAACAGCTGTTAAGGCTTTCCATCGCTTCCGCGTGGGTCAATAAGGACTAGGTCGGATCGCTTAGACTTAGAATATCCAAGTAAGTTACTGCCAAATATTTAGCAGATTAAGGAGCACTCATGCCCGGTACAAGAGGTACGTATCGGAGAGTGCTCCTTAAACTTTCTGGAGAAGTTTTTGGTGGCGCTAAAGGCATCGGTGTTGATCCTGATGTTGTGCAAGATATTGCAAAACAAATCGCAGATGTTGCCAGAAGCGGCGTACAGGTAGCAATCGTTGTTGGTGGCGGTAATTACTTCCGCGGAGCCGAACTTTCACAGCGCGGCATGGATCGCTCCCGCGCCGACTACATGGGAATGCTTGGAACAGTAATGAACTGTTTGGCACTTCAAGATTTTCTAGAAAAAGAGGGTGTTCAAACCCGCGTTCAGACAGCAATCACCATGGGTCAAGTTGCAGAGCCATACATTCCATTGCGTGCTATTCGCCATCTTGAAAAAGGTCGCGTAGTTATTTTCGGTGCTGGTGCTGGAATGCCATTCTTTACAACAGATACCGTCTCTGCCCAGCGCGCACTTGAAATTGGAGCAGAAGCGCTTCTTCTTGCAAAGAGCGGTGTTGATGGTGTTTACAGCGCAGACCCTAAGAAGGATTCAACTGCCACCAAGTACGACACTATTACTTACGATGAAGTTCTCTCAAAGTCATTAGCTGTGGCAGATGCTGCAGCCTTTGCGCTGTGCCGCGAGAACAAGTTGCCGATCGTCATATTCGATTTAATGGAGAATGGAAATATTGCACGCGCTGTGCGTGGTGAAGTAATTGGGACTCTTGTCGCATAAGCGACAGGCTTGTAGTAAGAAGTAGTAAGAGGAGCAAGGACCATGGCAGATGTAGCAAGCGCTCTTAAAGACGCTGAAACAAAGATGAATAAGGCAATAGAAGTTGCAAAAGATGACTTTGCCACAATTCGCACAGGTCGCGCCCACCCGTCACTTTTTAATAAAGTAATGGTTGATTACTACGGCACCTATACGGCCTTGTCACAACTAGCCTCAATTCAAGTTCCAGAAGCACGCATGGCACTTATTTCACCATTTGATAAGGGGGCTATGGCTTCTATTGAAAAGGCTATTCGTGAATCAGATTTAGGCGTAAACCCCGGAAATGACGGCACAGTAATTCGAGTTAACTTCCCACAATTAACTGAAGAGCGTCGTAAGGAATTTATCAAGGTAGTTAAGAGCAAGGCTGAAGATTCAAAGATTTCGATGCGCAATATACGTCGTGCTGCAAAAGAAGCGATGGAAAAAATGGAAAAAGATGGCGAGATTGGAAAAGATGATTTAGCACGCGGTGAAAAAGAGCTAGAAAAAGTAACTGCAGATCACGTTGCAAAGATCGATGACATGCTCAAGCACAAGGAGGTTGAACTCCTCGAGGTATAAGGGGTTCACTCATGTCCGATATACATTCGATCAACGAAGCGATCAATAAGAAGGCAGGGCGAAAGCTGGTGCCTTCAATTGTTGTTGGTCTTTCATTGCTTGGATTGATTTGGTTTTCACTCTCGGTGTATAAAGAGTTGTTTCTTGTTGTTTTGGGGACTGCAGTAGTCCTTGGAATCCGCGAAATTGTGCGGGCATTTAATTCAAGATCTATCGCTATTTCTTTTCCTTCACTTTCCATCGCCGCAGTAGCACTCTTAGGCGCAGCATGGATTGATGGAATCGCAGGTCTTGCCATTGCGACTGCAATTTCATTTCCAATTTTGTTGATTCGCTTGCTATTAAATGGCCCTGAAGGCTTTGTCGGGAAAGCCACAGCTACAACTTTTACTCTTTTGTATCTTCCCTTTCTAGCAGGCTTCCTCATTTTGCTAGCAACACCAAGTAATGGCTTTCAACGTGTAATGACTTTTGTTGTTTTAGTTGGTTGTAATGACACGTTTGGTTACTTTGTTGGAGTTTTGTTCGGTAAGCATCCACTAGTCCCAACGATTTCTCCCAAGAAAACCTGGGAAGGTTTAGCTGGTTCAGTTGTATTTACAATCGTTGGCGGGTGCCTTGCTTTTCATTACATAATGAACATGGATTGGTGGATTGGCATCATTGTTGGCCTCATGATTGTTTTTACCGCTACCTGTGGTGACTTGATTGAAAGTGCCATGAAGCGAGATCTAAGTTTGAAAGACATGGGAACGCTTTTGCCAGGCCATGGCGGGATGTTAGATCGACTCGATTCAGTTGTGTTATCGGCACCTGCCATGTGGTTGGCACTTGAATTAGTTAAGCACTTCTTATGAGTGGACAGATCCCTGAAGTAAAACTTGTTTTTGATGAGCCAGTGCAGCGCAAGAAGGCACCTAAGCATTTGGCGGACTTTTCACCAGCAGAGCGCAAAGCCTTTGCAAAAGAGCTCGGCTTCGAGCCCTTTAGAGCTACCCAGGTGGCAACTCATTACTTCAGCCACCTTTCTAGTAATCCAGAGGAATGGACTGACATCCCAGCCGCAGAGCGCCAAGCAATTGCTGATGCGTTGACCCCTCAAATGATTCAGTTAGTCACAACGCGCACGACAGATAATGGAATGACAAGGAAAGATTTGTGGAAATTGCACGATGGCGTTCTAGTTGAGAGCGTTTTGATGCGCTACACCGATCGCGTGACAGTCTGTATATCTTCTCAAGCTGGATGTGGAATGAACTGCCCATTTTGTGCAACAGGTCAAGCAGGTCTAACAAGAAACTTATCGGCCGGAGAAATCACAGATCAGATCGTTGCTGCAGCACGTGCATGTGCCAACGGAGAACTACCTGGCGGGCCTACGCGACTTTCAAACATTGTCTTTATGGGGATGGGCGAACCATTAGCAAACTACAACGCTGTAGTGCGGACTTTGCGCAACATAACTGATGCAAACCCCGATGGCCTAGGAATCTCAGCTCGTTCAGTTGTCGTCTCAACTGTCGGGCTTGTTAACGGTATAGAAAAACTAATGGACGAAGGAATTAACTGCACATTGGCAGTTTCTCTGCACACACCAGATGATGAACTTCGTGATTCGCTAGTTCCAATTAATAATCGTTACAACATCCGAGAAGTACTAGCTGCAGCAGATGCCTATGAAAAGAAGACAGGCCGGCGTTATTCCATCGAGTACGCACTTATTCGAGATATCAATGATCAATCCTGGAGATCTGATTTATTGGGTCGCTTGCTAAAAAACAGAAATGCTCACGTTAATTTGATTCCACTTAACCCAACTCCTGGATCAAAGTGGACCGCCTCCCGACGAGAAGACGAAGCAGAGTTTGTACGCATCCTTGAAAGTTATGGCGTCCCGGTAACTGTTCGCGATACCCGAGGTCGCGAAATTGATGGTGCATGTGGGCAGTTGGCAGCAGCTGAGAAAGTTTCACCTACTAGTTAGATTCCTGGGGAATTGCTAGGCTCTGGCACATGAAAAAGCTCAGTAACTTCATTAATGGTAAGTCTGTAGAGTCACAATCAGGTGAAACTACAACTCTGGTAAATCCAGCAACAGGCCAACCTTTTGCAACCGCCCCTAAATCAAATGCAGCAGATATTGATGCAGCGTTCAAGGCGGCAAGTGATGCATTCTCAGATTGGCGCGATTCAACACCATCCCAGCGCCAACGCGCACTTCTAAAAATTGCTGATGCGATTGAAGAACGGTCCGAAGAAGTTATTGGTATCGAGTGCGAAAACACAGGCAAACCAATTTCACTGACAACTTCAGAAGAAGTACCACCGATGCTTGATCAGATTCGATTCTTTGCAGGTGCTGCTAGAAATCTTGAAGGAAAAGCTGCTGGTGAATACATGCCAGGAATGACCTCGATGATTCGCCGCGAACCAGTTGGAGTTATTGGTCAAGTAACACCATGGAACTATCCAATGATGATGGCGGTGTGGAAGTGGGCACCGGCAATTGCGGCAGGTAACACTGTTGTGCTAAAGCCAAGTGATACAACTCCTGCTTCAACTGTGTGGATGGCCAATTTGATGGCGGAGTTTTTACCAGCGGGAGTTTTCAATGTTGTATGTGGCGAGCGCGAAACAGGTGCATCACTTGTTAACCATTCACGCCCTGACATGGTTGCAATTACTGGCTCAGTTGCCGCCGGAATAAAGGTTGCGGAATCTGCAGCTAAGCAATTAAAACGTGTGCACTTAGAGTTAGGTGGCAAAGCACCAGTTGTTGTCTTTGCAGATGCTGATTTAGCAGCAGCAGCCGAAGCCATTGCAGTTGCTGGCTACTTCAACGCTGGTCAAGATTGCACTGCCGCAACACGAGTGATTGTCCAAGACTCTGTTTATGATCAATTCGTCGCCCTGCTCACGGAGCAGGCAAAGCAGGTCGCCATTGGCGCACCTGCCGATGAAGATGTTTTCCTAGGTCCTGTTAACAACTCAAATCAGTTAGCTCGGATCACAGATCTTTTGTCCAGGGTCCCAGCACATGCTCAGGTTACAACTGGCGGCAGTGCGTTAGATCGCCCAGGCTTTTTCTTCCCAGCAACAGTTGTTGCGGGGTTGGAGCAAGCAGATGAACTGATTCAGAAAGAGATATTCGGGCCTGTAATTACCATTCAAAAGTTCACCGATGAGGCCCAGGCCGTGGCTATGGCCAACGGGGTTGAGTATGGATTGGCCTCAAGTGTGTGGACCACCAACCACGGAACCGCCATGCGCATGGCTAAGGCCTTTGACTTTGGCTGTGTCTGGATCAACACCCACATTCCACTTGTTGCCGAAATGCCACATGGTGGTTTCAAGCGCTCGGGATATGGCAAAGATCTCTCTGCATATGGCTTCGAGGATTACACGCGAATTAAGCATGTAATGACTAATCTTGGGGCGTAGTATTTCCCCTTGTTCCATCACGACCTATCAACCCACAACCCACAGGAAGCTTGAGGCTCGGTAATCCGACAACTAGCTTGTGCTTAACCCTTAAGGAGTAAATCAGTATGTCAAAAGAAAGTTCACTCTCACCAGAGGCAAAATCAATTCTTGGTGCAATGGTTTCTCGCCGCGGGGTTCTCGCAGGCGCAGGCGGTTTAGGTGCAGCAGGTTTACTTGCTGCTTGCGGTGGCGGATCAGATTCAGCTGATAGCGCTAATTCAGTACGTTGGGGTAACTGGCCGTTGTATCTTGATTACGACGAAGAAACAAAGAAGTACCCAACACTTGAGAAGTTCAAAGAACAGACTGGTATCACTGCAGAGTACTTTGAAGATTACAACGACAATGATGAGTTTTATGGAAAGGTTCAAGCTCAGCTTAAGTTGGGCGAGGACATTGGTTATGACGTAGTCACACCAACTGACTGGATGGCTGCACGTTGGATCCGTCTTGGATACACACAGAAGTTTGATGCAGCAAATATTCCCAACAAGTCAAACATTCTTGATTCACTCGCATCACCTTCATTTGATCCTAACCGTGAGCAATCATTGACATGGCAGGGAATCATGGCTGGATTTGGTTGGAACACAGCAAAGAATCCAAAGGGAATTCGCACACTCGAAGAACTATTTGCACCTCAGAACAAGGGAAAGATTGTTGTTCTCTCAGAAATGCGCGACACAATTGGAATTATTCTGCGCTCGCAGGGAGTAGATCTTCAGACTGTTACAGAGGATCAGTTCATGAACGCAGTTGATTTCATGGCGAAGAAGATTAGCGATGGCTGGATTCGCGGCGTAAAGGGCAATGAATACGCCGAAGATCTCACTTCTGGTGATGCCACAGCAGTTATTGGCTGGTCTGGCGATATGTTTATCTTGAAATCAGAAAATGAAGGCAAGTTTGACTTTGCAATTCCAGATTCAGGCGGAACTATTTCAGGTGATAACTTGATGATTCCTTCAACAGCCTCTGCAGAAGGTAAGGCAAATGCGGAGAAGTTGATTAACTTCTACTACGACCCAGCAATTGCAGCTGAAGTTGCGGCATATGTTAATTATGTCTGCCCAGTTAAGGGTGCTCAGGCTGAGATGGAAAAGATTGCTCCAGAACTTGCGAGCAGCCCATTCATCTTCCCTGATGATGCAACATCAAAGAAGCTCAGCGTCTTCCGCTCACTTACTCCAGCAGAAGAAACTACATGGGGCGAAGCATTCCAGAAGGCCGCCGGCAACTAGTGGCCGACGTTTCATCTGCAACGCACGGCGACTTACGTCTAACGCGTATAACAAAGACGTATGGAGATTTCACCGCAGTTAATGATTTGTCATTAACTATTCCTGAAGGCTCATTTTTTGCATTACTTGGGCCTTCAGGATGCGGCAAGACAACAACTTTGCGAATGATCGCAGGGTTGGAAGAGCCAACCGTTGGAAGTATTCACTTGGGTTCAACTGATATCACGACGAAACGTCCATATCAGCGTCCAATTAATACTGTCTTTCAAAACTATGCACTGTTTCCACATTTAACTATTTTTGAAAACATTGCATTTGGTTTGCGCCGTCGTGGAATCAAAGATGTGGATGCAGATGTAAACAAAGTTCTTGATCTAGTTGAACTGCCTCATCTTGCCCAACGCAAGCCAACGCAGCTTTCTGGTGGACAGCAGCAGCGCATTGCATTGGCTCGCGCGATTGTTAATCGCCCGGCACTTCTTTTGCTCGATGAACCATTAGGCGCACTAGATCTCAAGCTACGTCGCCAGATGCAGATTGAACTCAAGTGGATTCAGCGCGAGGTTGGCTTAACTTTCGTTCACGTGACACACGATCAGGAAGAGGCCATGACTATGGCTGACACCATCGCAGTTATGAACGAGGGCGAAATTGAGCAAATGGGATCTCCTGCAGATCTATACGACAACCCCGGTACTGCTTTTGTGGCTAACTTCTTGGGCCAATCAAACCTTATTAAGGGACGCATTGAAGGCACAGATGGAGACAACCTGGTTGTCGATCTATTTGGACAAAAGATTTCAATGCCAAAGAACCGAAGCCATGCGGTTGATAGTTCGATTTACGCTGGCATTCGTCCAGAAAAATTCCGTATTTCACTTGTAGGAACACCTACTCGCGGAAACATCTTGACCGGTGGTCGTATTGAAGATGTTTCATACATCGGTGTTTCAACTCAGTACCAAGTAACCATGCCTTGGGGACAAGAAGTAATGGTCTTTGAGCAAAATGATGATGGTGTTCCACCATTTGATAAGGGCGATGAGGTTGTAATTTCTTGGGAGCCTAACTTCACTTTTGCTCTGCGCGGCGATGAAGATGTCGAAGCTGGACTTGAAGTTAATCCTGAGGAACTAGACGAAGAATGAGCAACGC
>DAIMGQ010000013.1:0-17426 GCA_036723815.1 Candidatus Planktophila sp.
AAGCAGTTGGTGCTTCAGCAAGATCTTCAGGAGTATCAGGTGTTGCCACCTTTGGTGCTCCCGCAAATGTGAATTTTGCTTCAGCCCCTTCTCCTTCAACATCAACAACGATGATCTCGCCAGCCTTTAGCTCACCAAACAAGATTCGCTCTGACAATCCATCTTCGATCTCACGTTGAATAACACGACGCAGTGGACGTGCTCCAAGAAGTGGATCGTAACCACGCTCTGCAAGAAGATCCTTAGCAGCAGGAGTGAGCTCGATGCCCATGTCCTTAGCCTGCAAACGATCATCAAGATTCTTCAGCATGAGATCAACGATCTGAATAATCTGAGGCTTAGTCAACTGGTGGAAGACGATGATGTCATCAATACGGTTGAGGAACTCAGGGCGGAAGTGTGACTTAAGTTCATCACTTACCTTGCCCTTCATACGATCGTAATTAGTCATATCGTCATCGCTGTTAGCAAAGCCAAGCCCGAGTGACCTAGAGATGTCACGAGTACCAAGGTTTGTTGTCATGATGATGACAGTGTTCTTGAAATCAACCTTTCGGCCCTGTGAATCTGTTAGATGACCTTCTTCTAGAACCTGTAGAAGTGAGTTGAAGATATCTGGGTGTGCCTTTTCAATTTCATCGAAGAGTACAACAGAGAATGGACGACGGCGAACCTTTTCAGTTAGCTGTCCACCTTCGTCATAACCAACATATCCTGGAGGTGCACCGAACAAACGTGATGCGGTGTGACGCTCTGAGTACTCAGACATATCTAGCTGAATCAACGCATCTTGATCACCAAACAAGAATGAAGCAAGAGTGCGAGAAAGTTCAGTCTTACCAACACCTGAAGGACCAGCGAAGATAAATGATCCACCAGGACGACGTGGATCCTTCAGACCTGCGCGTGTGCGGCGGATTGCTTGTGACAACGCCTTGATCGCTTGGTCTTGTCCGATAACACGGTTGTGTAATTCATCTTCCATGCGAAGTAGTCGTGCTGTCTCTTCTTCAGTCAACTTAAAGACTGGAATACCAGTTGAGGCAGATAAGACTTGAGCGATGAGTTCTTCATCAACTTCAGTCACCTTATCTAGATCGGTTGCTTTCCAATTCTTCTCAGCTTCCTGCTTTGCAGTGATAAGTGTCTTTTCTTTATCACGAAGGGTTGCAGCTAATTCAAAATCTTGACCATCGATTGCAGACTCTTTTTCTTTGCGAGCACTTGCGATCTTTTCATCAAACTCCCGAAGTTCAGCAGGTGCTGTCATGCGCTTAATGCGAAGACGTGAACCTGCTTCATCGATAAGGTCAATTGCCTTATCTGGCAAGAAACGATCTGAAACATAGCGATCTGCAAGGTTTGCAGCAGCTGCAAGTGCGCCATCGGTGATTGAAACACGGTGATGAGTTTCGTAACGATCACGAAGACCCTTCAAGATCTCAATTGTGTGGGCAACAGAAGGCTCTTTAACCTGAATTGGCTGGAAGCGGCGCTCTAGGGCTGCATCCTTCTCAACATGCTTGCGATACTCATCAAGTGTTGTTGCACCAATTGTCTGTAGCTCACCACGTGCAAGCATTGGCTTCAAGATGCTTGCAGCATCAATTGCACCTTCTGCAGCTCCAGCGCCAACAAGTGTGTGAATTTCGTCGATGAAAAGAATGATGTCACCGCGAGTTTTGATCTCCTTAAGCACCTTCTTCAAGCGCTCTTCGAAATCTCCACGGTAGCGACTACCTGCAACAAGTGCACCTAGATCTAATGAGTACAGCTGCTTATCTTTCAAAGTTTCTGGGACATCGTTCTTATAGATCGCTTGCGCAAGACCTTCAACAACAGCTGTCTTACCAACACCTGGTTCACCAATTAGAACTGGGTTGTTCTTTGTGCGACGTGAAAGAACTTGCATCACGCGTTCAATTTCATTCTCGCGACCAATAACTGGATCAAGCTTTCCTTCGCGAGCAGCTTGTGTGAGATTTCGACCAAACTGATCAAGAACTAATGATGTCGATGGTGTGCCTTCTGCAGGTCCACCAGTTTGTACAGCTTCTTTTCCTTGGTAACCAGAAAGAAGTTGAATAACTTGCTGGCGAACACGGTTGAGATCTGCACCAAGCTTTACAAGAACTTGTGCAGCAACACCCTCACCTTCGCGAATCAATCCAAGCAGAATATGTTCTGTCCCAATGTAGTTGTGACCTAACTGCAACGCTTCACGAAGTGAAAGTTCTAGAACTTTTTTCGCGCGCGGAGTAAATGGAATATGACCACTTGGTGCTTGCTGACCTTGTCCGATTATTTCTTCAACTTGTGCGCGCACGCCCTCAAGTGAGATGCCTAATGATTCAAGGCCCTTGGCTGCAACACCCTCGCCTTCGTGAATCAATCCAAGCAGGATGTGTTCTGTACCGATGTAGTTGTGGTTGAGCATGCGTGCTTCTTCTTGGGCCAGCACAACAACTCGGCGGGCTCGGTCTGTAAAGCGCTCAAACATGGGCGGTGCTCCTTTGGGTCGATCTTTCGTTAAGCCTAATACCTGCAGGCCTACGCTCGCGAGGTGGATTCCATTTGTGTTTTGCAACCCCAAATATGGCGGTCCTATGCCCGAAAATGGACTAAATCTAGGTTCCTATAGCTTCTTGAGCATTCGGGTATTTCCCAGGGTATTGGGCTTTACCGACTCAAGATCGAGGAACTCTGCCACACCGGCATCATATGAGCGCAGGAGTTCCTTGTAGATCTCTGGCTCAACTGGAGTTCCTTCAATTACCTCAAAGCCATGACGGCCGAAAAAATCAGTTTCAAAAGTTAAACAAAAGATTCGCTCCACACCAATCACCTTTGCGCGGTCAATAATTGATTCAAGGATTTGATGACCAACACCCTTGCCACGAACCTTTTCTGACACTGCAACTGTACGAACTTCTGCAAGGTCTTCCCACAAGATGTGTAATGCGCCGCAGCCGACAACTTCATTGTCTTCAACTGCAACAGTAAATTCCTGAACACTTTCATACAAAGTAACTGTTTCTTTTGAAAGCAAACGGCCTTGTGGAGCGTAGGAATCGATTAACTTGCGAATCCCTTTGATGTCACTAGTACGTGCTGGACGAATCTGCATGAGTTAATCAATTTCAGGTTTGACAAGTGGGAACAAAATTGTTTCACGAATTCCAAGACCTGTCAGTGCCATGAGCAAACGATCAACACCCATTCCCATTCCACCAGTTGGTGGCATTGCAAACTCGATTGCGCGCAAGAAATCTTCATCTACTTGCATCGCTTCAAGATCACCCTTGGAGCCAAGTGTTGCTTGTTCAATTAAACGATCGCGCTGAACAACAGGATCAATTAATTCTGAGTAGCCTGTTGCAAGTTCAAAGCCATCAATATATAGATCCCACTTTTCAGCAACACCAGGTAGCTCGCGGTGTGCACGAACTAGTGGTGAAGTATCAACTGGGAAGCCCATTACAAAAGTTGGTTCAATTAATTCATGGCGTGCAACGTGTTCAAAAATCTCTTCAGCAAGCTTTCCGGTAATCCACTTTGGATCAATCTTCATGCCTAGCTTTTCAGCGATCTTCTTCAATTCTGCAATAGGGGTAAGGGCTGTAACGCTTTGCCCAACACCATTAGAAATAGCGTCATACAAGGAGATCTGCTTCCACTGGCCGCCTAGATCTGCCTGGCGTCCATCATGATGTGTGACGACATGTGAACCGGCAACTGCCATCGCAGCATTCTGAACAAGGGTGCGCGTTAAATCAGCGATAGACATCCAGTCGCCATAGGCCATGTAACTTTCAATCATTGCAAACTCAGGTGAGTGAGATGAGTCAGCACCTTCATTACGGAAGTTACGGTTGATTTCAAATACTCGTTCGATACCACCAACAACACAGCGCTTTAAGAATAGTTCTGGTGCAATACGTAGGTACAGATCCATGTCATAAGCATTAGAGAATGATTTGAATGGGCGTGCAGCCGCTCCACCATGCATCACCTGAAGCATTGGAGTTTCAACTTCAACAAAGTTTGCTTTATCAAATGTGTCTCGAAGTGACTTCATGACAGCTGGGCGCATACGAGCATTGCTGCGTGCTTCTGGGCGAACAATTAAGTCCACATAACGCATACGAACGCGAGTCTCTTCTGACATTGGTTTGTGATCATTTGGCAATGGACGTAGTGACTTTGAAGCCAGAGTCCAAGAGTTAGCAAGGATTGAAAGTTCTCCGCGCTTTGACGTAATAATCTCGCCCGTTACAGAAACAATGTCACCTAAATCAATATCAGCTTTCCATGAATCAAGAACTTCTTGACCGACCTTGTCCAATGACAACATGGCTTGTAGTTCTGTTCCATCACCTTCGCGCAACGTTGCAAAGCAAAGCTTTCCTGTATCGCGCTTAAAGATGATTCGTCCTGTTAGAGATTCGATATCTCCTGTAGCAACATCAATTTCAAGTCCAACATACTTCTCGCGAATTTCAACAAGAGATTTCGTGCGGGGTACTGAGACTGGATATGGCTCAATATTGCGCTCTAATAATGAGGCGCGCTTTTCACGTCGAATACGGAGCTGCTCAGGCAGATCCTCTTCAATCGGTGCGTTTTCTGTGCTCATAGGTTGCGAAGTCTACCGACTTAGGCATTTCGTTCGTGAATTAGGCGAAGTCCGATGAGGGTCAAATCAGGCTCATGATGGTCGATTGTTTCTGAAACTCCGATTATCAATGGGGCTAATCCACCTGTTGCAATAACTGTTGGCTTTTCGGAATATGAATCAATTAGTTCTGCCGTAATTCGATCAACTAATCCATCAACCTGGCCAGCAAATCCATAAATAGTTCCCGATTGCAAAGCCTCAACAGTGTTCTTGCCTATGACATTTTTTGGTCTGATTAATTCGACCTTGCGCAGCTGGGCGGCGCGAGCAGCTAACGCGTCAACTGAGATTTCGATTCCTGGAGCCAATGCTCCTCCTAGAAATTCTCCCTTAGGTGAGACAACATCAAGGTTTGTTGAAGTTCCAAAGTCCACAACGATTGCTGGACCGCCAAACAAGGTGTGAGCAGCCAAGGTGTTAACAATGCGATCTGCACCAATTTCCTTTGGGTTATCAACTAGTAGTGGCACACCAGTTTTGATACCGGGCTCAACAATAGTTACTGGAACATCTGAGAAATAATCGGTAATCATTGTGCGAAGTTCGCGCAATGTTGCAGGAACTGTTGAACAAACAGCTAAACCTGTCACCGTGTAATCCTCGATCAGAGATCGATACTGCAGCCACAATTCATCAGCGGTACTGCGAGGATCTGTTTTAACTCTCCAAGAATGAACCATTTCTTTGTCATCAAAGATTCCAAGAACGGTATTTGTATTTCCAACATCAACTGTTAATAACATGGTTATCTACCCACCATTGGCATGTTGTCAATCAAGCGAACTCCCTCAACCCATCCGGCGATAATTGCTCTGCGGTTTGCTGTGCTCTCATTTGCTAGTGAGAAATCCTTTTCATCAATAATCGTTGCGTAATCCTTATCGAATCCAGGCTCAGTAGATAGCGTTGTATTGAGTACCTCCTGCGCAATTTCAACTGTTGGGGCTAGCTTTGCCGCCGCCAACGCGCGATGAATAACTAGTGCGACATTTCGGCCCGTTTCACTGAGTCGCAGATTGCGTGAGGACATAGCCAAACCATCAAATTCACGAACCGTTGGAACGCTGATGATCTCAACTTTGCTCTTCAACGCTTTAACAATTGTTAACTGCTGAAAATCTTTTTCACCAAAAACAGCCTTGTCTGGCTTTGCAATGGCATAGAGGCGATCAATCACTGTAACAACACCGTCAAAGTGTCCAGGACGCGATGCACCTTCAAATACATTTCCTAAGGCCCCAGCGCTAAGAGTTGTGAATCCTTCTGGGTAAAGGTCTTCGTACTCTGGAAACCACACTTCGGTAGCGCCAGCAATTGTTGCAATTTCGATATCGCGCTCTGGTGATCGTGGATACTGTTCTAAATCTGATTTGTTTTCGAACTGTAATGGATTTACAAAGATGCTTACGATTACATCTTTATCCAATGTGCGCGCACGTTTAATCAACGCTTGGTGGCCCTTATGCAAGGCACCCATAGTTGGCACTAACACAGTCATTTCAGTGGCTCCAGTCCTTTCGTGGGGTACCGGGCGAGATACAACAAAGTTTACCTCTAAGCAGGCAATTGCTCCAAAAGTTCTTTTATTGCTCCATGCGTGAGCAGGATTGCATCAGGCTCAATTTCAAACCAAGGCTGTAAAACAAATCGACGCTCATGTGCGCGTGGGTGTGGCAACTGCAATTCATCAGCCTTACTTAACAACCCCCCGTATTGAATGAGGTCTAAATCAATGGTCCGGGGTCCCCAATGTTCAATTCGCTCCCGACCTAAACTCTTTTCGATGCCATGTAGCAATGACAATAGATCCATTGCGGGCAGATCGCTTTCAATAATGCACACAGCATTTAAGTAATCAGGTTGCTCTGGTCCACCAACTGGTGTGGTTGTGTAATAGCTAGATATCAACTGAACATCAGTTGCTTCGCGAAGTAGTGCAATTGCTAAATCAAGATTCTCTTTTGGTTCACCGATATTGGCACCAAGTGCGATTACAGCTTTCATCGTGATCTAGTTACAACAACTGCAATATCTTTCAATTGCGCAGCCACCGGGGCTTGAGGCTTATGCACGGTGACAGTCACAGACTGCACTTTAAGGTGTTGGTTTAGTACTCGCTCTGCAATTCGAGCGGCTAGCTTCTCGATTAAGTTGACAGGATTACTTGTTATCTCTTCGACAACCAAATCGGTGATCTCGGCATAATTGACGGTATCTGCAATCGCATCTGATTGTGAAGCCGCCTTCAAATCGACTGACAATGTTAAGTCCACAAAGAAATCTTGACCATCTTTGCGCTCTTGCTCAAATAATCCGTGATAACCAAAAGCATGGATGCCTGTTAGAACAATCTGATCACTCACTGTGCCAACACCTCCTTATGTGGTTTCACGCTATGAACTCTAACCGCCCACACACCTGTGGTGGCAAGTCGCTTTGTTAAATCAATTGTTGCTTGTTCACGTTCATCTGGAGATTCCCCACCGAGAAAACGCTTACGCGATGCTCCAATTAAAACTGGATATCCCAAATCAACGAAGGAATCGACTGAATCAATGATCTCCCAGTTATGTTCGGCAGCTTTAGCAAAACCTAAACCTGGATCAATAATTAGATTACTAACTTCAATACCTGCATCCAAAGCAGCGGTAATGCGCTCTTGTAGCTCTGAAATCACATCAATGACGACATCGTTGTAAATGGCCTTTGAATTCATATCTTTTGACTGTCCGCGCCAGTGCATTGCAATGTATGGCACTCCTAGACGGGCAGCGGTTTGCAACATAAGAGGGTCTGCTAATCCCCCGCTGACATCATTGATGATTGATGCACCAGCTTTGATTGCGGCCTCTGCTGTACTTGCACGCATTGTGTCAATGCTGATTTTTACGTCATGTTTTGCCAATTCAGTTATGACCGGGATAGTGCGTGTTATTTCTTCTGCTTCACTTACGCGTTCCGCTCCAGGTCTAGTTGACTCTCCACCGATGTCAATGATGTCAACACCTTCTGCAATCATTTCTAAACCACGTGCAACAGCCGCATCAAATTCATTATGTCTTCCACCATCGGCAAAAGAGTCAGGGGTAACGTTTAAGATGCCCATGATCAACATGAGTATTACGCCTTAGTGATAAGTGAAATTGCTTCTGCACGTGTAGCAGGATTTAGCAATGCGCCACGGACTGCAGATGTTGTAGTTCGAGCATGGGACTTTTTGACTCCACGCATCGACATACATAAATGCTCACAATCAATAATCACAATCACACCTAGTGGGTCCAAAATCTTCACCATGGCATCTGCGATCTGAGTAGTTAATCGCTCTTGCACCTGTGGACGCTTTGCATACAAATCAACCAAACGCGCAAGCTTTGAAAGTCCGGTGATCTTTCCCCGTGGGATATATCCGATATGTGCAACGCCGTGGAACGGAGTTAAGTGATGCTCGCAATGTGAAAAGACTTCAATGTCTCGAACGATTACTAACTCTTCATGGCCAATATCAAAAGTTGTTGTTAAAACATCTTCTGGTGATTGCCACAATCCTTCAAAGTTTTCCTTCATCGCACGAGCAACGCGTGCAGGAGTTTCCTTTAGCCCTTCACGTTCAGGGTCTTCGCCAAGGGCAATAAGTAGCTCACGGACAGCCTTTTCAGCGCGTTCCTGGTCATAAGGACCAGATGCGCGACCATCAGAGACAGTCACTTTATTTACCGTCACTTGCAGCCTTCTTGCGACGCGTTGGTTTCTTTGCTTCTACTGGTGCCACAACAATGCGCTCTGGAACATCCACTGGTGGCTGCTCAGATGGAATACGAGTGGCAGAACCGGTCCATGCAGGACGCTTAGTCACTAACTTTACCTTTTTAAAGATTGCTACGATTTCATCTTTGTTTAAAGTTTCCTTTTCAAGAAGTTCAATCACCATCTCATCAAGAATCTTGCGATTAGCAACCAAAATATCAAATGCTTCTTGGTGGGCATTTTCAATTAATTGGCGAATCTCGCGATCAACAATACCTGCGATATTTTCGCTGTAGTTGCGTTGATGGCCGTAATCGCGACCCAGGAATGGTTCAGACGCTCCGCCACCAAGTTTGATTGCACCGATTGCTTCAGTCATTCCGTATTGAGTAACCATTGCGCGAGCTAGCTCTGTCGCCTTCTCAATGTCATTAGAAGCACCGGTTGATGGATCGTGGAAAATCAACTCTTCTGCTGCTCGTCCACCTAATGAATACGCCAACTGATCAAGTAATTGATTACGAGTAGTTGAGTATTTGTCCTCATCTGGCAGAACCATGGTGTAACCAAGTGCGCGGCCACGAGGCATGATCGTCACCTTGTGAACAGGATCTGTGTGTGGCAAAGCATGTGCAACAAGTGCGTGACCGGCTTCGTGATAGGCAGTGACTCGACGTTCTTCATCACTCATCAAACGAGATTTGCGTTGTGGCCCCGCCATTACTCGATCAATAGCTTCATCTAGTTCTAGGTTTCCAATAACTGCCTTGTTTTCGCGAGCAGACAAAAGTGCTGCTTCGTTAAGCACATTAGACAAGTCAGCGCCAGTAAAACCAGGGGTGCGACGTGCGTAATCAACTAGCTTTACCTCATCACTAAGTGGCTTGCCTTTTGCGTGCACTTGCAAGATCGCTTCGCGACCTTTGAGATCAGGACGATCAACAGCGATCTGGCGATCAAAACGACCTGGACGAAGCAACGCTGGATCTAGAACATCTGGACGGTTAGTTGCAGCGATCAAAATAACTTTAGAGTTTTCCTCAAAGCCATCCATCTCAACAAGTAATTGGTTGAGTGTTTGTTCACGTTCATCGTGACCACCACCCATACCTGCGCCACGTTGGCGACCAACAGCATCAATTTCATCGATGAAAACAATTGCTGGAGCGTTTGCTTTTGCTTGATTGAACAAATCGCGCACACGTGCTGCACCAACACCAACAAACATTTCAACAAAGTCAGAACCTGAAATTGAATAGAAAGGGACTCCTGCTTCACCTGCTACTGCGCGTGCAAGAAGTGTCTTACCTGTTCCTGGAGGACCAAACAATAAAACACCCTTAGGAATCTTTGCGCCAAGAGGCGCGTACTTTTCTGGGTTTGCAAGGAAGTCTTTAATTTCATCCAATTCAGCAAGTGCTTCCTCTGCTCCTGCAACATCTTTAAATGTCGTCTTAGGTACATCGTTATCTTGCAATTTGGCACGAGACTTTCCAAATTGAAATACCTTATTGCCACCTTGAGCTTGACTCATCATCCAAAAGAACAAGAGTCCGATGAGTAAGAATGGGACGATTGAGAAGAGGAATGAAAAGAGTAGTGACTGCGAAGGAACCTTTACATTCCAGCCCTTTGATGGTGGATTAGCAGTTAAGGCGTCAACCAAGGTTGGTTCTTGTCGGGCAACATAGAAAGATTCAACCTTTGAGTCGCCATTAATTGTGTTGCCAGGAGTAAGTATTAGGCGAATCTTCTGATCTTTATCAACTAGCTCTGCCGAAAGAACCTTTGACTGAGTAATGGCATCGATAGCTTGAGAGGTTTCAATTTGAGTGTATTTATTTCCAGCAGATGAGATCTGGCCAAAAACTGTTACCGCAAAGATTGCCGCAATAATCCAAAAAAGCGGTCCACGAAATATCTTGCTACCAGTATTTGCCGGCTTCTTAGGCATTTTCTTGCTGGTAAAACTCTTCTTCATTGGCTTCTTAGGCTTTTGCACTTGTGACATATCTGGGGATTCTCGTTTCTAATTCTTATTCGTACATGTGCTTAGCAAGCACGCCAATAAAGGGAAGGTTGCGGTACTTCTCATCGAAATCGAGCCCATACCCAATTACGAAATCTTTTGGAATATCAAAGCCAACGTACTTGACGTTTACTTCAACCTTTGCTGCCTCTGGCTTGCGCAAGATTGAAAGAATTTCGACAGAACCAACTCCGCGTGATTCAAGGTTTGCCTTTAGCCAAGATAGTGTTAAGCCTGAATCCACAATGTCTTCAACGATCAAAACATTGCGACCAGTGATATCGCGATCCAAATCTTTAAGAATTCGCACAACTCCGCTGGACTTTGTTCCGGATCCATAGGATGAAACTGCCATCCAGTCCATATCTATGTGACGTTGCAATGCGCGTGAAAGATCAGCAACTGCCATAACCGCACCCTTTAAAACTCCAACAAGTAAAAGGTCTTTACCTTCGTAATCTTTATCAACCTGTGCGGCAAGCTCTTTGATACGTGCTTGCAACTGTTCTTCGGTCACGATTACGCGTTCGATATCGCCCTTGACTGCTTCTAAATCCACGGTTCTCCCTATGGTCTGTGCGGTGAGAGCGAAAGTCTGCCCGAAATTCGCTCAACCTTCACACCGCCGGGGAGATTGAGCGCACCTTGGCTGCTCCACGAGGAGATTAGGGCTTCAACTGCGCTTACATGCTCGGCTGAGACCGATCCTGAAGGAGCACCCGCGGCATAGATGGCAGATCGAAGAATTCGGGTGCGAATTGCTCGAGGCAAGGATTCAAGATGGGCGCAATCCAAGTCATGCAGATCCAGATGGATCTCTTCCCGCTTTGCCCAATGGTCAAGTGCATCTGCATCATCTCGTAATAGGTGAGAGCTTCGAGCCAAGGCATCTGAAATTCCTGGACCAATAGTTTTTTCTAAAACCGGAAGTGCTTCGGTGCGAACACGAACACGTGCAAACTGCGAATCTTGATTGTGTGGATCATTCCAGTAATCCAAACCTACTTCTTTGCAAAACTCTTCGTTTTGGTTACGAGTAATTTCAAGAAGTGGTCGCACATAAAGCCCATTGTGATGTGCCATTCCAGATAGCGAACGAGTTCCTGAGCCCCGAGCAAGTCCTAACAAAACAGTTTCGGCCTGATCATCTTTTGTGTGGCCAAGAAAAACTGCAACTGCATTTTCTTGTTCGGCAACTTCATTGAGCGCTTCATACCTAGCCTTACGTGCTGATGCTTCTAAACCTTCTTTGATATCAACGGTGACTTTCTTGATTACACAGCTCAGACCAAACTTTGAAAGTTGTGTTACAACTTTTTCTGCTTGTGCAGATGAGGCAGCTTGTAGTTGATGATCGACAGTTACACCAATAACAGTAATCGCAAGTTTTTCTGCTTCAACAGAAAGTGCGTAAGCAAGTGCTAAAGAATCTGCACCGCCAGATACGGCGACAATTACTTTGTCTCCAGCTTCATATCTTTCCAGCCAGGTTCGAACCGCGTTGCGAACTGCAGGAACGGCCGTTGTCATAGGACAAGAGTAGTGCTGGTTTAGACGCGACCACCAAATGGCATCAAGCCCTTAATGCTGTATATGTTTGAATACAGCAAGCCGCGGTCTTTAGAGTTGGCTTCCCACATCATTCCGTTACCCGCATAAATCGTGATGTGGTGAATTGTTGAGATGTTTCCCTTGTAAGAGTAGAAGAGCAAGTCTCCTGGGACCAGATCCTTTAACGAAACATGCTGGGTATACCCAGAATATAAAGCTGAATTGAGGCGATCCCAGTTTGGCCAACCAAGTCCAGCTGCTTTATATGCAGCGTAAACAAGTCCTGAGCAATCGAAAGAGTTTGGTCCTTCAGATCCCCAAATGTATGGCTTACGTGCAAGAACTTGTGCCTTGGCAAATGCAACAGCCTTGTCACGCTGTTCTTGAGTAGTTCTAGATGTTGATCGACCTTTAAATCCAATATCTGGCCAGACGCTTTTTTGTCCGCCAGTTTGTGCAGCGGTGTTGGCTTGGCTCTCTTCGAGTAATGCGAGTTGTCTTTGTTGCTCAAGTGTTGTTCGAACTTTTCGTGCACTCATTAACTGGCGCATTAACTCATCTTGAACTTTTTGTAACTTAGCAACTTCTTTTGCTTGCTCTGCTTTTGCATCATCTGCAATCTTCTTCGTTGCCGCTACTTTATCTGTTGCGACTTGCTGCACAGCTTTTGCGGTATCTGCTGCAGCTTTGGCTTTACGCGCAGCTGCTTCAGCTTCTTTAAACTGTGCAAGGGCAACTGAATTTTGTGCACCTAGTGTGCTCAGTGTTGATAGCTGATCAATCAAATCTTGTGGACCGTTGGCACTTAGTAAAGGCTGAATATCGCTCATGCTTCCGCCCATGATGTAGGCATTTGATGCCAGGCGACCAATAGTTTTGTGCGCTTCTGCAACTGCTGCTGCAGTTTCTGCGGCATGTTTTGCAGCAGCCATAGCAAGTGAAGTTGCAACAGCTAACTCTGCTTGAGCTTTTCTATACACAGCAGCTGCAGCATTTGCTTTTGCAGTTAGCGCCCGAAGGCTTTGATTGGCTGCAGCTAACTTTTTAGCTTGCGCATCAGCAATCTTTTTCTTTGCTGCTTCCACTTTCTTTGCAGCTTCGATTTCAGCCACAGTTGGTTTAGGGACCGCAACAGCCGGCACCGACGAAATCGTCAGCCCCAGAATTACAGCAAGCGAGATCGCCCTAAACTTTTTCACTTAAAACCTTTCGAAAGGGAAGGTCTAAAGAATAAATGGCCAACCTTAGAAAAGCGGGGTTTTACCTGTGAGTGTCCCTAATTTGCTACATCACGACGAACAAAAAGCACTGAAGCAACAATTGCCCCCACCGCTACATATAACCCACCGACAGTAAGTGCATGTTTGTAGGTCAGATCTACCGCTCCACCAGTGGCGATTGCAGATAGTTGGGCACCTGGCAGCCAGCTCTGTAAGGAATTTCTTACTGCTATCAATAAGTTCTCAACTATCAATAACCACAAAACAGCGAAAGAAATTGCGCTAATTGGGGAGCGCAAAAGGAGACCGAGAATCATTCCAACAATTCCGAAGGCAACAACGGAAATTGTCACATTCGTAAAGGTGGTGAAAATAGCTTCAAACCCATCGGAGGTGAACCAAAGATCTGTGTTCACTTCGGCACCTGGGGCAAGGATGTAAGAAATGGTAATACTGACAACAGCGGCAATTGCGATCATTGCGATCGCAAATAGCATCATAGAAACTAACTTTCCGACAAGAATTTTCATGCGGCCCGGTTGGCGAATCAGTAGGTTACGTAAGGTGCCGTATGTGTACTCCTGGGCCGTTTGTGCGGCAAAGACGCACAATGCAATGATTCCTAAGAATCCTCCGACGGAGGCAAAGCCGTTAACTGATCCACTTGCTAGCGCTAAAACTTCTCTACTAATTGATCGACCTCGATCACCATTTCCTTGAGGTGAATCAATCATCAAGTAGATAAAAGATGTAATCAAACCTGTGAAGAAGAGCGCTGCTCCTATCGTGCCAAAAAACAATGTCGGACGACGAAGCTTGCGTAGTTCTGCTCTGACGACATTTAACATTACTTGTCCCCCGTCATTTCAAAGAAAGTCTCTTCTAGATTTGGCAGCTGAGGAGCAAGTTGTGCCAATGTGATTCCTGCATCGAAGGCCGCCTTGTTCAATACTGGTGCCCAATCCATCTCAGCCAACACATGAACAGAGTCATTTCTAATCACAGCATGATGTCCGGCTGCTTCTGCTATCTCCACAATTTTCAGCAAATCAGAATGGTTGAGTGATTTAGCAATAATCGTTGGTTGCTGTTGAGCCATTAATTCACCAATTGGACCAGCAAAAACAATCTCTCCCTTACGCAACATAACAATGTAATCACTAATAATTTCTAGCTCAGACAACAAGTGTGAAGAAACAAATACCGTCGTTCCTTCATTTGCTAGATCGCGCAAGAGTGCTCGCACTTCTTGAATTCCTTCAGGATCTAAGCCATTTGTTGGTTCATCCAACATTAACAATTTTGGTTCTGGTAGTAGGGCTGCAGCAATTCCTAACCGCTGCTTCATACCAAGTGAATATGTTTTAAACTTTGACTTACCGCGATCTCCAAGACCAACTTTGTCGAGTAATTGCTGAACTCGCTCAATTGGAAATCCGCCAAGTTTTGCTAGAACCATTAAGTTTTCATATCCCGACAGTGCTGGATAAAAAGCCGGTCCTTCGATCATTGCACCGACTCGACTTAAATACTTTTCGGGATGCTCTATTGGCTCACCAAGGATGTGGCCCTGCCCAGTAGTTGGTGTAATCAGGCCGAGCAACATTCGCATAGTGGTCGTCTTGCCCGATCCGTTAGGGCCAACAAAGCCACACACCGTCCCTAAAGGGACTTCAAAGTTGATATGTGAGACCGCTAAGCGATCATCATATTTTTTGGAGAGATCTGAGACTGAAATAGCAGTATTAGGCATACCCCTTACTCTGCCACAATTAGCCCATGAGCAAACGACCTTGGGGTTATCAACCTCGTAAGGATTCACTGGGACCTGACTGGGAATTACATCCACAGACACATTCAGTGCGCGCTGGTTTAGCTCGATCTGGTTTTGGCGAAACATCTGAGGCTTTGTATCTCAATAGTGGTTTCACATATTCATCTGCTGAAGAAGCATTTGATTCCTTTGCCGAAGAAACAGATCACTACTTATATAGCCGTTTTCATAACCCAACAATTGCCATGTTTGAAAAGCGTCTTGCTGCAATTGAAGGCGCTGAAATGTGCGTGGCAACAGGTTCTGGAATGTCTGCCATGTTCGCATCTCTTGCATGCCTAGTTGAGCAAGGTGACCACGTAGTTGCCTCTGCTGCAATGTTTTCTTCTTGCCATGTTGTTATTACAGAATTCTTACCAAAGTGGGGCGTGACCTTTGAATTAGTAAAGGGTAACAATCCTGCCGATTGGGCTAAAGCACTAAGCAAGCCGACTAAGGCTGTCTTTATCGAAACACCGAGTAATCCATTATTAGAGATTGTTGATATCAAAATGGTGAGCGATCTTGCACATAAGGTTGGTGCAACTGTAATTGTTGATAACGTGATGGCTTCACCTGTCCTGCAAAAGCCATTACAACTTGGTGCAGATGTGGTCATGTATTCAGCGACAAAGCACATTGATGGTCAGGGTCGAGTATTAGCTGGCGCATTACTTGGTTCTGCAGATTACATCGTCGAAAAACTTCTACCATTCGTTCGTCACACAGGACCAGCCCTTAGTTCTTTCAATGCCTGGGTTCTTGTTAAATCACTTGAAACAATGCACATGCGTGTTGAGAGCATGGTTTCAAATGCACAAGGAGTTGCAGAGTTCTTAGAAAAGCAACCTGCAATCAAATCTGTTCGCTATCCGGGACTAAAGTCTCACCCTGAACACGAATTAGCAATGAAACAGATGAACAATGGCGGCGGAAGCACTATCGGGATTGAATTCAAGGGCTCTCAAGAAGAGGTCTTTGCCTTCATGAACAAGCTCCGTGTGATCGATATTTCTAACAACTTAGGTGATAGCAAGTCTCTTATTACTCATCCTGCATCTACTACACACCGACGTTTAGCCCCTGAAGTACAAGCAGAAATGGGCATAACAGGATCAGTGTTGCGTTTATCTATTGGATTAGAACATTCATCAGATCTCATTAAAGACCTAGAGCAGGCCTTAGCTAAGTAATTGTGCTGCAACAAGTACAACTGAAAGCAAACTTAAGTAAGTAATTGACCACTGGAAGATTTTTCCGGCAACTTTTCCATACTCCGGTGAGCCTTCTTTAAGAGCAAGTAATTGGCGTGCAAAAACTAAACCAAGTGCAATGGTTACAACCATTGACCATGTTGGCAGATCTGCTGAACTAATTAACCAAATAGATGAAGCAATCATCAGGGTTGTGTGGAACCACATCTCACCTAGTACGCGTGCCTTTGTTGCAACAACAGGAAGCATTGGCGTGCCTGCAGCTGCATAATCATCTTTGTACTTAATGGCTAGCGCCCAGAAATGTGGTGGCGTCCAAAAGAAAATAACAAAGAAAAATGCCCACGGTGTTACTGACAATGAATTGGTAACAGCCGCCCAACCAATTAAAACGGGCATACATCCTGCAGCGCCACCCCAAACTATGTTTTGTGAGGTTCTTTGCTTAAGTGCCATTGTGTAAACAACGACATAAAAAACAATTGCAATCAGTGCTAACAAGGTTGCTAGCGGTGTTGTGAAGAGCCAGAACAATGTAAGTGACAGAATTCCAATCACCGATGCAAATACTGTTGCTTTTGTCTTAGAGATCAGTCCGGTAACAATTGGGCGCTTTGCTGTGCGCGCCATTAATTTATCTAAATCACTTTCAATAACCATGTTGAATGCGTTTGCACTTCCGGCCGCTAACGTTCCTGCAAAGATTGTCGCAATAGCCAATCCAAAATCTGGAAGACCTTGTGCGGCCAAGACCATTGCCGGTAATGTGGAAACGAGCAGTAATTCAACGACCCTTAATTTCATCAGGTCTAGATATCCCCGCATAGCAACGCTCACTGGACAAGGTTACTCAGCGATTTAATTTGCGCATCACAGTCTCCTCACAGGGATAATAGTTACCTTGCTCTCAACGAAGGGATTTACCATGACTGAGAACAACAAGCCCGAATGGTTTGAGATCGCAGAAAACGATGGTCCGGCGCTACCACCAAAGGCATCAAAGACTCTGCCGCTTGCTGCAGTGATCGCCACCGCGTTGATCCTTGGAGTTGGCGCAGTTGTTGCACAGGTTCAAGAAGAATCCCCCGCTACAGCGGTCGAAATAGCTTCTGTGCAGACAACTGCTTCTAGCAGCACTGCATCACCCACATCAGTTGCTCAAGTTTCAAACCCT